>NZ_JBICZP010000006.1:161516-274356 GCF_043202015.1 Kitasatospora sp. NPDC048239 | reverse complement strand
ACGCGGGGCTGCCGGACGGCTCCTCGCAGGTGCTGGCGATCGGCAACGACGGCAACGTCTACCACCAGACCCGCTTCACCAACGGCAGTTGGAGCGGATTCGCCCCGCTCCCCGGGATCGGCACCCCGACCATGGCGGCCTGGGACGTCGCCATCGCCGGCCTGCCCGACGGGTCCGCCCAGGTGCTGGCGATCGGCAACGACGGCAACGTCTACCACCAGACCCGCTTCACCAACGGCAGTTGGAGCGGATTCGCCCCGCTCCCCGGCGTCGGCACCCCGACCATGGCGGCCTGGCGGGTGGCCCTCGCGGGGCTGCCGGACGGCTCCTCGCAGGTGCTGGCGATCGGCAACGACGGCAACGTCTACCACCAGACCCGCTTCACCAACGGCAGTTGGAGCGGGTTCGCCGCGCTCCCCGGCAACGGCACGCCCACCACGGCCGCGCGGACGGTCGGCATCGCCGGCCTGCCGGACGGTTCGTCCCAGGTGGCGGTGGTCGGCAGTGACGGCAACGTCTACCACAAGACCCGTTTCAAAAACGGCAGTTGGTCCGTTTTCGGCGCCGTCCAGGGCCCGTACGGCGCGAGCACCTTCCCGGCCCAGCGCGCCGCCATCGCCGGCCTGCCGGACGGCTCCAGCCAGCTGGTGGTCACCCGGAGCTGACCCGGGCACGCCCGGCCACCCGACGCGCCCACCTCGGCACCCGCCCCCGCCCCGGCAGTTCCCAGGGCAGGGGCGGGTGCGGACGGCGAACAGCTCACGCCCGGCCGACCGACTACCCCCGCGCCGAGCGGGCGGCGACGCGCTTCTCCAGCCGCGCCCGGCAGTCCGGCCACTCCTCGGCGGTGATCGAGAACATCGCCGAGTCCCGCAGCCGACCGGCCTCGCCCGGCGCCCACGACCGGGACCAGTTCCGCAGCACGCCCTCGAACCGCGCGCCCACCCCGCTGAGCGCGGCCCTCGAACGGCTGTTGCGCGCATCCGTCTTCAAGTCCAGGCGCGCCACACCCCAGTTCTCGAACGCGTGCCGGAACAGCAGCAGCTTGGACTCGGAGTTCACCCCCGTGCCCTGGGCCGACGCCGCGAGCCAGGTGTAGCCGACCTCGACCGCGAACAGTCCCTCGCCTTCACCCGGAGCCCAGACCCGCGGATCCAGGAAGGCCGTGGCACCGACCACCCGGCCCGTCGCCCGCTCCACCTGCGCGTACGGCACCACCGTTCCGGCTGCGGCCTTGGCCAGTTGGGACTCGACGTACTCGCCGACCTCGGCCGCCCTGGGCACCCAGGTGAACCGGTACCCGCTCCGCTCCTCCTCCGCCGCCTCGGCCAGGCCCGCCGTGTGGCGGCGGTCCAGCGGCTCCAGGCGCACCAGCGCGCCTTCAAGTTCCGGCCCCTCAAAGGCGAAAGCCATCGATCCCCACTCCGTGCCGCTCCGAGCGATCTTCACTGACGGCCCGAAGGCTGTCAGACCCGCCCCGACACGTCATGCGAATTACGGACCGGAACCACCAGCCCACCAGTCGGAGACACCCACGACGCCCACCGCTCAGGCGGACTTGGGGAAGTCCTTGCGCTTGATCTTGGCCCGCCGCCCGTCCGGGTGGTGGAACACGATCCCCTCGGCCAGGCTGCCCGGCGCGTACCGGCTCTCCAACTCGGCGAGGTAGTCGCGCAGTTCCCTGTAGCTGCGAGGCACGTCCCCGTATGCCGGGATCTCCAGGTTGAACGGCACACAGCGGTATTCGTCCAGCTGAAGCGGGTTGCCCTGGATCCGCGGCCCGAGCGCCTCGCAGGCGTGCTCGCCGTCCGGCCACCCGGCGACGTCGGTGTTGCGGGCCGCGGTCAGGATCCACCGGTCCTCGGGGCCGTGCTCGTCCGTGTCGACGTACCAGCCGTCCGTGATGCCCTGCTGCTTCTGCGCCTTGCTCGGGTTGCGCCGCTTCTCCACCCGCACCAGCCGCCCGGAGCGGGTGGTCAGCCGGACGTTGGTGCCGTCGAGCTTCTCGGTCGGCGTGCCCTCGCCGTCGAACACCCAGGCGCACTCGGCGCGGGGGCGGTCCACCACCCGGAAGTCGCCGTCCCGCTCGAACAGCGTGGGGATCTTCTCCATGACCTGCATGCCCTTTCTGACCTGGCCGACGAGTTCCTCATGGGTGATCGCCCCGCCGGCCAGTCCGGCGGCCAGTGCGCGGACCAGGTCCGCGACCGAGACCTCGGCCTCGACGGCGACGCGCTTCAGCGCCTTCTTCTCCTCGGGCGACACCCAGGCGACAAGACGGGACCACCCCTCGGGCGGAGTCCACCGCGCGAGCCGCTCCGGATCCTTGCGTGGGCGTCCGCGGCCTTTGACCTCATCCATGGCGGTCAGCGTAGGGATTCTTTTGATGTTGTGTCAATTGGCATAACAGAAAATAGCTGCCCTCTCGGAGCCGCCCAAGCGCCACCCACTCCCGCCACCGATGCCCCTCCCGCGCCCACCACCCCGGTGCGAGAATGGCCACCACTACGTCGGCCGACTTCTCCTCGGGGTGGATCTGTTGAGCGACACACCGGCCGTCACCGCGTCCGGCGCCAGGTCGGCCGCCGCCCAGCACATCGGCGCGGCCTTCACCGGCGACCTCCACATCGTGCTGCCCGTCGACGTCCTCAACGCCACCCGCACCATCACCATCGAGCGCGGTACCGGCAACCTCGCCCCGCGCCCGGTCTGCGTCGGCCGCGACGAGGACCTCACCTGGCTGCGCCGCGTCCTCACCAGCGACGGCAGCTCGGCCGTCACGCAGTCCCCCGCCGTCCACGGACTCGGCGGCATCGGCAAGACCACCCTCGCCCTGCACTACGCCCACCGCTACCGCGACAGCTACACCCTGGTCTGGTGGATCAACGCCGAGTCCCCGGCCCGCATCGAGCAGTCCCTCGCCGCGCTGACCATGCAGCTCTACCCCGCATGGGCCGACGCGGCGTCCGAACTGGCCCGCACCGCCTGGGCCACCACCTGGCTGCACTGCCACCGCGACTGGCTGCTGATCTTCGACAACGCCGAGGACCCGGCCGACCTGCGCCCCTACACCGGCGCCCTCGCCGGCGGCCACCACCTCATCACCACCCGCCGCGCCACCGGCTGGCCGCGCACCACCCCCACCCGGCCGCTGGGGACCCTCGCTCCCGAGGAGGCCGCCCAACTGCTCTGCGCCCACGCCCTCGGGGACACCGAACCGACCCCGGACGAGCTACAGGACGCCCGCCTGCTCGCCGCCGACCTCGGCCACCTCCCGCTCGCCCTCGACCAGGCCGGCGCCTACCTCGTCCAACACCCCACCGTCACCCTCGACTCCTACCGGCGCACCCTGGACAGCAAGTTGGCCAAGGCCGCCGACGGAGTCGACCCCGAACGCACCATCACCCGCATCTGGACGCAGACCCTCAAAGCACTCGAAGACCGCAACCCCCTCGCGATCACCGTGCTGAACACCCTCGCCTGGCTCGCCCCCGACGACATCCCCCTCACCCTCCTCCGCCACCTCGACACCGAGGAGCAACTCGCCGAAGCCCTCGGCCTCCTGCGCACCTACAGCATGGTCACCCTCACCCGCGACACCGTCGGCGTCCACCGCCTCGTCCAGACCGTCCTGCGCAAGCAACCCGGCCACCCCGGCCGGCTCGATGCCGAACACGCCCTCGACACCGCCCTCGACGCCCTCCCGGAACCCCCCGACCTCGCCCCGGCCCCCGACTGGGACCTCCTCATCCCCCACCTCACCGCCCTCGCCGACAGCACCCCGCCGGACCACCACGAGGACCGCGCCGGACTGCACTACGGCACCGCCGCCCAGTACCTCTACCGCCAAGGCCACGACGCCCGCACCATCCCGTTGCGGCGGGCCCACCTCAGGCAGTGCGAGCTGATCCTGGGCAGCCTTCACCCCTACTCCCTCTCCGCACGCAACAACCTCGGCGCGGCCCATCGAGCCGCCGGCGACCTCGAACGCGCCACCTCCCTCTACGAGACCACCCTCGCCCAGAGCGAGCAGGTCCTCGGCCACGCCCACCCCGACACCCTGCTCAGCCGCAACAACCTCGCCGCCGCGTACCAGCAGTCCGGCGACCTCGAACGCGCCATCCCCCTCTACAAGGCCACCCTCGCCCAATACGAGGAGGTCCTCGGCCACGCCCACCCCGACACCCTGCTCAGCCGCAACAACCTCGCCGACGCGTACCAGCAGGCCGGCGACCTCGAACGCGCCATCCCCCTCCACGAAGCGACCCTCGCCCAACGCGAGGAGGTCCTCGGCCACACCCACCCCGACACCCTCACCAGCCGGCACAACCTCGCCCACGCCTACACATCGGCAGGCGATCCCGAACGCGCCATCCCCCTCTACGAGACGACCCTCGCCCAACGCGAGGAGGTCCTCGGCCACACCCACCCCGACACCCTGATGAGCCGCAGCAACCTCGCGGGCACCTACGGACTGGCCGGCGACCCCGAACGCGCCATCCCCCTCCTCGAAACCACCCTCGCCCAGTGCGAACAGATCCTCGGCTCCACCCATCCCCAGACCGCCAACACGCGGAACAACCTCGACTTCCTCCGCCTGCAGCCCGCCCCGACCCAGCCCACCCGACCCCGCTGGTGGCAGTGGCGCAGGCGCAAGGCCGACTGACCCGCCGCCGCCCCCGATCCGCCCGATCCGGTGCGACAATGACCCCCGACCTTTCGGCCAACTTCTCCTCGGGGTGGATCTGTTGAGCGCCGCACGGGCCAGCACCAGGGCAGTCGCACCGTGACCGACCCCTACCAGCCGATCACGGCGGCGGGCGACCGGTCGGCCGCGGCCCACACCATCCACACCGCCGTCACCGGCGACCTCGTGCTGCCCCTCGACGTCCTCAACGCCGCCCGCACCATCGGCACCGAACGCGGTACCGGCAACCTCGCCCCGCGACCGGTCTGCATCGGCCGCGACGAGGACCTCGCCTGGCTGCGCCGCATCCTCACCAGCGACGGCAGCTCCGCCGTCACCCAGGCACCGGCCGTCCACGGCCTGGGCGGTATCGGCAAGACCACCCTCGCCCTGCACTACGCCCACCACCACCGGGACGCCTACACCCTGGTCTGGTGGATCAACGCCGAATCCCCGGCCCGCATCGAGCAGTCCCTCGCCGCCCTCGCCCGGCTCCTCTACCCCGCCTGGGCGGACGGGGCGTCCGAGCAGGCCCGCGCCGCCTGGGCCACCCACTGGCTGCACTGCCACCGCGACTGGCTGCTGGTGTTCGACAACGCCGAGGACCCGCAGGACGTCGCCCCCTACACGGGCGCCCTGGCCGGCGGCCACCACCTCATCACCACCCGCCGCGCCACCGGCTGGCCCCGCACCACCCCCACCAGGCCGCTGGGAACGCTCGCCCCCGAGGAGGCCGCCCAACTCCTGTGCGCCCACGCCTTCGAGGACACCGAGCCGACCCCGGGCGACCTGCACGACGCCCACCTGCTCGCCGCCGACCTCGGCCACCTGCCGCTCGCCCTCGACCAGGCCGGCGCCTACCTCGCCCAACACCCCACCGTCAGCATCGACGCCTACCGGCGCACGCTCGGCACCAGACTCGCCCAGGGCGCCGACGGCATCGACCCCGAACGCACCATCGCCCGCATCTGGACCCACACCCTCGCGGCGCTGGAGGAGCGCAACCCGCTCGCCGTCACCGTACTAAACACGCTTGCCTGGCTGGCCCCCGACGACATCCCCCTGAGCCTCCTCGACCACCTCGGCACCGAACAGGAGCTCGACGAGGCCCTCGCCGCACTGCGCACCTACAGCATGGTGGCCCTCACCCGCGACACCGTCGGCGTCCACCGACTCGTCCAGACCGTCCTGCGCGGCCAACCCGACCACCCCGGCCGCCAAGAGGCCGAACACGCCCTCTGCCAAGCCCTCGACACCCTCCCCGATCCCCTCGGCTACGACCCGGCCCCCGACTGGGACCTCCTCATCCCCCACCTCACCGCCCTCGCGGACACCACCCCGCCCGACTCCTACGACAACCCCGCCACCCGGCACTACTACGTCGCGGCCCAGTACCTCTACCGCCAAGGCCACGAGGCCCGGACCGTCCCGCTCCGGAGCGCCGACCTCGCGTACTGCGAGCAGTCCCAGGGCGAGCTCCACCCCGACACCCTGCTCAGCCGCAACAACCTCGCCTACGCCTACGAGTCGGCCGGCGACCTCGACCGTGCCATCCCCCTGTTCGAGACCACCCTCGCCCAGAGCGAGCAGGTCCTCGGCCACACCCACCCCCAGACCCTCACCGCCCGCAACAACCTCGCCAGCGTCTACGAGACGGCGGGCGACCTCGACCGCGCCATCCCGCTCTACGAAGCCACCCTCGCCCAGAGCGAGGAGACCCTCGGCCACACCCACCCCGACACCCTGCTCAGCCGCTGCAACCTCGCCTACACCTACTACGTGGTAGGCGACCTCGACCGCGCCATCCCGCTCCTCGAAACCACCCTCGCCCAACGCGAACAGGTCCTCGGCCACACCCACCCCGACACGCTGATCACCCGCAACAACCTCGCCAGCGCCTACGAGACGGCGGGCGACCTCGACCGCGCCATCCCGCTCTACGAAGCCACCCTCGCCCAGAGCGAGGAGACCCTCGGCCACACCCACCCGCAGACCCTCACCGCCCGCAACAACCTCGCCTACACCTATAGTTCGGCCGGCGATCACGGCCGCGCCATCCCCCTCCTCGAAACCACCCTCGCCCAACGTGAACAGGTCCTCGGGCCCACCCACCCCCAGACCGCCACCTCCCGCGACAACCTCGCCTCCGCCCTCCGGCAACGCGACGCCGACCAGCCCGTCCACCGCCTCCGCCGCCTCTGGCGGCAGTGGCGGCAGTGGCGCGGACGCAGGCCCCGCTGACCGGCCCGCTGCGCCCGCTCACAGGCGGACCGCCGGACGGGGAGGCGTCCTCAGGCACAGGCCGCAGCACCCCATGGATCCGGCAGGCCCCCGCCCCGTCCCCGGCGGCTCGTCAGGCGACGCGGATGACGCTCTTGCCGAGGATCGCCCCCTCGGCCAGGCGCTGGACCGCGACGGCAAGCTCCGCCAGGTCGTACTCGGCCGTGACGTCCACCTGCACCCGGCCGTCGGCGACGAGGCCGAGGGCTCGGCGGGCGCTGTCGGCCAGCCGCTCGGGGTGGGTGCGGCTGAGCAGGTTGCTGTTGTAGGTCAGGAGTGAACGACCCTGCATGAGCAGGTCGTTGGCGTCCGCGAGGACCGGTTCGTAGGTGGCGAGGTTGCCGTAGGCGACCAGGCGGCCGTGTGCCGCGAGCCGGTCGAGGCCGGACCGGCGGGTCGGACCGCCGACCGGGTCGAGGATCACGTCGAAGGGCTCGTCGTCCGGCCCGGCCGGGAGCTCCCCCCGCAGCACCAGCCGGGTGTAGCCGAACCGGGCGGCGTAGTCGGCCCGGGCGGCGCTGCCGACCACTCCGACGATCCGGTCGGCCCCGGCCAGTCGGGCGAACTGGGCGGCGAGCGTGCCGACCCCGCCGGCGGCCGCGTGGATCAGCACGCTCTCGCCGGGCCGGACGCGTGCGGCGGTGTTGACCAGGTCGTAGGCGGTCGGCGCGGCCCATCCGAGGCCGGCGGCGGTCCGCAGCGACAGGTCGCCGATGCCGAGGGCGAGCTCGGCGGAAGCCAGCACCACCTCGGCACAGGCGCCGGCGGTGGTCAGTGCGGTGACGGGCTCGCCGACGCGGTTCGGGTCGACGCCCTCGCCGGCCGCGGTGATGTGCCCCACCGCCTCGAAGCCGGGCACGAAGGGGCGCGGCACCGGAAAGTGGCCGTCCCGGACCATGATGTCGCCCCACTGGATCCCGGCGTAGGCGACGCGGATCGCCACCTGGCCGGGGCCCGGGGCGGGCTCGTCGAGGTCGACGACGCGGTAGCGGTCCTCGGCGTCCAGAATGACAGCCTTCATCGTTACATCCCCCTGCGCTGACTCAGTATCCTTATAGTCGAGACCGTAGATGTGTAAGGTACCTGTGTCAACACATGGATCTTCCATTGGGCGGGAACCGGCAGCCGGTCTTCGACAGCCGGAAGTCAGCAGGCAGCAGGCAGCAGGCTGAAGCCAACGGATGGGAGTACATGGTGGGATCCCCGGTCGAGGACGACCTCTGCACCCGGATCAGGCGGTCCGAGCAGGCGCTGATGGCGCACCACGAAGCGGTGCTGCGCACCTACGGACTGACCATGACGCAGTACACCGTGCTGCTGGCCCTCGCGCGCGAGGGCGGCCTGTCCGGCTCCCAACTGGCCCGCTCCTGCGGGGTGACCCAGCAGAGCATGAGCAGCGTGCTCGCCACCATGGAGACCAAGGGCCTGATCCGCCGCGACACGTCCCCGGTGCACGCCAAGGTACAGATCGCCAGCCTCACCGACGAGGGCCGGGCGCTGCTGGATCAGGCCTTCCAGGAGGTGGTCGTCCTGGAACGCGCGCTCAGGGAGGCGTTCACGCCCACCGAGCACGCCTCGCTCTGCGAACTCCTGGAACGGGCCACCACCGTGCTGGTGCAGCAGACCCGCCGCGCGGGCGCCCGGCCCGCCTCCTGAGCGCCCAGGCCCCGCCCCCATCCTGAGCTCCCCCGACCACCGCACCGGGGAGCGTCCCGGGTGCGAGAATGGCCGCCACGTCCTCGACCAACTTCTCCTCGGGGTGGACCTGTTGAGCGACACACCGGCCGTCACCGCATCCGGGGCCCATTCGGTGGCCGCGCACACCATCGGCAACGCCTTCGCCGGCGACCTCGTCCTGCCCCTCGACGTCCTCAACGCGGCCCGCACCATCGAGACCGATCACGGCACCGGCAACCTCGCCCCGCGACCGGTCTGCGTGGGCCGTGACGAGGACCTCGCCTGGCTGCGCCGCGTCCTCACCAGCGACGGCAGCTCCGCCGTCACCCAGGCGTCGACCGTCCACGGCCTGGGCGGCATCGGCAAGACCACCCTCGCCCTGCACTACGCCCACCGCTACCGCGACCACTACGCACTCACCTGGTGGATCAACGCCGAGTCCCCGGCCCGCATCGAACGGTCCATGGCCGACCTGGGCCTCCTGCTCTACCCGTCCTGGGCCGGCAAGGCCGCCGAACAGGAACGCACCGCCTGGGCCATCCACTGGCTGCACTGCCACCGCGGCTGGCTGCTCGTCTTCGACAACGCCGAGGACCCCGCCGACCTGCGTCCCTACACCGGCGCCCTGGCCGGCGGCCACCACCTCATCACCACCCGCCGCGCCACCGGCTGGCCCCGCACCACCCCCACCCGGGCCCTCGGCACCCTCGCGCCCGAGGAGGCCGCCCGACTCCTCTGCTCCCACGCCTCCGGGGACACCGAACCGACCCCGGGCGACCTCCGGGACGCCCGCCTGCTCGCCGCCGACCTCGGCCACCTCCCGCTCGCCCTCGACCAGGCCGGCGCCTACCTCGCCCAACACCCCACCGTCAGCATCGACACCTACCGGCGCACCCTGGACAGCAAGTTGGCGAAGGCCGCCGACGGCGTCGACCCCGAACGCACCATCACCCGAACCTGGACCCACACCCTCGCGGCGTTGGAGGAGCGCAACCCCCTCGCGATCACCGTGCTGAACACGCTCGCCTGGATCGCCCCCGACGACATCCCCGTCACGCTGCTCGGCCACCTCGACACCGAGGAGCAACTCGCCGAAGCCCTGGGCCTCCTGCGCAGCTACAGCATGATCACCCTCACCCGCGACACGCTCGGCATCCACCGCCTCGTCCAGACCGTCCTGCGCAAACAACCCGACCACCCGGGCCGCCGCGACGCCGAACGCGCCCTCGACACCGCCCTCGACGCCCTCCCCGAGCCCGAGCAGCACCGACCCGCCCCGGCCTGGGACCGGCTCGTCCCCCACCTCACCGCGCTCGCCGCCACCACTCCGCCCGACCACCGGGAGGACCTCGCCGCCCGGCACTACTTCACCGCCGCCCAGTACCTCTACCACCAGGGCCACGACGCGCGCACCATCCCGCTGCGGCACACCGTGCTCGCCGACTGCGAGCAGCGGCTGGGGGACACCCACCCCGACACCCTCACCAGCCGGCACAACCTCGCCGCCTCCTACGACTCGGCGGGCCACCTCGACCGCGCCGTCGCCATGTACGAGGCGACCCTCGCCCAGAGCGAGACGATCCTCGGCCACACCCACCCCCACACCCTCGCCACCCGGAACAACCTCGCCGCCGCCTACGAGTCGGTCGGCAGGGTCGAACTCGCCATCGCCCTGGCCGGGCAGAACCTCGCCCAGTGCGAGGCGGTCCTCGGCGAGACCCACCCCAACACCATCGCCGCCCGCAGCAACCTCGCCCACATCCACGCCTCCACCAACGGCCTCTCCCGTGCCATCCCCCTGCTGGAGTCCACACTCGCCCAGTGCGAGGCGGTCCTCGGCGAAACCCACCTCGACACCCTCGTCACCCGCAACAACCTCGCCACCGCCTACGCCACCGCGGGCGACCCCCACCGCGCCATCCCCATCTACGAGACCGCCCTCGAGCACTCCGAACAGATCCTCGGAACCGCCCACCCCCAGACCCTCGCCAGCCGCAGCAACCTCGCGCACGCCTACCGGAAGGCCGGCGACCTCGACCGCGCCGTCGCGCTGAGCGAAGCCAACCTCCCCCAGTGCGAGGCGGTCCTCGGCGAAGCCCACCCCGACACCATCGCCAACCGCAGCGACCTCGCCTTCATCTACTCGCTGCTGGGCAGGCTCGACCGCGCCCTCCTGCTCTACGAGACCGTCCTCGCCCAACGCGAACAGACCCTCGGCACAACCCACCCCGACACCCTCGTCACCCGCAACAACGTCGCCTACATCTGCCAGGAGCTCGGCGACCTCGACCGCGCCATCCCCCTGTACGAGAGCGTCCTCGCCCAGGCCGAGCAGGACTTCGGCCCCACCCACGCCAACACCGTCGTGACCCGCGAGAACCTCGCCCGCGCGCAGCGCGCCGGCCGCCGGTCGGGGCTGCGCCGCCGGCTGGCCCACTGGTGGCGCCGCGGACCAGACGCCTCCGGCTGACCGGCCCCCGAGGCCCGCGCGAATCGGACACTCAGGCGACTCGGGCGACTCAGACGCTCGGGCGACTCAGACGACCTGGAGGCTCAGACAGCAAGACGCTGGGACATCTTCGGGAGACAGAAGGATATTCATCAGATCGTTCGATCTTCCTAGAGTTGAGGACATCGAGAACGAAGCGGCCGGACGATCCGGCCGACCGATCACCAAGGAGTCCTCCCATGCGTGCAGTCGTCCAGAAGACCTTCGGCGGCCCCGAGGTCCTTGAGACCGTCGAGATCGAGCGCCCCACCCCGCTCGGCGGCGAGGTCCTCGTCCGCGTCCACGCGAGCGGCATCAACCCGGTGGACGTGGCGGTCCGTTCGGGCGGGTACCAGCTGCTGGGCGAGCCGCCGTTCGGCGTCGGCTGGGACATCTCCGGCGTCGTCGAGGAGGCCGGCCCGGGCGCCCGGTTCAAGCCCGGCGACGAGGTCTACGGCATGCCCTTCTTCCCCCGCGCCGCCACCGGGTACGCCGACTACGTCGCCGTCCCCTCGCGGCAGGTGGCCCGCAAGCCCGCCACGCTCGACCACGTCCACGCCGCCGCCATCCCGCTCGCCGCCCTCACCGCCTGGCAGGGCCTGGTCGACGCGGCCCGGCTGGGCGAGGGCCAGCGGGTCCTGATCCACCGTTCGGCCGGCGGCGTCGGCCACTTCGCCGTCCAGATCGCGAAGGCCCGCGGCGCCCACGTCATCGCCCTGGCGAGCGAGGCCAAGCACGAGTTCGTCCGCGGCCTGGGCGCCGACGAGGTGATCGACTACCGGACCACCGACTACACCCAGGCGGTGCGCGACGTCGACGTCGTCTTCGACTCGTCCTCCGAGGGCACCCGGGCCCTCGACGTGCTGAAGCCCGGCGGCACCCTGGTCAGCATCATGGAGCACTGGAACCAGCAGCTGGCCGCGGAGATCGAGGCGGCGGGCCGCCGATTCGCGGGCATCTCGGTCGAGCCCGACTACGCGTCCCTGGAGGCCATCGCCGCCCTCGTCGACGCGGGCCGCATCCGCCCGCACGTCACCGAGACCTTCCCGCTCACCGAGGCCGCCAAGGCCCACGAGCTGGTCGGGTCCGGCAGCGTCCAGGGCAAGGTCGTGCTCACCGTCGTCTGAGCGGCGTCCTACAGTGGAGACCGGACAAGGGGGCGGCGTCGGCCGCGGCAGGAGGGGGACGGCGTGGACATCCTGAGCGAGGCGCTGAGTTCGATGCGGACGGGACACCCCACGTCCGTCCGCACCGAGGGCCGCGCCCCCTGGGGCCTTCGCCTCCCCCCGGTCGCGGGCGCCGGGTTCCACGTGGTGCTGTACGGAACGTGCTGGCTGGTCCCGCTGGCCGACGCACCCGACGCGGAGCCGATCGCGCTGAGCCCCGGCGACGTGGTCTTCCTGCGCGACGGCCGCGGCCACATCCTCGCCGACCACCCCGCCACCCCGGCCGAGCCGGAGCGCCCGGAGCAGTACCGGCCGAGCACCCCGATCGGCACGGTCACCCTCGGCGGCGACGGCCCCCGGACCAGCCTGCTCTGCGGCAACTACCACCTGGACCAGGGCCGTCCGCACCCGTTGGTCCGTCAGCTGCCCGAGATCATCCACCTGCCCACCCGGCACGGGCGGCACCCCGAGCTCAGCGCGGCGGTCCAACTCCTCGGCACGGAACTGGAGAACCCCCGAATCGGCTCGACCGGCATCGTCCCCGCGCTGATCGACTCGCTCCTCCTCTACATCCTGCGCGCCTGGTTCGAGGACCAGCCCCCGGCCGCCGCCGCCGGCTGGGTCGCCGCGCTCGGCGACTCCGCCGTCGCCCCGGCGCTCTCCGCCATCCACGAGGCCCCCTCGACCCAGTGGACCGTCGAGTCGCTGGCCGACCGGGCGGGGCTCTCCCGCGCGGCCTTCGCCCGCCGCTTCACCACCATGGTCGGCGAACCGCCCATGGCCTACCTGACCCGCTGGCGGATGACCACCGCCGCCCGGCTGCTGCGCGAGTCCGAGACCTCGCTGACGACCGTCGCCGCGCGGACCGGGTACGGCTCCGAGTACGCCTTCGCGAAGGCCTTCAAGCGCGAGTACGGCCAGGCCCCCGGCGGCTACCGCCGCGAGGCGCGCGCCGCCTGAACCGGGCCCCGCGGGTGCGAGAATGGCCGCCGGACTTCGGCCGACTTCTCCTCGGGGTGGATCTGTTGAGCGCTGCACGGGCCGGCACCACGGCGGGCACACCGTGACCGAGCCGCACCAGCCGATCGCGGCGTCGGGCGACCGGTCGGCCGCGGCCCACACCATCGGCACCGCCTTCACCGGTGACATCGTGCTGCCGCCCGAGGCCCTCAACGCCGCCCGTGACATCCAGGCGCCGCCGTCCACCAGCAACCTCGCCCCGCCGCCGCACTGCGTGGGCCGCGGGTACGAACTCGGCTGGCTGCACGGCACCCTGAACACCAACGGTGGCACCGCCGTCACCCAGGCGCCCACCGTGCACGGCCTGGGCGGCATCGGCAAGACCACCCTCGCCCTGCACTACGCCCACCGTCACCGGGACGACTACACCCTGGTCTGGTGGATCAACGCCGAATCCCCCGCCCGGATCGAGCAGTCCCTCGCCGCGCTCGCCATGCAGCTCCACCCCGCCTGGGCCGGCCGGGCAGCCGAACCGGAGCGCGCCGCCTGGGCCGTCAACTGGCTGCACTGGCACCCGGGTTGGCTGCTGGTCTTCGACAACGCCGAACACCCCCGCGACCTCCGGCCCTACACCGGTGCCTTCTCCCACGGCCGGCACCTCATCACCACCCGCCGCGCCACCGGCTGGCCCCGGAGAGTCCCCACCCTGCCCCTCGGCACCCTCGGCCCCGACGACGCCGCCCAAGTCCTCTGCTCCTACGCCTTCGAGGACACCGACCCCACCCCGCGCGACCTCCACGACGCCCGCCTGCTGGCCGCCGACCTCGGCCACCTGCCGCTCGCCCTCGACCAGGCCGGCGCCTACCTCGCCCAGCATCCGACCGTCAGCATCGACGCATACCGCCGCACCCTGGACACCAAGTTGGCCAAGGCCGCCGACGGCATCGACCCCGAACGCACCATCGCCCGCATCTGGACCCAGACGCTGCTCGCCCTCGACGAGCACGACCCCCTCGCCGCGACCGTCCTGAACACGCTCGCCTGGTTCGCCCCCGACGACATCCCCGTCACCCTCCTCCGCCACCTCGGCAGCGAGGAGGAGCTCGCCGAAGCCCTCGGCGCCCTCCGCAGCTACAGCATGATCACCCTCACCCGCGACACCGTCGGCGTCCACCGCCTCGTCCAGACCGTCCTGCGCGAGCAGCCCGACCACCCCGGACGCACCGAAGCCGAACACGCGCTCGACCTGGCGTTCAACGCCCTTCCCGAGCCCCTCGACTACGGCCCGGCCCCGGTCTGGGACCGCCTCGTCCCCCACCTCACCGCCCTCGCCGCCACCACCCCGCCCGGCCACCACGACCTCCTTGTCAACCGGCACTACAGCACCGCAGCCCAACACCTCGACCGTCAGGGCCACAACGCACGCACCATCCCGCTACGGCAGGTGCTCCTCACCTACTGCGAGCAACTCCTGGGCGAAGCCCACCCCCACACCCTGACCAGCCGCAACGGCCTCGCCCTCGCCTACAGGTCGGCCGACGAGCTGGACCGCGCCATCCCCCTCTACGAAACCAACCTCGCGTATTTCCAGCAGGTCCTCGGCGTCACCCACCCACACACCCTGACCGGCCGCAACAACCTGGCTGCTGCCTACAGGTCGGCCGGCGACCTCGAACGCGCCATCCCCCTCCTCGAAACCACCCTCACCCAACGCGAACAGACCCTCGGCCACACCCACCCCCACACCCTCATCAGCCGAAACAACCTCGCCCTCGCCTACAGGTCGGCCGGCGACCTCGAACGCGCCATCCGGCTCCACGAAACCACCCTCACCCAACGCGAACAGACCCTCGGCCACACCCACCCCAGCACACTCCGAAGCCGCAACAACCTCGCCCTCGCCTACAGATGGGCCGGCGACCTCGAACGCGCCATCCCCCTCCTCGAAACCACCGTCACCCAACGCGAGGAGGTCCTCGGCCACACCCACCCCGACACCCTCGTCAGCCGCAGCAACCTCGCCCTCGCCTACAGATGGGCCGGCGACTTCAAACGCGCCATCCCCCTCCTCGAAACCACCCTCACCCAACGCGAGGAGGTCCTCGGCCACACCCACCCCCACACTCTCCGAAGCCGCAACAACCTCGCCCTCGCCCTCCAGCGAGCCCTTGCCAACCAGGCCGGCCACCACCAAGCCCCCGACTGACCCCGTCCACACCAGCCGACCCGGAACAGCCCCCACCCGGCCCCACCCCGCCCGGCCGCCCACCCCGGTGCGACAATGACGGCGAGAATCCGTCCAACCTCCGTCCAAGGTGGGTCCCTTGACAGCCGACGACCGCCCGGACGCCGCCCCGGGCCCGCGTTCCATCACCGCGCAGCACATCACCACCGCCATCACCGGCGACATCGTGCTCCCCGCCGAGGCGTTCAACACGGCCCGCACCATCGAGGCCCCGCCCGGCGCCGCCAACCTCGCCCCGGCCCCCGCCTGCCTCGGCCGCGAGGAGGAACTCGCCTGGATCCAGCGGACGCTGGCCTCCGACGGCGGCACCGCCGTCACCCAGGCCCCCGCCCTCCACGGCCTCGGCGGCATCGGGAAGAGCACGCTCGCCCTGCACTACGCCCACCGGCAGCGCCACGCCTACACCCTCACCTGGTGGATCAACGCCGAGTCCCCGGCCCGGATCGAGCAGTCCCTCGCCGGCCTCGCGCTCTTCCTCCACCCCTCCTGGGCCGCCCAGGCCGCCGAGCAGGCCCGCACCGCCTGGGCCTCCAACTGGCTTCAGTGGCACCCGGGTTGGCTGCTCGTCTTCGACAACGCCGAGTCCCCGCAGGATCTCGCCCCCTACACCGGCGCCCTCTCCGGCGGCCACCACCTCATCACGACCCGCCGCGCCACCGGCTGGCCCCGGGGAGTCCCCACCCTGCCCCTCGGCACCCTCGCTCCCGACGACGCCGCCCAAGTCCTCTGCTCCTACGCCTTCGAGGACACCGACCCCACCCCGCGCGACCTCCACGACGCCCGCCTGCTGGCCGCCGACCTCGGTCACCTGCCGCTCGCCCTCGACCAGGCCGGCGCGTACCTCGCCCAGGTCCCCACCACCATCGACGCCTACCGCCGCACCCTCGGCAGCAAGCTCGCCAAGGCCGCCGACGGCATCGACCCCGAACGCACCATCGCCACCATCTGGGCCCACACCCTCGCCACGCTCCGGACCAGGCACCCGCTCGCCGTCACCGTCCTCAACGCCCTCGCCTGGTTCGCCCCCGACGACATCCCCCTCACCCTCCTCGCCCACCTCGACGAGGCCGGGGACCAGGACGACCTCCACGAGGCCCTGGCGGTCCTGCGCACCTACAGCATGATCACCCTCACCCGCGACACCGTCGGCATCCACCGCCTCGTCCAGACCGTCCTGCGCGCCCAGCCCGAGCACCCCGGGCGCGAAGCGGCCGAGCAGGCCCTCGGCCGGGCCCTCGACAGCGCCCCCTCGATCGGCGCGGCCTGGGATCCCCTGATCCCCCACCTCACCGCCCTCGCCGCCACCACCCCGCCCGGCCACCGCCCGAACCCCGCCGCCCGGCACTACACCACCGCGGCCCAGTACCTCTGGGCGCAGGGGCTCGACGCCCGCACCATCGCGCTCCGCGAGGCCGATCTCGCCCACCGCGAGGAGACCCTGGGCGACACCCACCCCGACACGCTCGTCTCCCGTTGCAACCTCGCCGCGGCATACCACGAAGCGGGCGACCTCACCCGCGCCATCCCCCTGAACGAGACCGCGCTCGCCCAGTGCGAACAGGTCCTCGGCCCCACCCACAACGACACCCTGAGCAGCCGCAACAACCTTGCCAACGCCTACGAGACGGCCGGCCGCCCCGGCCGCGCCATCCCCCTGTACGAGGCCAACCTCGCGATCCGGGAGCAGGTCCTCGGACCAACCCATCCCGACACCCTCGTCAGCCGCTACAACCTTTCCACCGGCTACCACGCGGTCGGCGACCTCGACCGCGCCATCCCCCTGGCCGAGCAGACCCTCGCCCAACGCGAACAGACCCTCGGCCCCGCCCATCCCCACACCCTGAGCAGCCGCGGCCAGCTCGCCCTCGTCTACGCGTCGGCCGGCGACCTCCACCAGGCCATCGCCCTCTACGAGACCACCCTCGCCCACCAGCAGCAGGTCCTCGGCGACGCGCACCCGGACACCCTGAACAGCCGCCACAACCTCGCGTTCACCTACGCGTCGGCCGGCGCGCTCGACCGCGCCATCGCGCTGTGCGAGTCCAACCTCTCCCAGAGCGTGCAGGTCCTCGGCCCCGCCCACCCGGACACCCTGAACAGCCGCAACCACCTCGCCAGCGCCTACGCGTCGGCGGGCGACCTGGACCGTGCCATCCCGCTCTTCGAGGCCAACCTCGCCCAGAGCGAGCGGGCCCTCGGCGAAACCCACCCGCAGACCCTGGCCAGCCGCGCCAGCCTGGCCAGCGCCTACACGTTCGCAGGCGACCTCGACCGCGCCATCCGCGTCCTCGAAACCACCCTCACCCAACGCGAACAGACCCTCGGCGCCGACCACCCCGACACCCGGACCACCCGCGAGCGGCTCCTCCGCGCCCGCGCCCAACGGGACGCGGCCCACCCCGACGCCGGCGGCCGCCAAGGCTAGGGTCCCCGGGTGCCACAATGGACGCCCGACACTCGCCGACTTCTCTTCGGGGTGGACAGCTTGAGCACCGAGATCGCCGAACTGATGACCCAGGCCGGCCCGTACCTGTCAGCAGCCGTGAGCGCCTACGGCACCGCCGTCCTGACCCGGGCGGAGGACTCGGCCGTCGACGCGACCGCCAACCTCGGCCGCCGCATGCTGCAGCGCGTCTGGCGTCGCGGCTCCGCGACCGAGCAGTCGGCCCTCGCCGTGGCGGTCGAGGAGGCCGCCGCCGACACCGAGGACTCGGACGCGGCCGCCGCCCTCCGCCAGCAGATCAAGCGGGCCCTGCGCGAGGACGCCGAACTGCTCGCCGAGATCGCCAGGTTGGTCGCCGACCAGCCGAGGCCATCGATCTCGATCAACGCCATCGGCACCCGCTCCATCGCCGCCCAGCACATCGGCACGGCCATCACCGGCGACGGGCACCGCCCCGCGCAGTGACCGCGACTCGCCCGCTCCACGGAGTCCACCACCGCCGCGTCGAGCCATCAACCCACTGACTCCGCACACCCGTTACCGGCACTCCACCACAGCGGCGGACCGGCCGCCCACTCGCACCGCGCCCAGGTGCCGGGCGAGGGCGGCCGCCGCCGTCAGCGCGACCACCCCGCACACCCCGGGCCACCCGACCGCCCCGTAGGCCCGCGCCCCCGTCCAGGAGCCGAGGGTTCCGCCGAGGTAGCCGCAGGTCATGTACGCGGTGTTGAGCCTGCTCCGCGCGTCGGGGCGCAGCGCGTAGATCCGTACCTGGTTCGCGACCATCCCGCACTGCATCCCGAGGTCGAGCAGCAGCGTGCCCGCCACCAGCGCCGCGAGCCCGACCGTCCCGCCTGCGCCGCCGGCCAGCAGGACGACGGCCGAGCCGGCGACCGCGAGCAGGCAGACCAGGTTGACGGCGTCCGGCCCCCGGCGGTCCACCTGCCGTCCGGCGAACGGCGTGGCCAGCATCGTCGCCGCGTTGACCAGGGCGAGGGTCCCGACGGCCGGCGTGCCCAGGCGGTAGGCCGGGCCGGTGAGGAGCAGCGCGACCCCGGTCCAGACCGCGGAGAACCCGGCGAACACCGCGGCCTGGTAGAGGCAGGAGCGACGCAGTTCGGGCTCGGCGCGCAGCAGGCGCAGCGGTTCGGCGAGCAGCGCAGAGTAGCGCTGCCGCGAGGTCGGCGTGGTCGTCGGGAGCAGCCGGGCGAGCACGGCCGCGAGGAGGAGGGAGAGGGCGGCCGCCACCAGGTACGGCGCTCGCCATCCCAGCCACTCGCCGAGCGGTGCGCCGACGGTGCGGGAGAGCAGCATGCCGCCGATGGATCCGCTGAGCAGGGTGCCGCTGACCACTCCGCGGCGTTCCTCGCCGACCAGCCCTGCGGCCATCGGGCCGATGACGGGGGCGGCCACGGTCGCGGCGCCGGTCAGGACGGCGGCACCGGCCAGCGGTGGCAGGGCGGGTGCGGCGCCGGCGGCGGCCAGTCCGAGGCCGGCGAGGCCGAGCAGGGTGGCGATCAGCCGGCGGTGCGGGATCCGGTCGCCGAGCGGTACGAGGAGGAAGATCCCGGCCGCGTAGCCGAGTTGGGTCGCGGTGACGACCAGGGCCGCCGATCCGGGGGACACCTGGAGGCCTTCGGCGATCAGCGGGCTGATCGCCTGGGGGAAGTAGACGTTGCCCACGGCCACCCCGCAGGTGAGGGCCAGGAGCAGGATCATCCGGCGGCCGGTGAGTGCCTCCGCCCGCTCGGCGGGCTGTGCGGTTCGCTCTGTCATGCTCCGTAGTCCAGGCCACGGCGGCGCCCCGGCCAAACGATGTAGCTTTCCGCTTAATGATCCGTTTCCACCTCGACGTCGAGGACCTCACCGACACCCGGTTCGCGATCTCGCCCCTGCAGGAGGTGATGGGCAGCCTGTGGGCGTTGCGCGATCCGGGCCGCTTTCCGCTGCACCGGCCGTGGCGCGGGTCCGTGCTCGACCGGATCGACGCTTCCGACCTGCGGCTGCTGTTGTCTCTGGTCGGGGAGAGCCGCGCCCTGCCCGACTTCCTGACGCCGCGGCCGTCGACCTTCGCGCCCGTCTTCGAGGAGCAGTTGGCGGTCGTCCGCCGCACGCCGCTGGAGCTGGTCCGCCGCGACCTGCTGGCGACGCATGCGCCGGGCCCGCTCCCCGAGGCGCTGCGTGCGGCAACCGCCCCGGGGAGCGCGCCCGTTCGCGCGCTCCTGCACGCGCTCTGCGAACTCCTGCAGCGCTACTGGGAGCTGGCCCTGCGGCCGGTCTGGCCGCAGCTGCGGCTCGTGCTGGAGGGTGATGTCACTTACCGGGCACGGCAGTTGGCGACGGGTGGCGCGCGTCTGCTGTTCTCCGACCTGCACCCGAACCTGCGTTGGCACGGCGGCGTGCTGCACATCGACCGGATGATCGGCCGGCACCAGGTGGCGGCCGGCGGCCGGGGCCTGCCGCTGGTGCCGTCCGTGTTCGCCTACAAGCCGGTGCCGCCGCTCGACCGGGACGAGCCGCCGATGCTGACCTACCCCAGCCGCGGCATCGCGACGCTCTGGCCGGGCCCCGAGGCGCCCGCCCCCGAGGCACCCGCCCCCTCGGCGCTCTCGGCCCTCCTCGGCGCACCGCGCGCCCGGTTGCTCACCCTGCTGGCCGAGCCCCTGACCACCGGCGAACTCGCCCGCCGCCTCGGCGTCACCCCTAGCGCCGTCTCCCAGCACCTGCGCGCCCTGCACGCCACCGGCCTGCTGACCCGCATCCGCGACGGCCGCCACGTCCTCTACCGCCGCAGCCCCCTCGGCGACCAGCTGACCGGCCTCCCGAGCCCCTGACCACCACCGCGTCGCACACGCGGTCCGGTTCGCCGGGGCCTGCGGGCTCGGCCGCCCCGTCACAGGACGTCGGACCGGCCGGCCTCCCAGGACGAGGCCTCCCGGACGTCCCGTCACGAGACGCCCGGGAGGCCTCGCCGCCCCCGACCGACAGGGTCAGGCCGTACGGCGCAGCAGCGCCAGGTACATCGCGTCCGTGCCGTGCAGGTGCGGCCAGAGCTGGACGTCCGGCCCCTCGCCGAGGGACGGGACGCCGGGCAGGAGCGGCCGGGCGTCGATCCACTCGACCCGGCCGCCCTCGGCCCGCAGCACGTCGTCCACGACGGCGCGGGTCTCGGCGAGGTGGGGCGAGCAGGTGGCGTAGCCGACGACGCCGCCGATCCGGGTGGCATCGATGGCCGAGCGGAGCAGGTCGCGCTGGAGCGGTCCGAAGCCGGCGACGTCCTGCGGACGGCGGCGCCAGCGGGCCTCCGGCCGGCGGCGCAGCGCGCCCAGGCCGGAGCAGGGCACGTCCACGAGGACGCGGTCGAAGCCGCCGGACCGCCACGCCGGGCGGGTCCCGTCGGCGGCGATCACGGTGTAGGGCCCGGGGTTGCCCTCAAGGGTCCGCGCGACGAGCCGGGCCCGGTGCGGCTGCTTCTCGCTGGCGACCAGGGCGGCGCCGCGCTCGGCCGCGAGCGCGGCGAGCAGGGCCGCCTTGCCGCCGGGGCCGGCGCAGCCGTCCAGCCAGAGCCGGTCGGGGCCGTCCAGCGGTGCCGCCGCGAGGGCGAGCGCGACGAGCTGGCTGCCCTCGTCCTGGACGCCGGCCCGGTTCTCCTGGACCGCCGCCAGCGCGCCCGGGTCGCCGCCCTCGGCGAGCCGCAGCGCGAACGGGGACCAGCGGCCGGGCTCGGCCTCGGGGAGCGCGTCGGCCAGCTCGCCGACGGTGGCCCGGCCGGGGCGGGCCACCAGGGTGACCTCGGGGCGCTCGTTGTCGGCGCGCAGCAGCTCCTCCAGGGCGGTCCGCCCGGAGGCGTCGGGCTGCCAGCGGCCGAGCGAGTCCCAGAGCGCGGAGACCACCCAGCGGGGGTGGGAGTGGACGACGGCGAGGTGGTCCTCGGCGTCCTTGTCGTACGGCGGGGCGACCTTCGCGATCCACTCGTCCAGGTCGTGGGCGCTGATCCGGCGCAGCACGGCGTTGACGAACTTCGCCTTGCCGTCGCCGAGCACCACCCGGGCCAGTTCGACGGTGGCCGAGACGGCGGCGTGGGTGGGGATGCGGGTGGTGAGCAGCTGGTGGGCGCCGAGCGAGAGGACGTCCAGGACCGGCGGGTCGACCTTGCCCAGCGGGCGGTCGATGCAGGCGGCGATGATCGCGTCGTAGGTGCCCTGGAGCCGGAGGGTGCCGTAGACCAGCTCGGTGGCGAGGGCGGCGTCGCGCCGGTCCATGCCCTTCTGCTCGGCCTCGCGGAGCAGGGAGGGCAGGATCAGGTTGGCGTAGGCGTCGCGCTCGTCGACGGCGCGCAGCGCGCGGAACGCGACGATCCGGGCCGGGTCCTTCTTCGGACGGCGGTGCGGACGGGGGGCGCGCTGGGCGCCGGAGCCGGTGGTGGGCGTGGTCATGGAGTGCCTCAACGTGCTACGGGGGTTATCAGTCGAACAGTAACGCTAAATCCGGGCGCCGGCCGCCGGGCCCGGCCCGGGGGTCCCGGGCCCGGTCAGCCCTCGAACCGCTCGCCGGACTCGATCCGGGCGCCTCGGGCCCAGTCCGCGGCGCGCATCGGCTTCTTGCCCTGCGGCTGGACCTCGCCCAGCTCGATCTCGTGGCTGCCGGTGCCGACCCGCACGCTGTTCTTGGCGATGGCCAGCTCGCCGGGGGCGAGCGTGCTCGCGTCGGTCAGCAGCCTGACGGCGCCGGAGACCTTCAGCCGCTCGCCGCGGAACACGGTCCACGCACCCGGCGCGGGGGCGCAGCCGCGCACCAGGCGGTCGACCCGCAGGGCGGGGTGGGTCCAGTCGATGCGGGCGTCCTCGACGCTGATCTTCGGCGCGAGCGTGACGCCGTCGGCGGGCTGGGCGACGGCGTGCAGGGTGCCGTCGGCGATGCCGTCCATGGTGGCGGTGAGCAGCCGGGCGCCGGAGTGCGAGAGCCGGGTGAGCAGTTCGCCGCTGGTGTCGGTCGGGCGGATCTCCTCGGTGAGGATGCCGTACACCGGGCCGGAGTCCAGGCCCTGCTCGATCAGGAAGGTGGACGCGCCGGTGACCTCGTCGCCGGCCAGCACCGCGTGCTGCACGGGAGCCGCGCCGCGCCAGGCGGGGAGCAGCGAGAAGTGCAGGTTGACCCAGCCGTGCTTGGGGATCTCCAGCGTCCCGGGGCGCAGCAGCGCGCCGTACGCGACCACCGGGCAGCAGTCGGGGGCGAGTTCGGTGAGCCGGGCGACGAACTCGGGGTCGCTGGGCTTCGCGGGCTTGAGGATCTCGATCCCGGCCTCCTCGGCGCGCTGGGCGACGGGGCTGGCGACGAGCTTGCGGCCGCGCCCGGCGGGGGCGTCGGGGCGGGTGACCACCGCGACGACCTCGTGCCGGTCGGAGGCGAGCAGGGCGTCCAGGGCGGGGACGGCGACCTCGGGGGTGCCGGCGAAGACGAGGCGCATCAAGTGCCTTTCTGCTGAGGGATGTTCGAGGAGTGGGGCGGGGTCAGCGCGCTGCGCCGAAGGTGCCGTGCGGGGAGATCTTCACGACCGGGGCGGGGCCGCCGGCCCAGTCCGTCTCGCGGATCGCCTTCAGCGCGGCCTTGCGCTGCTCGCGGTCGAGGCGGTCGATGAAGATGATGCCGTCGAGGTGGTCGGTCTCGTGCTGGATGCAGCGGGCGAGCAGTTCGGTGCCCTCGATGGTCACCGGGTCGCCGTACATGTTGAAGCCCTTGGCGACCACGCCGTGGGCGCGCTTGGTGTCGTAGCGCAGGCCGGGCAGCGAGAGGCAGCCCTCGGGGCCGTCCTGCTCCTCGTCGGTCAACGCCAGGTCCGGATTGATCAGGTGCCCGGTGACGCCACCCACATGGTAGGTGAACACCCGCAGGGAGATGCCGAGTTGAGGTGCCGCCAGGCCGGCGCCGGGGGCGTCGAGCATGGTGTCGGTGAGGTCCTTGACGAGGTTGCGCAGCTCCTTGTCGAAGGTGGTCACCGGCTTCGCGGTGGCCCGCAGGACGGGGTCTCCGAAGATGCGGATCGGCTGGATCGCCACGGGGTACGGGCTCCTGTCCGTCGGGGGTCGCGGGCTGCTGGGCATCGGCTGGCCGTCGGCAAGTCTATGCAATCGCGACCGGTCCCCTTCGGTCGCGCCCGGGCATCTGGCATATCCCGAGTGGGCCCGCTGCGTGACCCCGGCCCCCGGTCCGGCGTTGGTCAAGTGAGATTGACCGGGGCCGGGGCGCACGGGACACCGCGCTCCGGCCGAGCTGAACCGTACGGAAGGTGGCACGTAAGCCATGGCCGAGCAGATCAACCACGACGCCCGGGCGCGGGCGAGCCTGCACCTGCTGGTGCGGGACATCGAGCGGGTGAGGCGGCAGGTCGACGCGCTGCGGACGCTCACCGCCCAACTGGGCAACGTCTACCGGCCCCGGCGGCCCAGCACCTCGGCCGGGTTCGTGGTGTACGGGCGGGCGCCCGCCCCGACGGTGCGCCTGGCCCAGGAGCTGCGCGAGAGCGTGGAGACGCTGGTGGCGGCGGCGGTCGAGTTCGACCGGGCCCTGGGCTTCTCATGGGACTCGGTGGGCTCGGCCCTCGGGGTCACCAAGCAGGCGGTGCACCGGCGGTACGGGATGCGCAGGCCGACCAGCGAGCTGCTGGCGGCGGGCGGGGTGCCGGCGGGCGGCGTACCGGGCGTGCCCGGGCCGAGTCGGCCGGACCGCTCCGAGGAGCTGCCCGGCCATGCTCCGGGCCACAGCCCGGCGGCCGGACCGGCCCCGACCGGCCTGGGCGCCACCGTCCCGGCGGCCCGGCAGGGCGGCCTGGACCGCAGCGCCCTCGACCGTGCCGGCCTCGACCGCGCCGGCCTGGACCGCACGGGCGTCCCGCTGCGCGGCTGAGCAGAGCGGACCCGACGGGTGGTCGATCGTCGACGGCCGATGATCGACCACCCGCAGCCGCCCCACCCCACGGGCCGCCCCACCTCACCCGATGTCCAGCGGATCGATCCGCACCTTCACCGGATCCGGCGTCCGCAAGGCGATCCGCGCGATCTGCGCCGCCTTCAGCGCCGCCGCCAGCGCCGCCCCCTGCCCGGGCGGCACCCGCAGCAGCGCCCGCTCCTGCTCCTCCCCCCGCAGCGCCGGAGCCTGCACCGGCCCCAGCACGTCCGCCTCGGCCGGCAGCCGCACCAGCCCCAGCAGGTCGGCCACCGCCGCCGGGCTCCCCGCCACCGAGGCCATCCGCGACACCGGCGGAAAGTGCAGCTGCGCCCGCTCCTCCAGCTCCAGCCCGGCGTGCCCCAGCGGATCCCACCGCACCAGCGCCTGCACCGGCCGCGCACCCGGATCGGCGACGACCACCACCGTGCCGCCCTCCACCGCCGGCCGCACCAGCGCGGCCGCGGTCAGCCAGAGCCGCAGCGTCTCCTCCCCCGCCCGCAGGTCGGGCCGCCCCAGCAGCGCCCAACCGTCCAGCAGCAGCCCGGCCGCATACCCGCCGCCGCCCTCGACCACCGGCTCGGCGCCCGGCGTGGAGATCACCAGCGCGGGCTCCGCGGGCACGGTCGCCAGCACCGCGTCCCGCCCCGAGGTCCGGACCGGGATCCGCGGAAAGGCCTTGCCCAGCTCCTCCGCCGTCCGCCGCGCGCCGACCACCTGGGCCCGCAGCCGGAACGAGCCGCACTCCTGGCAGTGCCAGTCGGCCTCGGCCTCCCCGCACCATCCGCAGCGCAGCGGCGCGTCGGCGGCCGCCGACTCCAGCGGGCCCTCGCACCGGCGGCAGCGGGCCGGCGTCCGGCAGCGCCCGCAGGCCAGCCGGGGCACGTACCCGCGCCGGGGCACCTGGATCAGCACCGGCCCGCCGGCCGCCAGGGCGTCCCGGGCGACCTCCCAGGCCACCGAGGGCAGCCGGGCGGCCTGCGCGGCCGCGTCCCGGTGCTGGTCGAGCTCGGTGACGGTCCGGACCCTGGGCGCCACCTGCCGCACGGTCTCCCGCTCGGCGGCCAGCGGCCGCGCCCAGCCCGTGTTCACCAGCTGGGCGCCCTCCACCGTCACCGCGTGCCCGCCGAGCAGCACGCCCGCGCCCTCCTCGGCCGCGCGCAGCAGCGCGACCTCGCGCACGTGCGGGTGCGGGGCGCGCGGGTCGCTGTGGCTGCCGTCACCGTCCGACCAGACGACGACCAGCCCGAGGTCCCGGACCGGCGCGAACATGGTGGCGCGGGTGCCGATGGCGGCCTGGACCGAGCCCCGGCTCACCGTCAGCCAGCGCCGGTAGCGCTCCTGCGGCCCGAGGTCGGCCGCCAGGGTGGCGTGCCGCCCCTCCCCGAGCAGCTCGGTGAGCGCCCGGTCGACCCGCGCCGTGGTCCGGCCGTCGGGCAGCACGACCAGCGCCCCGCGCCCGCTCGCCAGCGTCGCGGCGACGGCCCGCGCGATCTCGTACGGCCAGCCGGGCCCGGGCAGCGCCGTCCAGACGGCGCGCGGCGACCCGCCGCCGGCCAGCGAGGCCAGGAACTCCGCCCCCGCGGGGTAGCGCGACCAGCCGCCCGGCGGCGGGGCCTCCGGGCGCGACAGCGGCTCGGGCGAGGGCTCGGCCTCCGCCTTGGCGTGCCGCGGCGGTACGGCGAGCTGCAGGACGTCCGCCAGGGTGCCCGCGTACCGGTCGGCGACCGTCCGGCAGAGCCGCAGCAGCTGCGGGGTGAGCACCGGCTCGGGCGAGAGCACCTGGGCGAGCGGCGCCAGCGGCCCGGGGAAGTCGCTCTTCTCCAGCCGCTCGACGATGAACCCGTCGTGCAGTTCCCCGCCCTCGCGCTGGCCCTTGACCACGCGCGCCCCGAAACGCACCCGCACCCGGGCGCCGGGCCGGGCGTCCTCGGCCATCGCGGCGGGCACCTCGTAGTCGAAGAACTTGTCGATGGTCAGCAGACCCTTGTCCACCACCACCCGGGCCACCGGCAGGTGCTCGGCCCGTTTGGCACCGCGCCAGGTACGGGGCTTCGCCCGGCGGACCGTCTCCCGGATGAACGCCAGCTGCTCCGGCGCCCCGCCCTCGTCACTCCCCTGCGTGCTGCTCATCGCTCCCAGTACTACCAGGTCCCACCGACAGGGCCCGCCAACGGACCCCGTCGACACAACGCCGCAGGCGGCGGCCACCCCGGTTGCGGGGCGGCCGCCGCCTGCGGTCGGAACCACCTGCGGTCACGTCGGCATACGACGGACGTCAGTCCTGCACGGCCTTCTTCAGCAGCTCGACCCGGTCGGTCCGCTCCCAGGTGAAGTCCGGCAGCTCACGGCCGAAGTGGCCGTACGCCGCGGTCTGCGAGTAGATCGGACGCAGCAGGTCCAGGTCGCGGATGATCGCGGCCGGGCGGAGGTCGAACACCTCGGTGACGGCCTTCTGGATCGAGAGGACCGGCACGGTCTCGGTGCCGAAGGTCTCCACGAACAGGCCGACCGGCTCGGCCTTGCCGATCGCGTACGCGACCTGCACCTCGGCGCGGCGGGCGAGGCCGGCGGCGACGATGTTCTTCGCCACCCAGCGCATCGCGTACGCGGCCGAGCGGTCCACCTTGGACGGGTCCTTGCCGGAGAAGGCACCGCCGCCGTGGCGGGCCATGCCGCCGTAGGTGTCGATGATGATCTTGCGACCGGTGAGGCCGGCGTCGCCCATCGGGCCGCCGATCTCGAAGCGGCCGGTCGGGTTGACCAGCAGGCGGTAGCCGTCGGTCACCAGCTTGATGCCCTGGTCGGCCAGCGCCTTCAGCTCCGGCTCAACGACGAACTCGCGGATGTCCGGGGTGAGCAGCGAGTCGAGGTCGATGTCGCTCGCGTGCTGCGAGGAGACCACCACGGTGTCCAGGCGGACGGCCTTGTCACCGTCGTACTCGATGGTGACCTGGGTCTTGCCGTCGGGGCGCAGGTACGGGATGGTCCCGTTCTTGCGGACCTCGGACAGGCGGCGCGAGAGGCGGTGCGCGAGGGTGATCGGCAGCGGCATCAGCTCGGGCGTCTCGTCCGACGCGTAGCCGAACATCAGGCCCTGGTCGCCGGCGCCCTGCTTGTCCAGGTCGTCCTCGTCGCCCTCGACCCGGGCCTCGTACGCGGTGTCGACGCCCTGCGCGATGTCGGGCGACTGGGCACCGATGGACACCGACACGCCGCAGGAGGCGCCGTCGAAGCCCTTCTTGGAGCTGTCGTAGCCGATCTCCAGGATCTTGTCCCGGACGAGCTGGGCGATCGGCGCGTACGCCTTGGTGGTCACCTCGCCGGCCACGTGCACCTGGCCGGTCGTGATGAGCGTCTCCACGGCGACCCGGGAGGTCGGGTCCTCCCGGAGGAGAGCGTCAAGGATGGTGTCGCTGATCTGGTCAGCGATCTTGTCGGGGTGTCCCTCGGTCACGGATTCCGAGGTGAACAGGCGGCGAGACACAGCGCTCCCTGGGGTTGCAGCGGCTGCTGACTGAAGGCCCCCGGCGAACCGGGGACATCCGGAAAGACTTGATTCCTGGATTCTAACGGGCACCTACCGGCAACCGTCACCCGCTTCCATAAAGAGAGACTCGAGAATCACTAGTATCCGTTCACCCCGCGATCGCCGGGAGACGCTTCCCGATCAAATCCCACACCACATCGGCAAGCGCCTCCTTGGGACCCACCGGAACGGGTGTCTCACTACCGTCCGAGCCCAGAACCACGGCCTCGTTGACGTCCGTACCGAAGGCCTTGCCGTCGCCGACCTCGTTGACCACCAGCAGGTCGCAGCCCTTGCGGGCGAGCTTGGCGCGGCCGTTGGCGAGCACGTCGTCGGTCTCCGCCGCGAAACCCACGACCAGTTGGCCCGAACGGGGACGGTGCGCGGAGAGCTCGGCCAGCACGTCCGGGTTGCGCACCAGCGCGACCGGGGCCGGCTCGACCCCCTCGACCTTCTTGATCTTGCCGGTGGCGTACTCGGCGGGCCGGAAGTCGGCCACCGCCGCGGCCATCACCACGGCGTCCGCGTCCGCCGCCGCCGCCAGCGCGGCCTCCCGCAGCTGCAGCGCGGTCGAGACGTGCACCACGTCGACCCCGGCCGGGTCGGGCAGCTCCGCGTTGGCCGAGACCAGCGTCACCCGGGCGCCCCGGGCGGCGGCCGTGACGGCCAGCGCGTAGCCCTGCTTGCCCGAGGAGCGGTTGCCGAGGAAGCGCACCGGGTCCAGCGGCTCACGGGTGCCGCCGGCCGAGACCACCACGTGCCGGCCCGCCAGGTCGTCGCCGGCCCCGCCCCGGCGCAGCACCGCCCGGCAGGCGTCGAAGATCGCGCCCGGGTCGGGCAGCCGGCCCTTGCCGGTGTCGACGCCGGTCAGCCGCCCGACGGCCGGCTCCAGCACGATGGTGCCGCGGCGGCGCAGCGTCGCGACGTTCTCCCGGGTGGCCGGGTGCTCCCACATCTCGGTGTGCATCGCGGGTGCCAGCACGACCGGGCAGCGCGCGGTGAGCAGGGTGTTGGTGAGCAGGTCGTCGGCCAGCCCGTGGGCGGCCTTGGCCAGCAGGTCCGCGGTGGCGGGCGCGACCACGACCAGGTCGGCCTGCTGGCCGATCCGCACGTGCGGCACCTCGTGGACGCGGTCCCAGGTCTCGGTGGCGGCCGGGCGGCCGGAGAGCGCGGCCCAGGTCGCCTCGCCGACGAAGTGCAGCGCGGCGGCCGTCGGCACCACGGTCACCTGGTGGCCGGACTCGGTGAAGCGGCGCAGCAGCTCGCAGGCCTTGTAGGCGGCGATGCCGCCGCTGACGCCGAGGACGACGCGCGGGGCGTCCGTCCGGTCCGAAGTCGCGCTCATTTTCCCGCTTTCCTCCGCCTCTGGGACTTGGCTCACCCTACGACCCCCCGGCGATCGGCCGCACTGTGGTGGACCACACAGCCCCCGGGCATGCCGAAGGGCCCGGCGGAAACGATTCCGCCGGGCCCTTCCAAGCTCTACCGAGGCCACGGTCCACCTGTGTCGACCGGGCCTCGAAGGCCCCGGCCCTGCCCGGGTCCACCGGAAAGGGCTCAGGCCCCCTCGATCGCCTCGGCGGTCAGCATGCCCGCGTTGATCTCGCGCAGCGCGATCGACAGCGGCTTCTCGTGCACGTGGGTGTCGACCAGCGGGCCGACGTACTCCAGCAGGCCCTCACCGAGCTGCGAGTAGTACGCGTTGATCTGACGCGCGCGCTTGGCGGCGTAGATCACGAGGCTGTACTTGGAGTCGGTGGCCTCAAGCAGCTCGTCGATCGGCGGGTTGATGATGCCCTCGGGCGCGGTCATAGAAGAGGACACGCGAAAACCTTCCGAAAGGGTGGAAAAGACAGACAGGTCAGGCTACACCGAGCAAGGCTAGCAGTTCGGCCGCTACCTGTTCGACGGAGGTGTTGACAAGGGTCGTGTCGAACTCCTCTTCGGCGGCCAGCTCGACCTTGGCGGCCTCCAGACGCTTCTCGATCACGTCCTGGGCCTCGGTGCCCCGGCCGGTGAGCCGGCGGACCAGCTCGTCCCAGCTCGGCGGAGCCAGGAACACCAGCTGCGCCTCGGGCATCGACTCGCGCACCTGACGGGCGCCCTGCAGGTCGATCTCCAGCAGGACGGGCTCGCCGCGCTCCAGCTTCTCCAGCACCGCCGAGCGGGGCGTGCCGTAGCGGTTGCCCGCGAACACGGCCCACTCCAGCAGTTCACCGTTGGCGATCAGCTTGTCGAACTCGTCGTTGTCGACGAAGTGGTACTGGACCCCGTTCTGCTCGCCTGGCCTCGGGTGGCGGGTCGTCGCCGACACCGAGAGCCAGACCTCGGGGTGCTGCTTCCTCATATGAGCGACGACCGTGCTCTTGCCGACCCCCGAAGGGCCGGAGAGCACGGTCAGCCGCGGACGCTCACTCATGCACCGATTATCCCGGATCGCGGACGATCCCGGGACCACGGGGCACGGTCAGGCGGCACCGCCGCCGAACTCCCGCTCCAGGGAGGCGATCTGGTTCGTACCGAGGCCGCGGACCCGGCGGCTCTCACTGATGCCGAGGCGCTCCATGATCTGCTTGGCACGGACCTTGCCGACGCCCGGAAGGGACTCGAGAAGGGCCGAGACCTTCATCTTGCCGATCACGTCGTTGTCGGCCTTGCCGGCCTTGATCACCTCGTGCAGGGAGGCGCCGGAGTGCTTGAGCCGGTTCTTGACCTCGGCGCGCTCCCGGCGAGCCTCGGCGGCCTTGGCGAGCGCGGCTGTGCGCTGTTCAGGGGTAAGGGGCGGAAGAGCCACGCCGTTCACCTCAGGGTGTGGAAGGAAGGGATTGAGCTATGACTGGTTTGGTTCCCAGGGCGCCGGCCGCAGGGGAACCCAATGGCTCTGACCTGCGAGAGCAACGGTATTCGCGGCTCTTCGACGACCTATCGCCGGACACTACCCGGATTGCGGCGCCACGTCAGGAAAAGAACACGAAAAGTCCTGGTCAGCCAAGGCCGACCAGGACTTTACCGGGCAAAACGACCCCGATTCAGGCTCTTTCGAAGGGGCGATGTGACGGCGCTCACGTCAAGCCGTCAGGGCTCGCGCCACCCCGTCGCGCCACTGCGCAGGGTCACGGGGTCACTTCACGGCGTCCGCGTACTCGTCGACGAAGCGCTGCGCGGCCTCCCGCAGGGCCGGAACCGACGGCCCGTGCCGGAGCACGTCGCGGCTGACGCTCGGCACCACGTTGCGCACCGAGGCGCCGAACACCCGGGGCAGGTCCGCCATGGTCGCGCCCTGGGCGCCGATCCCTGGGGCCAGCAGCGGGCCGTTGATCGCCAGGTCCGCACCCGCGTCCGCGAGGGTCGCGCCCACCACCGCGCCGAAGGAGCCGAGCGGCTCGGCGCCGGCGTTCTCGGCGGCCAGCTGCCGCAGCACCGAGGCGGCCACCGACTCACCGTCCGCGCCGCGGGCGCGCTGCACCTCGGCGCCCTCCGGGTTGGAGGTGAGCGCCAGCGCGAAGACGCCCGCGCCGTTGGCCGCGGCCAGGTCGAGCGCCGGGCGCAGCGAGCCGAAGCCCAGGTAGGGGCTGACGGTCACGGCGTCCGAGAACAGCGGGCTCGCCGGGGAGAGGAAGGCCTCGGCGTAGGCGGCCATGGTGGAGCCGATGTCACCGCGCTTGGCGTCCATCAGGACGAGGGCGCCGGCCGCGCGGGCCTCCTCGACGGACTTCTCCAGGACGGCGACGCCCCGGCTGCCGAAGCGCTCGAAGAAGGCGGCCTGCGGCTTGAGCACGGCCACCCGGTCGGCCAGCGCCTCGACCACGGTGCGGCTGAAGGTCTCCAGGCCCGCCACGGAGTCCTCCAGTCCCCAGGCGGCGAGCAGGGAGGCGTGCGGGTCGATGCCGACGCACAGCTGGCCGCGGGTGTCGAGGGCGTGGCGCAGACGGGCACCGAAGGGGGCGAGGGTCATGACGTCCTTTCCGGGACGGTCGGCGGGGCGGTCACAGGTGGCGGGGCCGTGAGTGGCGCAGCCGTAGGTGACGGAGTCGTCAGTGGCGGAGCGGCCGTGGGCGCCGGGGCCCACGCCAGGGGTTTCAGGAGGCCTTGGCGCTGCCCACGGCGGCGGCCAGGTTGCGGAAGCCCCCGGCGCGGACCTTGGCGGAGAGGCCCTTGTGGATGCGGCGGCACCAGAACGGCCCCTCGTAGATGAAGGCGCTGTAGCCCTGGACCAGGTCGGCGCCGTGGACGATCCGCTGCCAGGCGTCCTCGGCGGTCTCGATGCCGCCGACCGAGACCAGCGTCAGCCGGCCCCCGGTCCGGGCGCGCAGGCGCTGCAGCACCTCCAGCGCGCGGGCCTTGAGCGGGGCGCCGGAGAGGCCGCCCATGCCGATCTCCTCGATCCGGGCGGCGCTCTCGCGCAGGCCCTCGCGGCCGATCGTGGTGTTGGTGGCGATGATGCCGTCCAGGCCCAGCTCCAGGGCGAGGTCGGCGACGGCGTCGACGTCCTCGTCGGCCAGGTCTGGGGCGATCTTGACCAGCAGCGGGACGTGGTGCGCGGTGGAGCGGTCGGCGGCCTCGCGGACGGCGGCCAGCAGCGGGCCGAGGTGCGAGACGGCCTGGAGGTTGCGCAGCCCGGGGGTGTTCGGCGAGCTGACGTTGACCACCAGGTAGTCGGCGTACTTGGCGAGGCGCTCGGTGGACTTCACGTAGTCCTCGATCGCGTCGGCCTCCTCGACCACCTTGGTCTTGCCGATGTTGATGCCCACGACGGGCGTGGAGCTGGTGTGCGGACGGGCCGCGAGGCGGGCGGCGACCCGGGCCGAGCCCTGGTTGTTGAAGCCCATCCGGTTGATCAGCGCGCGGTCCTCGACCAGGCGGAACAGCCTCGGTTCGGGGTTGCCGGGCTGGGCCTCGCCGGTGATGGTGCCGATCTCGACGTAGTCGAAGCCGAGCATCGACAGGCCGTCGATGCCGACGCCGTTCTTGTCGAAGCCGGCGGCCAGGCCGAACGGGCCGGGCAGGTCCAGGCCGAGGGCGGTGGTGCGCAGCGCGCGGTCGCGCGGGGCGAGGACCAGGCGGGCCAGGGTGCGCAGGCCGGGTACCGAGGAGGCCAGCCGGATCCAGAAGAAGGCGAGGTGGTGGGCCTTCTCGGGGTCCATCTTCTTGAAGACGAGGTCGAACAGGAGTTTGTACACGGCGAGTCCCAACGAAGGAGCGGGCGAAGTCCGTCGGAAGAAGGATGGGGGCGGCGACGGGCCGGGGCATGGAAGTGGGGGGCACCCGGCGGTTCGGTGCCCCCCACGGAGGTGGTGCTACTTGGCGCGGCCGGCGTTGATCAGCTCGGCGTGCTCCTGGAGCGACATGACCCCGACCTCGTCGCGCAGCAGCGCGTCGATGCCCTGGACGGCGGCGCCCATGGCCTGGACGGTGGTCAGGCAGGGCACGGCGCGGGCGACAGCGGCGGTGCGGATCTCGTAGCCGTCGAGGCGGCCGCCGGTGCCGTACGGCGTGTTGATGATGAGGTCGACCTCACCGTCGTGGATCAGCTGGACGATGGTCTTCTCGCCGTTGGGGCCCTCGCCCTCGCTGTGCTTGCGCACCACGGTGGCGGGGATGCCGCCGCGCTGGAGCACCTCGGCGGTGCCGGAGGTGGCGAGCACCTCGAAGCCGAGGCTGACCAGGGCGCGGGCCGGGAAGACCAGGTTGCGCTTGTCGCGGTTGGCGACGGAGACGAAGACCTTGCCCTTGGTCGGCAGCGCGCCGTAGGCACCGGCCTGCGACTTGGCGTACGCCGTGCCGAAGACCTTGTCGATGCCCATGACCTCGCCGGTGGAGCGCATCTCCGGGCCGAGCACGGTGTCCACGCCGCGGCCGTAGATGTCGCGGAAGCGGCTCCACGGCATCACGGCCTCCTTGACGGAGATCGGGCAGTCGGCGGGCAGCGTGCCGCCGTCGCCCTCGGCCGGGAGCAGGCCCTCGGCGCGCAGCTCGGCGATGGTGGCGCCGAGCGAGACCCGGGCGGCGGCCTTGGCCAGCGGCACGGCCGTCGCCTTGGAGGTGAACGGCACGGTGCGGGAGGCGCGCGGGTTGGCCTCCAGCACGTAGAGGATGTCGCCGGAGAGCGCGAACTGGATGTTGATCAGGCCGCGGACGCCGACGCCGCGGGCGATCGCCTCGGTGGAGGCGCGCAGCCGCTTGATGTCGTAGCCGCCGAGGGTGATCGGGGGCAGGGCGCAGGCGGAGTCGCCGGAGTGGATGCCGGCCTCCTCGATGTGCTCCATGACGCCGCCGAGGTAGAGCTCGGTGCCGTCGTAGAGCGCGTCGACGTCGATCTCCACCGCGTCGTCGAGGAAGCGGTCGATCAGCACCGGGTGCTCGGAGATCAGGCCGGCGTGCCGCTCCAGGTAGGAGGCGAGCGAGGCCTCGTCGTAGACGATCTCCATGCCGCGGCCGCCGAGCACGTAGGACGGGCGGGCGAGCACGGGGTAGCCGATCTCGTCGGCGATGGCCTTGGCCTCCTCGAAGGAGAAGGCGGTGCCGTGCTTGGGGGCCGGCAGGCCGGCGTCGCGCAGGACGCGGCCGAAGGCGCCGCGCTCCTCGGCGAGGTCGATCGCCTCGGGCTGGGTGCCGACGATCGGCACGCCGTTGTCCTTGAGCGCCTGGGCCAGGCCGAGCGGGGTCTGGCCGCCGAGCTGGACGATGACGCCCGCGAGCGGTCCGGCCTGCTGCTCGGCGTGGACGATCTCCAGGACGTCCTCCAGGGTGAGCGGCTCGAAGTAGAGCCGGTCGGAGGTGTCGTAGTCGGTGGAGACGGTCTCCGGGTTGCAGTTGACCATCACGGTCTCGTACCCGGCGTCGGCCAGCGCGAAGGAGGCGTGGACGCAGGAGTAGTCGAACTCGATGCCCTGGCCGATGCGGTTCGGGCCGGAGCCGAGGATGATCACGGCGGGCTTGGTGCGCGGGGCGACCTCGCTCTCCTCGTCGTAGGACGAGTAGAAGTACGGGGTCTTGGCGGCGAACTCGGCGGCGCAGGTGTCGACGGTCTTGAACACCGGGCGGATGCCGAGGGCGTGCCGGACCTCGCGGACGACGTCGGGGCGCAGGCCGCGGATCTCGCCGATCTGCTGGTCGGAGAAGCCGTGCCGCTTGGCGTGGCGCAGCAGCTCCGGGGTGAGCTCACCGGCCTCGGCCAGCTCGGTGGCGATCTCGTCCAGCAGGAAGAGCTGGTCGACGAACCACGGGTCGATCCTGGTGGCGTCGAACACCTCCTCCGGGGTGGCGCCGGCCCGGATGGCCTGCATGACGGTGTTGATCCGGCCGTCGGTGGGGACGACGGCCTTCTCCAGCAGCGCGGCCTTGTCGCCGACCGGGCCGACCCAGGTGAACTGGGAGCCCTTCTTCTCCAGCGAGCGCAGCGCCTTGTTCAGCGCCTCGGGGAAGTTGCGGCCCATGGCCATGGCCTCGCCGACCGACTTCATGGTGGTGGTCAGCGTCGCGTCGGCGCTCGGGAACTTCTCGAAGGCGAACCGCGGGACCTTCACCACGACGTAGTCGAGGGTCGGCTCGAAGGAGGCCGGCGTCTTCTCGGTGATGTCGTTGGGGATCTCGTCCAGGGTGTAGCCCACCGCGAGCTTGGCCGCGATCTTGGCGATCGGGAAGCCGGTGGCCTTGGAGGCGAGCGCCGAGGAGCGCGAGACGCGCGGGTTCATCTCGATGACGATGACCCGGCCGTCCACGGGGTCGACCGCGAACTGGATGTTGCAGCCACCGGTGTCGACGCCGACCTCGCGGATGACGGCGATGCCGATGTCGCGCAGAATCTGGTACTCGCGGTCGGTGAGCGTCATCGCCGGGGCGACGGTGATCGAGTCACCGGTGTGCACGCCCATCGGGTCGAAGTTCTCGATGGAGCAGACGACCACGACGTTGTCGTTCTTGTCGCGCATCAGCTCCAGCTCGTACTCCTTCCAGCCGAGGATGGACTCCTCCAGGAGCACCTCGGTGGTCGGCGAGAGGGTCAGGCCCTGGCCGGCGATGCGGCGCAGGTCCTCCTCGTTGTGGGCGAAGCCGGAGCCGGCGCCGCCCATGGTGAAGGAGGGCCGGACCACGACCGGGTAGCCGCCGAGGGTGTCCACCCCGGCCAGCACCTCGTCCATGGTGTGGCAGATGACCGAGCGGGCGGACTCGCCGTAGCCGATCTTGGCGTTGACGGCCTCGACGACACCCTTGAAGAGCTCGCGGTCCTCGCCCTTGTGGATCGAGTCGACCTTGGCGCCGATCAGCTCGACGTTGTACTTGGCGAGCACGCCGTTGGCGTCCAGCGAGATCGCGGTGTTGAGCGCGGTCTGGCCGCCGAGGGTGGGCAGCAGCGCGTCCGGGCGCTCCTTGGCGATGATCTTCTCGACGAACTCCGGGGTGATCGGCTCGACGTAGGTGGCGTCGGCGATCTCCGGGTCGGTCATGATCGTGGCCGGGTTGGAGTTGACCAGGATGACCCGCAGGCCTTCGGCCTTGAGCACCCGGCAGGCCTGCGTGCCGGAGTAGTCGAACTCCGCGGCCTGGCCGATCACGATCGGGCCGGAGCCGATGACCAGGACGGACTTGATGTCGGTGCGCTTAGGCACGCTGGCCCTCCATGAGCTTCACGAAACGGTCGAAGAGGTAGGCCGCGTCGTGCGGGCCGGCTGCCGCTTCGGGGTGGTACTGCACGCTGAAGGCGGGCACGTCGAGCGCCTGGAGGCCCTCGACCACATCGTCGTTGAGGCAGACGTGGGAGACCTCGACGCGGCCGTAGGGCGTGTCGCTCACCTTGTCGAGCGGTGCGTTCACGGCGAAGCCGTGGTTGTGCGCGGTGACCTCGACCTTGCCGGTGGTGCGGTCCTGCACCGGCTGGTTGATGCCGCGGTGGCCGTACTTGAGCTTGTAGGTGCCGAAGCCCAGCGCGCGGCCGAGGATCTGGTTGCCGAAGCAGATCCCGAAGAACGGGGTCTTGCGCTCCAGCACGCCCTGCGCCACGGCGACCTGGTGGTCGGCGGTGGCCGGGTCGCCCGGGCCGTTGGAGAAGAAGACGCCGTCGGGGGCGACCGCGTACACGTCCTCGATCGTGGCGTTGGCGGGCAGCACGTGCACCTCGATGCCGCGCTCGGCCATCCGCTGCGGGGTCATCGCCTTGATGCCGAGGTCCAGCGCAGCGACGGTGAACCTCTTCTCGCCGACCGCGGGCACCACGTAGGGCTCGACGGTGGCGACCTCGGCGCACAGGTCGGCGCCCTTCATCTCGGGCGCCTGCTGCACCCTGGCGAGCAGCGCGGCCTGGTCGGCCAGCGCCTCGCCGGAGAAGATGCCGCAGCGCATCGCGCCGCGCTCGCGCAGGTGCCGGGTGAGCGCCCGGGTGTCGATGCCGCTGATGCCGACGACGCCCTGGGCGACCAGCTCGTCGTCCAGCGAGCGGCGCGAGCGCCAGTTGGAGGCGACCCGGGCGGGGTCGCGCACGACGTACCCGGCGACCCAGATCTGCTTGGACTCGTCGTCCTCGTCGTTCCAGCCGGTGTTGCCGATCTGCGGGGCGGTCATCACGACCACCTGGCGGTGGTACGAGGGGTCGGTGAGGGTCTCCTGGTAGCCGGACATGCCGGTGTTGAAGACCGCCTCGCCGAAGGTCTCGCCGACCGCGCCGTAGGCCTGGCCGTGGAAGGCCCTACCGTCCTCCAGGACGAGCACGGCGGGCACGCGCTCCCGCCGTTGGCGCTGCGTGGTGGGGGCAGGTGCGGTCATTGAGCGGCCTCTTCCGTCTTCTTCGTCGTCGTACGTGTGGCAAGGTGGGCGATCGCCTCGACCCAGGCGGCGTGCTCGTCGGGGTGGTCGAACCGGAACCCGGAGTCCAGCTCGGTGCTCTCGTGCGTCCAGGTCACGACGAGCAGCCCGGCCGGGACGACCTTGCCGGCGATCCCGGAGTCGGTCCGGGCCCCGGCCAGCTGTCCGGCGGGGATCCAGAGGTCCACGTCACCGGGGCGCCGGACCAGCAGGCCGTCCTCGCCGAGGGTCAGATCGGCGCGGCTGCGGGTGCCCAGGCCGTGCGCGACGACCCGGTCCAGCCAGTTCCCGGCGGTGGTGCTGCCGTGGTACCGGCCGCTGGTCTCCAGGATGGTCCGGCCGGCGCCGTCCGGCACGGCGGGCAGCGGCGGGATGCCGGACTGCAGGGTGCGCCGCCAGTTCCAGCCCTGGCGCATCAGCCAGTAGACCAGGCCGATCACCAGCATCAGGCCGACCGCCCACCCGATGTACCCGGGCCAGTTGGCGACCTTGGCCTGCTCCTGGGCGAGGAGGGCGGGACTCATACGAGGCCGCCCTGCTCGGCCAGCTCGCCGGCCAGCACGGTGGCGGTGCCGCGCAGGAAGGTGGCGTGCACCCGTCCGGGCAGGTCGAGGCCCCGGTAGGGGGTGTTGCGGCTGCGGGTGGCGAAGCTGTCGGGGTTCACGGCACCACGGTACGCGGGATCGAACAGCACCAGGTTGGCAGGCTCACCGACCGAGATGGGCCGTCCGTGGCCGGCCAGCCGGCCGATCCGGGCAGGGCGGTGCGACATCCGGTCGGCGACGCCCTCCCAGTTCAGCAGGCCGGTGTCGACCATGGTCTGCTGGACGACCGACAGCGCGGTCTCCAGGCCGACCATGCCCATCGCGGCGACGGCCCACTCGCAGTCCTTGTCCTCGGCCGGGTGCGGCGCGTGGTCGGTCGCGACGGCGTCGATGGTGCCGTCGGCGAGCGCCTTGCGCAGCGCCTGGACGTCCTCTGCGGTGCGCAGCGGCGGGTTGACCTTGTACACCGGGTCGTAGGAGCGGACCAGCTCGTCGGTGAGCAGCAGGTGGTGCGGGGTGACCTCGGCGGTGACGTCCCAGCCCTTGGCCTTGGCCCAGCGGATGATCTCCACCGAGCCCGCCGTGGAGACGTGGCAGACGTGCAGGCGCGAGCCGACGTGCGCGGCGAGCAGCACGTCGCGGGCGATGATCGCCTCCTCGGCGACGGCCGGCCAGCCGCCGAGGCCCAGCTCGCCGGAGACCTGGCCCTCGTTCATCTGGGCGCCCTCGGTGAGCCGCGGCTCCTGGGCGTGCTGGGCGACGACGCCGTCGAAGGCCTTCACGTACTCCAGCGCGCGGCGCATGATGACCGCGTCGTCGACGCACTTGCCGTCGTCCGAGAAGACCCGCACACCGGCGGCGGACTCGTGCATCGCGCCGAGCTCGGCGAGCTTCTTGCCCTCCAGGCCGACGGTGACGGCGCCGACCGGCTGCACGTCGCAGTAGCCGGACTCCTGGCCGAGCCGCCAGACCTGCTCGACCACGCCGGCGGTGTCGGCGACGGGGAAGGTGTTGGCCATCGCGTGCACGGCGGTGAAGCCGCCCTTGGCGGCGGCCTGGGTGCCGGTGAACACCGTCTCGGCGTCCTCGCGGCCGGGCTCGCGCAGGTGGGTGTGCAGGTCGACCAGGCCGGGCAGGACGACCAGGCCGGTGGCGTCGATGTCGATGTCCGCCTCGATGTCGAGGCCGGTGCCGATCGCCTTGATGACGCCGTCGGCGAGGTGGAGGTCCTGCGGGTCGCCGCCGAGGATCTGGGCGTTGCGGATCAGGTAGGTGACCATGGTGTCGGTTCGCTCGCTTCGCTCGTTCACTGGGCGGTCTCGCTGGAGTCGGTGCGGGGGGCGTCGGCGAGGGTGGCTCCGCCGAGCAGCAGGTACAGGACGGCCATCCGGACGGAGACGCCGTTGGCGACCTGCTCGACCACCGTGCAGCGCGGTGAGTCGGCGACCTCGGCGGTGATCTCCATCCCGCGGACCATCGGACCGGGGTGCATCACGATGGCGTGCTCGGGCAGCTGCGCCATCCGCGGGCCGTCCAGGCCGTAGCGGCGGCTGTACTCGCGCTCGGTCGGGAAGAACGCGGCGTTCATCCGCTCGCGCTGGACCCGCAGCATCATCAGCGCGTCCGTCTTGGGGAGCACGCTCTCCAGGTCGTAGCTGACCTCGCAGGGCCAGTTCTCGATGCCGATCGGCACCAGCGTCGGCGGGGCGACGAAGGTGACCTGGGCGCCGAGGGTGGTGAGCAGGTGCACGTTGGAGCGGGCGACCCGGCTGTGCAGGATGTCGCCGACGATGGTCACCCGGCGGCCCGCGAGGTCGTGGCCGGCCCCCGGGTTGAGGTGGCGGCGCATGGTGAAGGCGTCGAGCAGCGCCTGGGTGGGGTGCTCGTGGGTGCCGTCACCGGCGTTGATGACGCTGCCGTGCAGCCAGTCGGACTGGGCCAGCCGGGCCGGCGCGCCGGAGGCGTGGTGCCGGATGACGACCGCGTCGGCGCCCATCGCCTGCAGGGTGAGCGCGGTGTCCTTGAGGCTTTCGCCCTTGGAGACGGAGGAGCCCTTGGCGGAGAAGTTGATGACGTCGGCGGACAGCCGCTTCTCGGCGACCTCGAAGGAGGTCTTGGTGCGGGTGGAGTCCTCGAAGAACAGGTTGACGACGGTGCGGCCACGGAGCGTGGGCAGCTTCTTGACGGCCCGTCCGGAGAGCTGGGCCAGCTCCTCGGCGGTGTCCAGGATCAGCAGCGCGTCGTCGCGGGTGAGATCGGCGGCGGAGACGAGGTGGCGCTTCACGCGGGCTACTCCGGGAGGTGCGGTTCGGACGGCTGGGAGGCCAGGGCCTGCGAGGAGCGGGCGGTGTAGTCGCGGTCGCCGACCAGGACGGCGTCCACGCCGTCGGTGTCGGCGAGGCGGACCTGCACGGCCTCGCGCAGCGAGGTGGGGAGGTTCTTGCCCACGTAGTCGGCGCGGATCGGCAGCTCGCGGTGGCCGCGGTCGACCAGGACGGCGAGCTGGACGGCGCGCGGGCGGCCGATGTCGTTGAGCGCGTCGAGCGCGGCCCGGATGGTGCGGCCGGAGAAGAGCACGTCGTCGACGAGGATGACGAGCTTGCCGTCGATGCCGCCGGACGGGATCTCGGTGTGCTCCAGGGCGCGCGCGGGCTTCAGCCGCAGGTCGTCCCGGTACATGGTGATGTCCAGGGTGCCGAGCGGGATCTCGGTGCCGGTGATCTGGGCCAGCCTGGCGTGCAGGCGGCGGGCCAGGTGGACGCCCCTGGTGTGGATGCCGAGCAGCACGACGTCCTCCGCGCCCTTGGCGCGCTCGACGATCTCGTGCGCTATCCGGGTGATCACCCGGGTGATGTCCGTACCGTCCAGCACCTGGTGCGGCGGCCGTGGCGTCGATTCGTGGTGTGCGGTCATGCCGAAGCGGACCTCCTTCCCCGCCTCACTGGACGGGCCTTAAAGGATGTCTGGAACGCCCCCGCCGACGCGGCGCGGGCTCCGGCCATGCTACCAGCGCGGCCGGCGGCAAATGGACCTCCACCATTCCGCTTCACCCGGTTAACGCCTTCGACGCGCCCCCGATGCGGGCCATTCGCACGACTGCCCCATTCGGCTTGACGCAACTACCTCACTCTACGTAACCTCACAGTGAGTTACGAGACTGGCGTCGAACCCACCGGTAACGACGTCGGCAATCGCCCGTGACCCACCACTGAACGCGAAGCAATCTCGTCCGGGGAGATCAATGTCCAGCGACTACGCGAAGCAACTCGGAGGCAAGCTCCGAGCGATCCGCACTCAGCAGGGGCTCTCCCTGCACGGTGTCGAGGAGAAGTCCCAGGGGCGCTGGAAGGCAGTCGTCGTCGGCTCGTACGAGCGCGGCGACCGTGCGGTCACCGTGCAGCGGCTGGCCGAGCTGGCGGAGTTCTACGGCGTCCCCGTGCAGGAGCTGCTGCCCGGCGGCACGCCCGGCGGCGCGGCCGAGCCGCCGCCGCGCCTGGTGCTGGACCTGGAGAGACTGACCCAGGTCCCCTCCGAGAAGGCCGGTCCGCTGCAGCGCTACGCGGCGACCATCCAGAGCCAGCGCGGCGACTACAACGGCAAGGTGCTCTCGATCCGCCAGGACGACCTCCGCACGCTGGCCGTGATCTACGACCAGTCGCCGTCGATCCTGACCGAGCAGCTGATCTCCTGGGGCGTGCTGAACCCCGACGCGCGCCGTGCGGTGCGCGAGGAGGAGGCAAGCTGACCGCTCGCCCCACCGGCTCCACCAGCAGGGACGCGTCAACGGATACCCGTAGGCGACCCGTGCAGGGCCTGCAGAAACGTCACGGCGCGGCCCCCGGCATTCCACCGGGGACCGCGCCGTCGCGCTTTCCACCGCGGCGCTCAGCAGACCGTGCCGAGGCTGAAGCCCGGCTCCGCCGGCACCCCGTCCAGCCGCACCGCGGCCGCGGTCGGCGCCCAGTCCTGACCGCCGCTCGCCCAGGCCCACGCGATCGGCCGGTACTCCCCGCAGGCCGCCGCCGAGCCCTGCGAGCCGTGCAGCACCGCCAGGCCGGGCAGCTCCCGGGCCAGGCCCGCGCAGAGCACCGCGCAGACCAGCTCCAGGTCCTCGTCGTTGATCCGGACGACGCCGTCCTCCCACTGCAGCACCCTGGCGGCGGCGGACAGCCGCCCGCCCGGCGCGTCCACCGCCACGCGCAGCTCGTAGACCCCGCATCCGGCCCCGACCAGCATCCGGCGGAAGACCTCGGCGCCGCGCTGGTAGGCCTCCCGGACCGACCGCGCCTGCACCGCCCCCGCGGCGTCCGTACCGGCGCCGCCGTCCGCACCTGCCACGCCGTCCGCGCCGCCCGTACCGGCCGGGCCCTCCGCGTAGAGGCCCCCGTCGAGCAGCAGGTCGGCGTGGCGCAGCGTCAGGCCGTTCTCCCGGGCCCGGGCCAGCCGCGGGAGGAAGTCCCCGGTCAGCTCCTCGCCCTGATAGGCCAGCAGCTGGGTCTGCAGCGGAGGGTTGACCAGGTAGCGGTCCCGGGCGGCCGGCTCGGCCGGATCGACCCCGTGCAGCAGGCAGAACTCTTCGAAGTCCTGCGGGTGGAACATCCGGGCCCGGACCGTGCGGAAGCGCCGCCGCGCCTCGGTGAGCAGCTCGGCGGTGTCGCGCAGGTAGTGGTCGTAGTCGGGGGCGTCGGACAGCTGCCAGGCCCGGGCCCGCTCGAAGTCGGCCTCGCTGGTCAGGATCCCGATGACGAAGGCCTGCTCACCGCGGTCGGCCCGGCGCCGCTCGTGCAGCGACCGCGCCCGGGGGCGGGGGCCTGCGGCGGCGGTGCAGTCGGTGGTGCGGCGGGCGCGGCCGTTGCGGCTCATCGAGGGCTCCTGGGGGCGGATGGCGGTCAGCGGCGGGGGTGCCGCTGACCGTTGTCCTCCCCAACCCCGCGTGCCGCACACGTACGGCGTGTCACAGGAATGTAACCGACGGTGAGCCGTGCGTGCCGGGCGCCCGGACCGGGCCCGGAGCCCCGCGCGGGGGCGGGTCAGGCCTGGCGCGGCACCCGGGCCAGCTGGCGGGACTGCGCGACCAGGCGTCCGGACTCGTCCCAGACCTCGGCGTCCTCCTCGAAGTAGCCGCCGGCCAGGTTGCGGGTCGCGTGCGTCACCCGCAGCCAGCCGGGCACCGGCCTGGCCCGCAGGTGGACGGTGAGCTCGACGGTGGGCGCCCAGCCGGGCATCCCGAGGTCGAAGGTGACGGGCGGCAGCGCGTCGGCGACCAGCAGGAGCAGCAGCGGGTCGGGGTCGCGGCCGTCGGCGAGCTTGAACCAGCCCTGGATCCGCCCGTTGCCGGACGGCTGTCCGAGCGCCCAGCCGACGGTCGCCGGGTCGAGTCTGAGGTCGAAGCGCTCCAGCAGCGCGGCCTGCTCGATCAGCTGGCGGGGGGCGTGCTCCATGCCGATGCACTGGTCCGGCGGCGGCAGCTGCGGCGGGGTCGCACTGGTGCGCACCTCGCCGTCGGCGGTGGCGAGGTCACCGTGGCTGGCGACCACCCGCAGCCGCTCCACGCCGTCCTGGCTGAGCGAGGCGGTGCCGGTGGACAGGCCGCGGCCGGTGCGCAGCACCTCGGTGCGCACGGTGGCGGGGCCCGGGCGGGAGGCCGAGAGGTAGTAGCCGCTGATCGAGACCGGGTCGGGGTGGTCGCCGTGCTCCAGGGAGAGCGCGTGGCCGGCCATCGCGAGCAGCAGTCCGCCGTTCACCCCGCCGCCGATCTGCCAGCCGGTGCCCAGGTCGCCGTCGTAGCGGCCGGGCTCGTCCGGGTGCGGGGTGAGCGCGATGCCCTGGTCGAACTCGCTGCGGGTCGCCGTGGTCATGGGGGTGGCCTGCCCTTCACTGCGGGGGTTACCGGTGAGTAGGGGCCCAACATACGCCACCCGGTTGAACGCACGACGGCCGCCGGACCACTTCCGGTCCGGCGGCCGTCGGCCGATGCGCGTCCTACTACCGCCGAATGCTCGGCTTCAGCTCCAGGAAGCGGGCGAGCAGGCCGTTGACGAAGGCCGGGGAGTCGTCCGTGGAGAACTCCTTGGCGATCTCGACGGCCTCGTCCAGGACGACCGCGTCCGGGACGCCGTCCTCCCAGATCAGCTCGTACGCGCCGAGCCGCAGGACGTTGCGGTCCACGATCGGCATCCGGTCGAGCGTCCAGCCCACCGCGTACTGCGAGATCAGGTCGTCGATCCGGCGGGCGTGCTGAACGTAACCCTCGATCAGCTCCATGGTGTACTCGCCGACCTGGGGGGTGCCCTCGTCGGGCTTGGGGTCCCGGGCGCGGGCCACCCAGTCGGCGAGGACCTGCTGCGGGTCGACCCCGCGGTGGTCGGCCTCGAAGAGGATCTGGAAGGCCCGCGTGCGGGCCTTGCTGCGTGCGGCCGACACGGACTTACTTCACCCGGCCGAGGTAGCTGCCGTCGCGGGTGTCGACCTTGATCTTCTCGCCGGTGACGATGAAGAGCGGGACGGCGATCTCGGCGCCGGTCTCCAGGGTGGCCGGCTTGGAGCCACCGGTGGAGCGGTCGCCCTGGACGCCGGGCTCGGTGTGCGAGATGGTCAGCTCGACCGAGGCCGGGAGCTCGATGTACAGCGGCGAACCGTTGTACATGGCCACGAGGGCCTCGAAGCCCTCGAGCAGGTACTTCGCGGCGTCGCCGACGACGGCGGGCTCGATCGTGGTCTGGTCGTACGTGTCCGTGTCCATGAACACGAAGTTCTCGCCGTCCTTGTACGAGAACTGCATGCCGCGCTTGTCGACATTGGCGGTCTCGACCTTGGTGCCGGCGTTGAAGGTCTTGTCGACGACCTTGCCCGTCAGGACCTCCTTGAGCTTCGTGCGCACGAAGGCCGGGCCCTTGCCGGGCTTGACGTGCTGGAACTCGACGACGGACCAGAGCTTGCCGCCCTCCAGCTTGAGGACCATGCCGTTCTTGAGATCGTTCGTGGAAGCCACGGGCGCACTAACTCCTGGATATAGCTGTCAAGGAACCAAGGGTTGCGTCCTGCCGCCCGCAGCAGCCGCACGACGGCCGCGGGTCACAGGGCGAGGAGCTCCTTGGTGGTGATGGTGAGCAGCTCGGGCCCGCCCTCTTCGAGGGGGCGCACCACGAGCGTGTCCTCGATCCGGACACCGCCCTTCCCCGGGAGGTGGACCCCAGGACCGACGGTGACCGGCACGCGGCTGTCCAGTTTACCCATGTCCGAGGGCCCCAGGCGCGGCGCCTCCCGGATCTCCAGCCCGATGCCGTGGCCGACCGGGTGGGGAGAGGCCTCGGTGTGCCCCGCGGCCTGGAGGATCTCCCGGGCGGCCTGGTCGGGTACGTACTGCTCCACACCCGGGCCGAGCGCCTCCCGGGCGGCCCGCTGGGCCCGGAACACCAGCCGGTGCAGCTCCACCTGCCAGGGCGCGGGCGCGGCCCCGATCACGAAGGTCCGGGCGGTGGAGACGCCGTAGCCGCGGTACTGGGCGCCGAGCACGACGGTGAGGAAGTCGCCCTCCTCGACCCGGCGGTCGGTGGGCTGGTGGGCCTGCTGCCCGGAGTGGCTGCCGGTGCCGACGGAGACCGGGAAGGCCGCCCGGTCGGCGCCGTGGTCGATCATCCGGCGCTCCAGCTCCATCGCGAGGTGCCGCTCGGTGCGGCCGACGAGGATCGACTCCAGCAGCTCGCCGAGCGCCTGGTCGGCGATCTCGGCCGCGATCCGCAGGTCGGCGATCTCGTGCTCGTCCTTGACCACGCGCAGCCGTTCGACGGCCTGCGCCAGGTCCGCCAGCCGGACGCCCTCGGCCAGCCCGGCCACCGCGCGGTGCCGGCTGACGGTCAGGTCGTGCTCCTCCACCGCCAGGTCCGCGACCCGCAGCCGGACGGCCGCGGCGGCCGCGGCCAGCACGGTGTCCGCGCCGGCGGCCACCGGCAGCTGGGTGAGGTCCTCGCCGATCGCGCGGTCCCCGGTGTCGTCCGGCGGCAGGTCGTCCGGCAGGGCCAGCACCACCCGCTCCCGGGTGAGCAGCACACTCGCCCCGCACGGCGGGCATCCGGTCAGGTACCGGACGTTCGCCGGCCGGGTGATCAGCGCCGCATCGGCCCCGGACGCACTGCAGTGCTCCCTCAGCCGCTCCCGCCGGCCCGCGTACGCATCAGCCATGCGTCGAGCCTACGGAGCCCCACCCCGATCCGCCCGCCGAGCAGACCCGACCGGGCAGCCCCCGCCGCCGGGCCGCCTCAGCCCTCCGTCGGAGCCGGGGCCTGGGCCCCCTCCGGGGACGGGGTCCAGCGCTGTTCGACCCTGGCCAGCCGCCAGTACGCGATCGCCGCTCCCCAGACCACCACGAAGAGGCCGACGAGCACGTAGCCGACGTTGTCCAGCGACAGCTCCGCGATCCACCCGCTGACCGGGTCGGTCAGATCCAGCTTCTCGTGCAGCACCCCGACCAGTTCGATGGTGCCGATGACGAAGGCCACCGCGATCGACAGCCCGGTGATGGTCAGGTTGTAGAACACCTTGCGCACCGGGTTGGAGAACGCCCACTGGTAGGCGAAGTTCATGAACGTCCCGTCCAGCGTGTCGAACAGGCTCATCCCCGCCGCGAACAGCAGCGGCAGGCAGACGATCGCGTACCAGGGCAGGCCCGCCGCCGCGCCGGAGCCGGCCATCACCATCAGCGTCACCTCGGTCGCGGTGTCGAAGCCGAGGCCGAGCACCATGCCCACCGGGAACATCTGGCCGGGCCGGGTGATCGAGCGGGTGGCCCGGTTCAGCACCCGGGCCAGGAAGCCGCGCGCGTTGAGGTGCTCCTCCAGCTCCGCCTCGTCGAACCGCCCGGCCCGCATCGACCGGAACACCTTCAGGATGCCCAGCAGGGCAACCAGGTTGAGCGCGCCGATCAGGTAGAGGAAGGCCCCGGAGGCGGTGGTGCCGACCACGCCGAGCCACTTGTGGGTGGCGGACTCGTCGTCCATCAGCGTGTTGGCCAGCTGGGCGCCGCCCGCCACCAGGGCGGCCATCAGGACCACCATCGAGGAGTGCCCGAGGGCGAACCAGAAGCCCACCGAGACGGGCCGCTTGCCGTCCGCCATCAGCTTGCGGGTGGTGTTGTCGATCACCGCGATGTGGTCGGCGTCGAAGGCGTGCCGCATGCCGAGCGTGTACGCGGTGACACCCAGGCCCACCCCGAAGACCTGGGTGCCGACCGCGTACTCCTGGGGGGCGACCAGGAAGACGAGCGTTCCGAAGGCCACCACGTGCATGGCCAGGATCACCCCCATGAGCCCTGCCGTGCGGATCGTGTCCTCCCGCCGCCAGCGGAAGGACGGCAGCACGGCGGACGGCGCCGGCACAGCGGCGGTTTCGGGCAGGGTCATCGTGGGATCACGCTCCAGCACCTCGTGGAATGACGTTCGTGAGATGCCGTGGCCGGTCTCCTGGCTTACGGGGCGTCCTTATCCGCCTTCCCAGGTGCGCGAGGCACCCAGTGGCGTCGTGGATACGGACGACTCCCCCCGATCACAGTGGCGAGGGCCGCTCCGGACTGGGGACCTCTGAAGGTCCGTCACCGGTCTTCCCGAGCACCACGGCGGGCAACACCGTAGGGCCCCCGCAAGCACCCTTGCAAGGCTGCGCACCTGCGCAGGTGTCCAGGATCACAGCCCGGCGGCCATCGGGGGCGGCTGCAAGAATGGGCCCATGCATCTCGTACCGGCCGACCGCGCGGGCCAGCGCACCATCGACGGGCACCGGGTCTGCGAGGCCATCGCCGCGATCGGCGACACCGCGCACGTCCGCTCCTGGGCCGAGCGGTTCTCCCTGCTCGCCGATCCCGGCCGGCTCGCCCTGCTGCTCGCCCTGCACCGGGCCGGCCCGCTCGCCGTCAGCGATCTGGCCGTGGCCACCGGGATGCGCGATCCGGCCGTCTCCCAGGCGCTGCGGCTGCTCCGCACGGCCGGCGCCGTCACCGGCGACAAGGACGGACGCGTGGTGCGCTACCGGCTCGTGGACGACACCATGCGCCCCCTGCTCGACGAGTGCGCCGCCGCCGAACACCACGAGCCCGTCATCGAGCAGCCCGGGCCGGCCGCCACGGGGTGACCCGTCCTCCGCCGCGCTCCCCGGGCGCCGTCCCTCCCGGGTGTGGACCAGGCCACTGAGCCGAACCGCCCTCAGCCCTCCCGGACCAGGCGTTCGAAGCGGCGCAGCGAACGGCCTGCCAGCGGCTCGGTGACGGGGTGGAGCGCGCGGCCGAGCAGGGCCGCGCCGGGCAGCCGGAACGCCCCGAGGAAGGCGAAGCGGGTGCCGTCCGGCTCGGGCCTCGCGGCCAGACCCCCGAGCAGGAAGCGGCTGCGCATCAGGCACCAGCCCGGCGCCTGCTCGACGTCGAAGCGGGCGCGCAGACGGGAGTGGCCGACCACCAGGGCCTGCCGGCGGCCCTGCGCCGGGCCCTCGCCGAGGCGGACCGACCGGATGTCGGGCAGCCAGCGCGGCAGTCGGCCCTCCAGGTCCGCGGCCACCGCCCAGACCTGGTCGAACGGGACGTCGATCACCGTCTCGTGGACGGCGCCGCCCGGGGTGGCGGCGGCGATGACGTGCAGACGGCGGACCGGGTCGAAGTCGGCCACCGGCCAGGGGATGCGCTCGGTCACTGCTGCCACGCCCTTCGGAAGCTGAGTCGGGCCCGGGACAGCCGGGACTTCACGGTGCCGGCCGCCACGCCCAGCAGGTCGGCGGTGGCCCGTTCGTCCAGGCCCTCGATGTCGCGCAGCACCAGGACGGCGCGGTGCTCGGGGGTGAGCCGGGCGAGGACGTCCTCGATGTCGGCGGCAAGCTGCGGATCGCCGGGGCGGGGCAGCTCGGAGAGGTCGGCGGGGACGCAGCGGGCGACCCTCCGCACGTGCCGGACCGCCTCGCGGACGGCGATCGAGCGGACCCAGCCGAACAGCGCGGCCGGGTCCTTGAGCTGGCGCAGCCGGCGGAACACCGCGATCAGCGCCTCCTGGGTCGCGTCCGGCCCGTCGTCCAGCGCGATCGGACCGCAGAGCCGGCGCACGTACGGCGTGACCAGCTCCAGCAGCTCGCTGACGGCCAGCTGGTCGCCACGCTGGGCGGCACGGACCAGCACGGCGGTATCCGTTGGGGTGTCGGGACCATCCACGTCCGATCAGAGGCGCCGAAACCGCCGGACGTTCCCTCGTCCGCACCGCTTTCCACTGTGACGCTCGCCACGGGAACGTCCGCCCGCCGGGGCGGCTCCTGTGGGGCGACACACTGCCGGGACACCTGAGGGGCCGTCATGAACCGCCGCCGTACCGCCGCGCTCGCCATCGCCACCGTGCTCGCCGCCGACGGGCTGCTGCACGTCTACTGGGCCACCGGCCGCACCTGGCCGGCGCCGGACACCGCGGCGCTCTCGCAGCTGGTGCTCAACGCCGACGTGCCGTTCACGCCGCGGGTGGTGCTGCCGCTCGCCGCGCTGCTGTTCTCGGGCGCCGCGCTGGTGGCGGCCCGCGGCGGGGTACTGCCCGCCACCGCGCGCCGACTGCCGGCCCTCGCCCTGCGGTGGGGTCCGCGCGCGGTGGCCGGCGGACTGCTCGCGCGCGGACTGGCGGGGCTGGTCTGGGCGGCCGGGATCGGCGCCGAGACCGACTCGGCCTTCTACCGGCTCAACCTGGCCGTCTACACGCCGCTCTGCCTGGCCGGCGCCGCGGCCGCGTGGACGGTGGCCCGTGGCGCCGGGCAGCGTGCGTCGTGCTGACCACCCCTCACCAGGTCCTGTTCGGCCCGCCCCCGGCACAGGGGTGTCCGGGTGCGCACCGGGCGGTCAGGACGCGCCCGGTCAGGACGCGCCCGGTCAGACCCGCTGGCAGCCCGGGCACCAGAACAGGTTGCGCGCGGCGTGCGCCTCCGTCCGCACGTCGGTACCGCAGACCAGGCAGGGCATCGCGGCCCGGCGGTAGACGTAGACCTCGCCGCCGTGGTCGTCGACCCGCGGGGGCCGGCCCATCGCCTCGGGGGTGTGCTCCGGCCGGACGGTGTCGATCCGGCCCGCGCCCGCCCCCTCGCGCATCAGGTCGACCAGGTCGGCCCAGATGGCGTCCCACTCGGCGCGGCGCAGGTCGCGCCCGGCCCGGTGCGGGCTGATGCCCAGCCGGAACAGCACCTCGGCGCGGTAGACGTTGCCGACCCCGGCCAGCACCTTCTGGTCCATCAGCAGTGCGGCGACCGTCGTGCGACTGCCGGATATCCGCCGCCAGGCGAGCTCCGGATCGGCGTCCGCGCGCAGCGGGTCGGGCCCGAGCCGGGCGGCGACGGCGGCCTTCTCGGCCCCGGTGATCAGCGCACAGGTGTTGGGGCCGCGCAGGTCGGCATAGCCCTCGTCGTTCTCCAGCCGGAGCCGGACCAGCCCCACCGGCTCGGGCGCGGGGCCCTGGGCGAAGGTGAAGCCGCCGTAGAGGCCGAGGTGGATGTGCACCCAGGCGCCCTCCTCGAACCCGAGGAAGAGGTGTTTGCCGGTGGCCTCGGCCTCGGCCAGCACCTGGCCGTCGATCACGGCGGCGTCGTCCGCGAACCGGCCCTGCGGGCTGGACACCCGGACGGGGCGGCCGCCGAAGGCCGTACGGTTCTCGGCGGCGAGACGGTGGATGATGTGGCCTTCCGGCACGGGCGTCGGCTCCCCCCGTTGGTTCGACTGGACGCGTCCATCATCGCAGTCGGCACCGACACTCCGGCCGGGCCGGCGGTCAGCGGACCGGGATCCCCCTCAGCCGGGCCAGAATGACCCGGTCCAGCTCGGCGGCGGTGGCGGCGACGTCCAGGTGGGAGTTGTCGATGATCGGCAGCCCCGAGTTGTACCAGCCCGCCATCCGCCCGTGGATCCGGGCCACCTCCTCGTCGCTGAGGCGGCGGTTGCCGCTGCGCCGGGCGTTGCGGCTGAGCACCGAGTCCAGGCTGGGCAGCAGCACCACGGGGATCATCCCGGGGCCGATGTGCCGCTTCCAGCCGCCGAGGCCGATCGCCGGGCGGTCGGGGAAGACGGCGTCGTCGATGATGCAGGAGATGCCGTTGGCGAGGTAGTTGCGGCAGGCGAAGCCGCAGGTCCGACGGGCCAGCCGGTACTGCGCCTCGGAGGCGTTGTTCCAGCCGGACTGCGGGTTGGCGAAGCCGGCCTGCACCCACTCGCGGACGTCGTCCAGGCTGATGTGCGCGGTCGGGGTGGGGCGGCGCTCGGCCCAGTGCCGGGCGACGGTGGTCTTCCCGGCGCCGGCCGGGCCGATCAGCAGGACGGCCAGCGGGCCGGCAGGCGTGTGCTGCTGCGGCGGGTGGGCCGGGAGCTGCACGGGTGCGCCGGAGGGCAGCAGGAAGTGCCCGGTCGACCCCGCGGGCACCGGCGCGCTCGGCGCCGGCCGGGCGGCGGCGGGCACCGGAACGCCGACGGGCGGGGCGGGCGGCGGCGGGACCGGCGGCACGGCGCCCGGGGGCACCGGACCGGGAGGCACGGCGCCCGGGGGCACCGGGGCGGGCGGCGCCGGCGGGTGGCCGCCGTACCCGGGCTGCGGCGCGGCGGTGGCGGTACCGGGGTACGCCGGGGCCGGCGGAGCGACGGGACGTGGGGGGAGCTCTCCACCCCCGGAGTACTGCGTCACGGTCACCTCCCGACATCTTTCAGCGGGGACACTACACGGCGGCCCGGCGGCGGGCACAGTCCGCCGCCGGGCCGACGCCGGGCCGTCGGCAGGCCGCTGACCAGGGCTCAGCCCCGGATCACCCGGGAGTCACCGGGGGGTCACCGGGCGGTCAGCGCGTGGTGAGCTGCTCGGCGAGGGCGCGCAGGGCCAGTTCGTACGAGCCGAGGCCGAAGCCGGCGATGGTGCCGGAGGCGACCGCGGCGATGACCGAGGTGTGCCGGAAGACCTCCCGCGCGTACGGGTTGGAGATGTGCACCTCGATCAGCGGCGCGGTCCGCTGGGAGGCGGCGTCGCGCATCGCGTACGAGTAGTGGGTGAAGGCACCCGGGTTGATCACCACGGGCACCCCGCCGTCGGCCGCCTCGTGCAGCCACTCCACCATCTGCTGCTCGGAGTTGGTCTCGTGCACCTCGACGTCGAAGCCGAACTCGCGGCCGAGCGCGGTGCAGCGCTCGACCAGCCCGGCGTACGAGGTGGCACCGTAGACGTCCGGCTCGCGGCTGCCGAGCCGGCCGAGGTTGGGGCCGTTGAGCACCATCACCCTGGTCACGCGGAGACCTCCGCGTAGGCCGCGACCAGCAGCGACGGGTCGGGGCCCTCCAGGACGGAGGTCTTGCCCAGACCGTCCAGGACGATGAAGCGGATCAGGTCGCCGCGCGACTTCTTGTCGATCTTCATGGCGTCCAGCAGCTTCGGCCAGGCGTCCGCACGGTAGGTCAGCGGCAAGCCGACCGAGCCCAGCACCGCGCGGTGGCGGTCGGCGGTCTCGTCGTCCAGCCGCCCGGCCAGCCGGCCGAGCTCGGCGGCGAACACCATGCCGATGGAGATCGCCGCGCCGTGCCGCCACTTGTAGCGCTCGTTGCGCTCGATGGCGTGCCCGAGGGTGTGGCCGTAGTTGAGGATCTCCCGCAGGCCGGACTCCTTGAGGTCCCCGGAGACCACGTCGGCCTTGACCTGGATGGCCCGCTGGATCAGCTCGACGGTGTGCGGCCCGGACGGGGTCTTCGCGCCCTCCGGGTCGGCCTCGACCAGGTCGAGGATGGCCGGGTCGGCGATGAAGCCGCACTTGATGACCTCGGCGAGCCCGGACACGTAGTCGTGCTTCGGGACGGTCTCCAGGGTGTCGAGGTCCGCCAGCACGCCCACCGGCGGGTGGAAGGCGCCGACCATGTTCTTGCCCTCGGCGATGTTGATGCCGGTCTTGCCGCCGACCGCCGCGTCGACCATGCCGAGCAGCGTGGTGGGCATGGAGACCCAGCGCACCCCGCGCAGCCAGGTCGCGGCGACGAAGCCGGCCAGGTCGGTGGTGGCGCCGCCGCCCAGCCCGACGACCACGTCGCTGCGGGTGAACCCGGTCTGCCCGAGCACCGACCAGCAGTACGCGGCGACCTCGGCGCTCTTCGCCTCCTCGGCGTTGGGCACCTGGAGGACGATCGCCTCGTAGCCCTCGCCGAGCAGGTCCTCGCGGATCGCGTCCGCGGTGGCCTCCAGCGCCTCCGGGTGGATGATCGCCACCCGCCGCGCCCGGGTGCCGATCAGCGGCGCCAGCTCGCCGAGCAGCTGGTGCCCGATCAGCACGTCGTACGGGTCGTGGCCGGCGCTGCCGCCGACGTGAATCCTGACGGTGTCAGTCATGGGGGGTCTTCAGCTCCAGTGCTTCCAGTACGGCGTCCGCGACCTGTTCGGGCGTGCGTCCGGCGGTGTCGACGACGGCGGTGGCCACCTCCAGGTAGAGGGGGCGGCGGGCCTCCATCAGCTCGCGCCAGCGGGCCCGGGGGTTGACGGCCAGCAGCGGGCGGGGGGCGTCCAGGCCGACCCGCTTGACCGCGTCGGCCAGCGGGACCTCCAGGAAGGCCACTGGCAGGTCGCGCAGCAGCGTGCGGGTGGCCTCGGCCAGCACCGCGCCGCCGCCGAGCGCCAGCACGCCGCCGTGGGACTCGGCGGCGGTGCGCACGGCCGCCGTCTCCAGCGCGCGGAAGTGCGGCTCGCCCTCGTCGATGAAGATCTCCGGGATCGGCTTGCCGGCCAGCTGCTCGATGTCGGCGTCGGTGTCCCGGAAGCCGACGCCGAGGCGCTCGGCGAGGGCCCGCCCGACGGTGGACTTGCCACTGCCGGGCGGGCCGACCAGCACCACCAGGGGTGCGGTCATCGGACGATCAGGTTGTCCAGGTAGCCCTGGACGTTGCGGCGGGTCTCGGAGACGTGGTCGCCGCCGAACTTCTCGCTCACCGCGTCGGCCAGCACCAGCGCGACCATCGCCTCGGCGACGATGCCGGCGGCCGGCACGGCGCACACGTCGGAGCGCTGGTGGTGGGCCTTGGCCGGCTCGCCGGTGCGCACGTCCAGGGTCTGCAGGGCGCGCGGGACGGTGGCGATCGGCTTCATCGCCGCGCGGACCCGCAGCAGCTCACCGGTGGAGAGGCCGCCCTCGGTGCCGCCCGAGCGGCCGGAGGTGCGCTTGATGCCCTCGGTGGTCGGCACGATCTCGTCGTGCGCCTGCGAGCCGGGGACGCGGGCCAGGTCGAAGCCGTCGCCGACCTCGACGCCCTTGATCGCCTGGATGCCCATCAGCGCGGCGGCCAGCCGCGCGTCCAGGCGGCGGTCCCAGTGCACGTGCGAGCCGAGGCCGACCGGGACGTTGTAGGCCAGCACCTCGACCACGCCGCCGAGGGTGTCGCCGTCCTTGTGGGCCTGGTCGATCTCGGCGACCATCGCCTTCGAGGCGTCCTGGTCCAGGCAGCGCACCGGGTCGGCGTCCAGCCGGGCCTCGTCGGAGGGCACCGGCAGCACGCCGGCCGGGGCCTTGGCGGCCGCCAGCTCCACCACGTGGCTGACGATCTCGATGCCGCAGGTCTCCTTGAGGTACGCGCGGGCGACGGCGCCGAGCGCGACCCGGGCGGCCGTCTCCCGGGCGCTGGCGCGCTCCAGGATCGGGCGGGCCTCGTCGATCGAGTACTTCTGCATGCCGGCGAGGTCGGCGTGGCCGGGGCGCGGGCGGGTCAGCGCCTCGTTGCGGGCCAGTCCGGCCAGCACCTCCGGGTCGATCGGGTCGGCCGACATGACCTGCTCCCACTTCGGCCACTCGGTGTTGCCGACCATGATCGCCACCGGGCTGCCCATGGTCTCGCCGTGCCGGACCCCGCCGAGGAAGGTGACCTCGTCCTGCTCGAACTTCATCCGGGCGCCGCGGCCGTAGCCGAGCCGGCGGCGCGCGAGTGCGTCGGCCACCACCTCGGTGGTGACCGGAACGCCCGCGGGCAGGCCCTCCAGCGTCGCGACGAGTGCGGGGCCGTGCGACTCCCCCGCCGTCAGCCAGCGCAACGTACCCAACGGAGCTCCTTCGTCAGCGGACCGGCCACGGCCCCTGCCGCGGCCCGTCCGGGCGTGCCTTCTCCCCTGAATCCTTTCATGCCCGGAGCACCCCCGGGCGCGGAGTCCGGGTGGCGGACGGCCACCGGCCGGGTGGCGGACGCCTCCCCCGCACGCGGCAGCCGCCGCCCCCGCGCGGCCGTCCCCCGCGCTACCGCCCGGCCAGGGCCGCCTCGCCCGCCGCGCGGACGGCGGCCAGCGGGCCCGGCGTACGGCCGGTGAAGCGCTCGCTCTGCAGGACCGCCTGGTGGACCAGCAGGTCCAGACCGCCCAGGACGGTCGCGCCGTGCTTCGCGCAGGCGGCGGCGAGGGCGGTCGGCCACGGGTGGTACAGCACGTCGAACAGTGCGCCCGGCTCGGCCGTCAGCTCCTGCGCGAAGCCGTCGGTGGCCCCCGCCGGGGTGGTGGAGACGGTCAGCGGGTGCGCCAGCGCCTCCGCTCCGCGCTCCCAGTCGGCCGTCCGGACGGCGACGCCCAGCCGCTCGCCCAGCTCGGCCATCTCCCGGGCCCGCTCCGGGCCGCGCACGTAGACCGTCACCTCGCCGGTGCAGATCTGGGCGAGCGCGGCCAGCGCCGAGGAGGCGGTCGCCCCGGCGCCGAGCACGGCCGCGGCCGGCACCTCGGTGATCCCGCGCTCGCGCAGCGCGTTCACCAGCCCGGGGACGTCGGTGTTGTCCCCGACCCGCCGCCCGTCCGCGGTGAACAGCACGGTGTTCACCGCGTCCACCGAGCGCGCGGTCGCGCTCACCTCGTCCAGCAGCGGGATGACCGCCCGCTTGAGCGGCATGGTGAGCGACAGCCCCGTCCACTCGGCCTCGTCCAGCCCGGCGAGGAAGCCGGGCAGGCCGGCCTCGTCCACCTCGAAGCGGTCGTAGCGCCAGCCGTCCAGACCGAGCGCCGCGAAGGCGGCCCGGTGCAGGTCCGGCGAGAGCGAGTGGGCGATCGGCGAGCCGAGGACGGCTGCCCGGTGCTTGTTGGTCAACGCTGCTTCTCCGTGAACGGCGGTGCGGTGGCGGCTACTTGGCGGTGGTGCAGTGACCGCCCACCTTGTCGAAGCCCTGACCGGCCGCCTTGCAGTACTGCTCGACGTAGCCGAAGTGCTCCTTGTCCGTCTCCGAGAACTCGGTACGGGTGGGGGACATCGCGATGAAGTACAGCCACTTGCCCTCGGCCGGGTTGAGCACCGCCTTGATCGCGTCGTCGCCCGGGTTGGAGATCGGCCCAGGCGGCAGGCCCGGGTTGATGTAGGTGTTGTACTTGTTGGACCCGTCCTGGATGTCCTTCTTGTCCAGCTGCTTGCGCCCGAGCGCGTACTGGAGCGTGGTGTCCATGCCGAGCGTGTGGTTGACGGTGGCGCTGGCCAGCCGGTTCTGGATGGTCCTGGCCATCTTGGCGAAGTCGGTCGGGTTGTTGCCCTCGCGCTGCAGGATGCTTGCCTCGATGAGCACCTCGTAGCCGTTCTTGAGGCCCGCCTTGGAGGCCTCCCCGTCCAGGCTCGCGTACTTCTCGGTGGCGTTCTTCACCATCTGCTTGAGCAGGTCCTCGGGCTTCATGCCGTCGGCGATGTTGTAGCGCGTCGGCCAGAGGAAGCCCTCGATGTTGCCGTTCGCGTAGGGCGGCAGGCCGAGGCCGGCCACCTGGGCCTTGGCGACGCCCGCCGTGGTGCCCTTCTGCAGCTTCAGCTTGTCGTCGATCTTGGCGTAGACCTCGGTGGAGTTGAGGCCTTCGGGCAGCACCAGGGCGGCGCCGCCGGCCTGGTCGACCAGGGCCTGGAAGGCGGACGAGGCCGACATCTCCTTCTTCAGGGCGTAGAAGCCCGGCTGGATGCCCTTGCACTTGGCGTCGTTGTCGCAGACGTTGGTGTAAGCCTTGACGCTCTTCACCACGCCGGCGTTCTTCAGCGAGATGCCCACCTGGCCGCCGGTGGCGCCCTGCTTGACCTCGATCTGGACGCTGCCGGTGCCCTCGCCCTTGAAGTCCGGCGGCGGGCCGAAGTGGTCCTGGTAGAAGCCGTAGCCCCACCAGCCGCCCGCCGCGACGCCGCCCATCAGGACCAGCGCGACCACCAGGCAGGCGCCGCCGTTGCGCCGACCGGACTTCTTGCCCTTCTCCTTGCGCTTCTTCTTGCCCTCGCGGGAGTTGTCCTCCTCGCCGAGGAAGCCGCCCTGCTCGTCCTCGGCGCCCTCGACGTAGTCGTCGTGGTGGCCGTCCCACTCCTCCTCGGCCGGCTCGGGCTCCGCCTCGACCGGGTGGCCGCCGGCCTCCAGCGCGGCGGCCTCGGCCTCCCAGTCGATGCCGTCCGGGCCGACGCCGGCCGGCTGCGCGGCCTGCGGCCGGCGCTGGGCCGGGGACTGCGCGCCGACCTGCGGCCGACCGGGCTGCTGCTGGCCCGGCATCGGCTGGCCCTGCTGCCCGGGCATCGGCTGCCCCTGCTGCTGGCCGGGGTGCTGGCCCTGCATCGGCTGCCCCTGCATCGGCTGGCCCTGCTGGCCGGGGTGCTGCCCCTGCTGCTGCCCCGCCTGCGGCGGGAAGCCCTGCTGCGGCTGCCCCTGCTGCGGGTACCCCTGGAAGTTCTGCTGCTGGCCGGGGAAGCCCTGCTCCCCCGGGAAGCCCTGCTGGGGGTAACCCTGCTGCTCGCCCTGGTACCCCTGCTGACCGGAGTAGCCCTGTCCCTGCTGCGGGTACCCCTGCTGACCGCCGTACTGCTGCTGCTGACCCTGCTGCGGCATCGGCTGTCCGTACTGCTGCTGCTGACCCTGGGCGCCGCCGGGGTAGCCCTGCTGGGCATAGCCCTGCTGGCCGCCGTACTGCTGCTGCATCTGCTGCCCGTAAGGCTGCTGACCCTGCTGGCCCTGCTGGGGATGCTGCTGCCACTGGCCGTCCTGCTGGCCGGGGACCGGCTGCTGACCGCCGTACCCCGGATCGCCGGGGTGCCACGGCTCGGAGCCCTGGGGGCCGTAGCCCCCACCCAGATCGGTCATTGATCCCCTTATACCGACGGAGACGGCCGGCGGATCGGACCGGCCGTCCGGGACGGCGTCCCGGATTGTTCTCGAACCGGCGTGCTACTGCATCGCCTGGAGGGAGACGTTACCGTACCGCAGAGCTGCCCCCGGCAGGGCGGACGCCGTCTCAGTGCCCCGCCGGATCCGGTGACCCACCCGTCGGGGCACCGCTCGGGGCTCCGGCCGAAGCCGCCGGGGAGGAGGCCGCCGCGGCGCTCGCCGACGCCGCCCGGACGGCGTTGAACTCCGCCACGTTGCGCTGCTGCACGTCGAAGCTGTCGGTGAACCGGGTGTCCCCCGGCTTCACGGTGACGAAGTACAGCCAGTCGCCCTGCGCCGGGTCGACCGCCGCCATGATCGCCTGCCGCCCCGGGTTGCCGATCGGCGTCGGCGGCAGCCCGGCGTGCTGGTAGGTGTTGTACGGCGAGTCCAGCCTGGTGTCGGTGACGGTGGTGTTCAGCGTCGAACGGCCGAGCGCGTAGTTGATGGTCGAGTCCAGCTGCAGCGGCATGTTCTTCGCCAGCCGGTTGTAGATCACCCGGGCCACCTTGGCCATGTCCTCGGTGTTGTCCGCCTCGCCCTGGACCATGCTCGCGATGGTCACCAGCCCGTACACGCTCTGCCCGAGGTTCTGGGCGACGACCTCCGCGTCGTCCCGGGCGAACTCCTTGCCCGCCCGCTCGACCATCTGCTTCAGCAGGTCGGCCGCGGTGGTGTCGTTGGTGACGCTGTAGGTCGCGGGGAAGAGGTAGCCCTCCGGGCTGCCGTTGGCGAACTCCGGCAGGCCCAGTTCGGCGCCCTGCTCCTGCGCGGTGCGCTGGGTGGTGCCCTCGGGAAGCTGGAGCTTCTTGTCGATCGCCGCGTAGATCTGGTTGCCGCGCCATCCCTCGGGGATGGTCAGGCCGTTGGCGTTGGCCGGGTCGACCAGGACGGCGAGCGCCGAGGCCGCCGACATCTTCTGCCGCAGCGTGTAGGTGCCGGGCTGGATCCGGCCGGCCGCGGCCGCACTGCCCTTCGCCGCCCGGGTGAACGCGAGCGAGCTGGCCACCACCCCGTTGCGCACCAGCGCGGAGGCGATCTGGGTCAGGCCCGCGCCCTCGGGCACGGACACCTGCACCTCGCCGCTGCCGGCGCCCGCGTAGTCGGCGGCGGCCGGCGGCCGCTGCTGGCCCTGCAGCCAGGTGTACCCGGTCAGTCCGGCCCCGCCGAAGACCACGATCAGGGCCAGCGCGGTCAACCCGCAGGCCAGTCCGTTGCGCCGACGGTGCGGATCGGGTGCATCGGAGCGCGGGCGGCGCGCGCCGGGCGGGCGGCCCTCGGGCTCCATCACCGGCGCACCGAGGTGGCCGGGGGTAAGCCCGGGCGTGAAGTCCTGGTCGGTCACTGCGCCCCCTCTGCGGTCCCGGAACGGAGCAAGGGGCCCGTGCGGACGCGTCCGCACGGGCCCCTCACCGGGACGTTAGAACAGAGCGGTCAGCCGACCGCCTCGACGCTCTCACCAGGAGGCCGCCCGCTCACCCGTTCGGACTCAAGGGCGGTCTGCAGGATCACCACCGCGGCGGCCTGGTCGACCACCGAGCGGCCCTTCTTCGCCTTGACCCCGGAGGCCCGCAGGCCGTGGGTCGCGGTGACGGTGGACATCCGCTCGTCGACCAGCCGGACCGGCACCGGGTAGAGCCGGTTCGCCAGCCGCACCGCGTACGCGCGGACCTTCTCCGCCGCCGGCCCCTCCTTGCCGCTGAGCGAGCGCGGCAGGCCGACGATCACCTCCACCGCGTCGTACTCCTCGACGATGGCGGCGATCCGGGCCTGTGACTTCACCCCTGCGGGGACGGTCTCCACCGGTGTGGCGAGCACCCCGTCGGGGTCGCAGGACGCGACCCCGATCCGGGCGTCACCGACGTCGACGGCGATCCGCCGCCCTCGCCGGAAGGGCCGCTCCTGCTCCTGGTCGAACATCAGGAGGCGCGCTCCGCGACCAGGCCGCGCACCGCGGCGATGGCCTCGTCGACCGCGGCCGCGTTGGTGCCGCCGCCCTGGGCGACGTCGTCCTTGCCGCCACCGCCGCCGCCGAGCGTCTTGGCGGCGACCCGGACCAGCTCGCCGGCCTTGATGCCGCGCCCGCGGGCGTCCTCGTTGGTGGCGATCACGGTGAGCGGGCGGTCGTTGGCCACCGTGAAGGCGGCGACCACGGCCGGGCGCGAGCCGAGCCGGCCGCGCACGTCCAGCACCAGCTTGCGCAGCTCGTCCGCGCCGACGCCGTCGGCGACCCGGGCGGCGACCACGGAGACGCCCTGCACGTCCTCGGCCGAGTCGGCGAGACCGGCGGCGGCCGCCAGCACCTTCTCGGCGCGGAAGCGCTCGATCTCCTTCTCGGCGTCCTTGAGCTTGGCGAGCATGCCCGAGATCTTCTCCGGCAGCTCCTCCGGGCGGCCCTTGACCAGCTCGGTCAGCTGGGAGACCACGGTGTGCTCGCGGGCCAGGAACTTGTACGCGTCCACGCCGACCAGCGCCTCGACGCGGCGCACGCCGGAGCCGATCGAGGACTCGCCGAGCAGCTTCACCAGGCCCAGCTGGGCGGTGTTGCCGACGTGCGTGCCACCGCAGAGCTCCTTGGAGAAGTCCCCGATGGTGACGACCCGGACCTCGTCGCCGTACTTCTCGCCGAACATGGCGATGGCGCCGGCCTTGCGGGCCTGGTCCATCGTCATGACCTCGGCGGTGACGTCCAGCTCGCGGGTCAGCACGTCGTTGATCTTCTGCTCGACGTCGACCAGCACGCTGCCGGGCACGGCGGCGGGCGAGCCGAAGTCGAAGCGGAAGCGGCCGGGGGCGTTCTCGGACCCGGCCTGGGCGGCCGTCGGGCCGAGCGCGTCACGCAGCGCCTGGTGGGTCAGGTGGGTGGCCGAGTGGGCGCGGGCGATCGCCCGGCGGCGGTCGATGTCGATGGTGGCGTACGCCGAGGCGCCGAGCACGACCTCGCCGAACAGCACACCGCCGGAGTGCACGATCACCCCGGGCACCGGCTGCTGCACGTCGCGGATCTCCACGACCGCGCCGGACTCCAGCCGGATCCGGCCGTGGTCGGCGAGCTGGCCGCCGCCCTCGGCGTAGAACGGGGTGCGGTCGAGGATGATCTCGACCTCGTCGCCCTCGGTGGCGGCCGGCGCCGGGACGCCGTCCACCAGCAGGCCGACCACGGTGGCCTCGCCCTCGGTGAGGGTGTAGCCGGTGAACGCGCTGGCGCCGGACTTGTCGGCGACCTCGCGGTACGCGGCGACGTCGGCGTGGCCCATCTTCTTGGCCTTGGCGTCCGCCTTGGCGCGGTCCCGCTGCTCCTGCATCAGCCGGCGGAACCCGGCCTCGTCCACCTGGAGGCCCTGCTCCTCGGCCATCTCCAGGGTGAGGTCGATCGGGAAGCCGTAGGTGTCGTGCAGCTTGAACGCCTGCTCGCCGGAGAGCACCGCGCCGCCGGACTGCTTGGTCTCGGTGACCGCGGTGTCCAGCAGGCTGGTGCCGGCCTTCAGGGTCTGCAGGAAGGCCGTCTCCTCGCCGGTGACGACCGTCTCGATGCGCTTGCGGTCGCTCTCCAGCTCCGGGTACTGCGGGGCCATCGCCTTGATGGCGACGTCCGTCAGGTCCTTGGCGACCACACCGGTGGCGCCCAGCAGGCGCATGTTGCGGATGGCGCGGCGCAGGATGCGGCGCAGCACGTAGCCGCGGCCCTCGTTGCCGGGGGTGACGCCGTCGCCGATCAGCATCAGCGCGGTGCGGATGTGGTCGGTGACCACGCGCAGCGAGACGTCCGACTTGTGGTCGGCGCCGTAGGTGTGGCCGGTCAGCTCGGCCGCCCGGTCCAGGATCATCCGGCTGGTGTCGATCTCGAAGAGGTTGTCGACGCCCTGCAGGATGGCGGCGAGGCGCTCCAGGCCGAGGCCGGTGTCGATGTTCTTGCTCGGCAGGTCGCCGAGGATCTCGAAACCGTCCTTGCCGTCACCGTGGCCGCGCTCGTACTGCATGAAGACCAGGTTCCAGATCTCCAGGTAGCGCTCGCCGTTGACCGCCGGGCCGCCCTCCTCGCCGTAGGCGGGGCCGCGGTCGTAGTTGATCTCCGAGCACGGGCCGCACGGGCCGGGGACGCCCATCGACCAGAAGTTGTCCTTCATGCCCAGGCGCTGGATGCGCTCGGAGGGCACGCCGATGACGTCGCGCCAGATCTGCTCGGCCTCGTCGTCGTCCTGGTAGACGGTGATCCAGAGCTTCTCCTTCTCCAGGCCGTAGCCGCCGTCCGCGACGGAGCCGGTGAGCAGCTCCCAGGCGAACTTGATGGCGCCTTCCTTGAAGTAGTCGCCGAAGGAGAAGTTGCCGCACATCTGGAAGAAGGAGCCGTGCCGGGTGGTCTTCCCGACCTCCTCGATGTCCAGGGTGCGCACGCACTTCTGAACGCTGGTGGCGCGCGAGAACTGCGGCTTGACCTCGCCCAGGAAGTACGGCTTGAAGGGCACCATGCCGGCGTTGACCAGCAGCAGGGTGGGGTCGTCGGCGACCAGGGACGCCGACGGAACGACGGTGTGGCCGCGCTCCTCGAAGAAGCGCAGCCAGCGGCGGCGGATCTCTGCCGACTCCATTAGTGGTCCTTCCGGTTCGGGGTACCGCCCGGCTGCGGCAGTGCGCGGCGGGGCGTCTTTTCGATGGCTGGGGTGGTCCGGGCACCGTCGGACGATGCGCGGGCACTGCTGGACGGAGGCAGGGCGGCGGCCGGGCTGCCGGGCGCCGCCGAGATAGCTCGGTACTGCGGCTCACCGCGCAGGACCCTGCGGCGCCGGGGCTCCACGACGGCGGTGCCGTCCAGTCCGAGGTCCTCGCGCAGCTGCTCCTCGCGCTCGGCCATGCCGGCCTTCACGTCCTGCGCGAACCGCTTGGCCGCGTCGCCCAGGTGCAGCGCACTGCGCGCGGCGGTGCCGGAGAGGCTGTCCGGGGTGAGCCGGTGCACGGCCTCGTTGGCCTTGTTCATGGCCCAGACGGTGGCGCCGGCGCCGACCGCCATCCAGAAGATGCGTCGAACCATGCCGTCAGCCCCTCACCGCGCGCCGGACCCTGGCCAGCAGGCCGCCCCTGGGCGCGGTCGCGGCGCGCACCTCGGCCCGGATCAGCCGGGCCAGCTCCTCGCGCTCGCCGGGCTGGGTGGGCAGCGGAAGGGTGCCGTTCTGCTTGGCGACGGCCTTGCGGACGCCGTAGCTGAAGGCCGCGACCTTGACCAGCGGCCCGCCCAGGGTGGCCGCGACGGTGGAGGAGAGCGCGTTGGCGTTGGCGGCGGCGTCCTGCACGTTGGCGGTGATCTCGTCGACCCGCTCCAGCTGCTCGTTGGCGCTGCGCACGGCGGCGCCCGCGTCGGTCAGCAGCGGCACGGCCTGCTCGGTGACCGCGGAGACCAGGACGGTGGCCTCCTTCAGCACCCGCGAGAGCCGTACCAGGACGACGGCGAGCAGGGTGACCAGGACCGCCCAGAACACGGCGACGAGCAACCCGGCCAGCTCTCCCACGGACACCTTGTGCGCTCCCTCGCCTTGCCGTTCTCCAAACGGAACCCTATCGCGCCCGGGCCGGCTTTCCGGACCGGGTTATTCGACGGCGGGCCGTCCGCGAACCGGTCGGGTGTGCGAACGGCGCGCGTAACCTACCCGCTGGTCACCTCGTTCTGCCAGACGGGTCGGCGGATGCCCGGCCCACGGCTCGTTCGGACCGCGACGGTTCGGGCACGGACACGGGAGCAGCGGTTGGCCGGCGACTCGACAGCACGCCCTCGGGAGACGACGCAGCGGCCGCCGGATCCCGCGCCCGGCGGCCTGCCCGCGGAGGTCACCAGCTTCGTCGGGCGCCGGGAGGAGCTGGCCGCGCTGGCCGGACTGCTGGCCGGCGCCCGGCTGGTGACGGTGACCGGGCCGGGCGGGGTCGGCAAGAGCCGGCTGGCGCTGCGCGCGGCGGCCCGGGCGGCGGGCGCCTTCCCGGACGGCGCCTGGCTGGTCGAGGTCTCCCCGGTCCAGGATCCGCTGCTGCTCGGCCACGCCGTCCTGGAGGCGCTGCAGCTGACCGACGGCACCGCGCGGCCGCCGCTGGACATCCTGGCCGAGCGGCTCACCGGGCACCGGCTGCTGATCGTGCTGGACGGCTGCGAGCACCTGGTGGCGGCCTGCGCGGAGCTGGCCGACGCCCTGCTGCGGGCGGTGCCGGGCCTGCGGGTGCTGGCGACCAGCCGCTCGGCGCTGCGCTCGGCGGGCGAGCACCTGCTGACCCTGGCCCCGCTGCCGGTCGGCCCGGGCGCGCCGCCGGACGCGGTCCGGCTGTTCGCCGACCGGGCCCGCGCGGTCCTGCCCTCCTTCGAGCTGACGCCCGCCACCACCGAGGGGATCGCCCAGCTCTGCCACCGCCTGGACGGCATCCCGCTGGCCGTCGAGCTGGCCGCCGGGCGGCTGCGCGCGCTGTCGGTCGAGCAGATCACCGCCCGGCTGGACGACCGCTTCCGGCTGCTCACCGGGGGCGCCCGGACGGCCCTGCCACGACATCAGACGCTCCGGACGACCATCGGCTGGAGTCACGAGCTCTGCACGGTGCAGGAACGTTTACTCTGGGCCCGCCTCTCGGTCTTCGCCGGCGGCTTCGACCTGGAGGCCGCCGAGTACGTCTGCGCCGGCGAGGGCATCGAGCCGGACGAGATGCTCGACCTGCTCGCCGAGCTGGTCGACAAGTCGGTGGCGCTCCGCGAGGACGGCCCCTTCGGGGTCCGCTTCCGGCTGCTGGACACCCTGCGCGACTACGGCGGCCAATGGCTGCGCGCCGCCGGCGACGAGCAGCGGCTGCTGCGCCGCCACCGCGACTGGTACCTGGGCGTCGCCACCTGGGGCGAGGTCGAGTGGTTCGGCCCCCGGCAGGCCGAGACCGCCGAGCGCACCGGACTCGCCCACCCCAACCTCCGTGCGGCGCTGGAGTTCTGCCTGGCCGAACCGGGCGAGGAGCAGCTCGCCCTGCTGCTGGCCGGCACGCTCTGGTTCTACTGGGTCGGCTGCGGCCACCTCGGCGAGGGCCGGCACTGGCTTGACCGCGCGCTCGCCCTGGACCCCGAGCCGACCGAGGCCCGCGCCAAGGCGCTCTGGGTGACCGGCTACATGGCCACCCTGCAGGGCGACCTCGGCTCCGCCCGCCCCGCCCTGGAGGAGTGCCGCCGCCAGGCGCTGGACACCGGCGACGACCGGGCGCTGGCCTACGCCGTCCACCGGCAGGGCTGCGCCGCCCTGATCGGCGACGACCCGGTCCGCGCCGCCGAGCTCTTCGAGGAGGCGCTCTGGCACTACCGGACGATCGGCGAGCTCAACAGCAACGTCCTGATGGCCATGTTCGAACTCGGCATCGCCTACCTGTTCCAGGGGGACCAGGAGAGCGGGGCGCTCTGGCTCGGCCAGGTCCGCGAGCTGTGCGAGGAGCACGGTGAGCAGTGGGCGTACGCGTACGCGCTGTACGCGCTGGCGTACTCGCACTGGCTGAACGGCGACATCCGGCTGGCCCGGTCCTGCGCCCGGGAGAGCGTCCGGCTCAACCACCTCTTCCACGACCTGCTGGGGATCGTGCTGGCGATCGACCTGCTCGCGCTGCTGGAGACCGAGCCCGCCGGTCCGGGCCGGCCCGGCGATCTGCGCGAGGCCCGGGTCCTGCAGGGCGCGGCGCACCGGATCTGGCAGGCGGTGGGCAAACCCTTCTTCGGCTCGCGCACCTTCAACGGGCCGCACCGGGACTGCGAGCAGCGGGCCCGCGCGGGGCTGACCGAGCAGGAGCTCGCGGACCTCTTCGAGTGCGGCGCCCGCCTCGACCTCAACGCGGCGGTCTACCGGGCGCTCGGCGGCGGCCACCCGGACGACCCGAGAGTGCAGTCGGGGCCCTGCCCGCCGCCGCCCGCGCCGGAGCCCTCGCCGGTCAGGAACAGCCGACGGAATAGTTGAAGATTGTCCATTGCTGGAGGGGGCGAGTACCACCGAAAGGAGCGACCGTGGCCACCTACAGCACCGCCGACGAGTACCGCATGGCGACGTTCTACTTCGACTCCAAGGCCTACGCGGACGCCGCCCGCATGCTGGAGGGCGTCCTCGCCGAGGAGCCGGCCAACCTGTCCGTGCGGCTGCTGCTGGCCCGGAGCTACTACCACTCCGCCCAGCTCTCCCGGGCCGAGGCCGAACTGCGCCGGATCCTGGACGCCGACCCGGCCGAGGCCTACGCGCGGCTGATGCTCGGCCGCACCCTGGAGCGCCGGGGCCGCGCCGAGGAGGCCCGCCCGCACCTGCGGCTGGCCGCCGCGATGACCGGCGAGGGCGCATAGCCCGTACGCCGTACGCGCGAAAAGGGGCGAGCCCCCGCCGCCTCGAAAGGCGGCGGGGGCTCGCTGGGTACTGCAGGTGAACCGCTCGCGGGTCAGCGCGAGTAGTACTCGACGACGAGCTGCTCGTCGCAGATCACCGGGACCTCCTTGCGCTGCGGCGCGCGGTCCAGGCGGAAGGCCAGGGCCTTCAGGTTGACCTCGAGGTACTTCGGGGTCTGGCCCTCGCCCGCGTAGCCACCCTCACGGGCGACCTGGAACGGGACCTTCTCCTTGCTGCGCTCGCGAACGGTCACGACGAAGCCCGGCTTCATCTGGTACGACGGCTTGTTGACCTTGCCGCCGTTGACCTCGATGTGGCCGTGGACGACCATCTGGCGGGCCTGGTAGATGGTGCGGGCAATGCCCGAACGCAGCACCAGGGAGTCCAGACGGGTCTCCAGCTCGGCGACGAGCGCCTCACCGGTCTTGCCCTCGGCCTTCTTCGCGCGGTCGAACGCGCGCGCCATCTGCTTCTCGCTCAGGTCGTACTGGGCGCGCAGACGCTGCTTCTCAAGCAGACGGACCTTGTAGTCCGAGTTCTGCTTGCGGCCACGGCCGTGCTGGCCGGGCGGGTACGGGCGGGCCTCGAAGTACTTGACGGACTTCGGGGTCAGCGGCACGCCGAGCGCACGCGCGATCTTGACCTTGGGACGCTTCTGGTTCGCCATGAACCAAACCTTCCTTGCTTATGAATACGGCTTCACCAGGTGTTGACGGAGGTCGCTCCTCGCGGTCCGGAGAATAACCGCGCCACCCATGGGTGGACCGGTCAGCCGCTCTCCGAGGCCGGGCACGGAAGTGCTTGCACACGAGTGGCCCACCGAACCTGGGTTGGTGGGCTGCACGCGACACCGAAACGGTGCGCGACGCTCCTCAGGGCTCCCCCGGAGGGGGCCCGCGGCCGGTGTCCCGCTGGTGTGGCCGGTCGGCTGGGTCTCCCCTGCCGCCGTCCCGGGACATGGCACTCCGCACGAGTATACGCTGCGATTCGCCTGCTCCCGCCCGGGGCAGGGGAGACGCTCACTCGCCCCTGAGCCGGCCCCTGGTCCACTCCACGATGTCCGCGTACCGGGCCTCCCCGCCGTGCCGGGTCGGCCGGTAGTACGCCTTGCCGTGCACCGCGTCCGGCGCGTACTGCTGCGCGGCGATGCCCTCCGGCAGGTCGTGCGGGTACTGGTAGCCCTGGCCGTGGCCGAGCTTGCCCGCACCGCCGTAGTGCGCGTCCCGCAGGTGCGGCGGCACCGCGCCCGCCATGCCCTGCCGGACGTCCGCCAGGGCCGCGTCGATCGCCAGGTAGGCGGCGTTGGACTTGGGCGCCAGCGCCAGCGCGATCGCCGCCTGGGAGAGGATGATCCGCGCCTCGGGGAAGCCGATCAGCGCCACCGCCTGGGCCGCCGCCACCGCCGTGGGCAGCGCCGTCGGGTCGGCCAGGCCGACGTCCTCGCTGGCCGAGATCATCAGCCGCCGGGCGATGAACCTCGGGTCCTCCCCCGCCTCGATCATCCGGGCCAGGTAGTGCAGCGTGGCGTCCACGTCGCTGCCGCGGATCGACTTGATCAGCGCGCTGGCCACGTCGTAGTGCTGGTCGCCGTCCTTGTCGTAGCGCACCGCGGCCTGGTTGACGGCCGTCTCGGTGGTGGCGAGCGTGATGACCGCCTCGCCCTTCTCCAGCGCCGCCCCGGCCGCCGCCTCCAGCGTGGTCAGCGCCCGCCGGGCGTCCCCGCCGGCCAGCCGCACCAGGTGGTCCTCGGCCTCCTCGGACAGCTCCAGCGCACCCTCCAGGCCCCGCTCGTCGGCCACCGCACGCCGCAGCAGGGCGCGGACGTCGTCGTCGGTCAGCGACTCCAGGGTGAGCAGCAGCGAGCGCGACAGCAGCGGGGAGATCACCGAGAAGTAGGGGTTCTCGGTGGTCGCCGCGATCAGGGTGACCCAGCGGTTCTCCACCGCCGGCAGCAGGGAGTCCTGCTGGGCCTTGGAGAAGCGGTGGATCTCGTCCAGGAAGAGCACCGTCTCCCGTCCGCTCATCCCGACGGCCCGGCGGGCGCCGTCGATGACCGCCCGCACCTCCTTGACCCCGGCGGTGATCGCCGACAGCTCGACGAAGCGGCCCTCGACGGCCTGGCTGATCACATGGGCGAGCGTGGTCTTCCCGGTGCCGGGCGGGCCCCAGAGGATCACCGAACTGGTGGCCGCCGGGCCGCGCGAGCCCGAGACGAGGCGGCGCAGCGGCGAGCCCGGCTTCAGCAGCTGCCGCTGGCCGGCCACCTCGTCCAGGGTGCGCGGGCGCATCCGCACGGCGAGCGGGGCCCGCCCCGGCTCCTTGGCCTGGCGTTCCTCGGCGGCGGCGGTGAAGAGGTCCGGTTCGTCCACACCGGAAGCCTATGCGAGGGCGCCGACAGACCGGCCCGGCCGGCGGGGTTCTGGGGAGCGGTCTTCAAGCCCCCGCAGGCGGGGGCTTGAAGACGGGCCCTACAGCTGCGGCACGTCCAGCAGGACGACCTCGAACTCCTCCAGCGAGCGCAGCGTCGCCCCGCCGGCGCTCACGGCCTTGGCCCGGGCCGCCGCGAGCGGGCCGCGGGAGGCGTCCAGGGCGGCCCGGTCGGCGAAGAGGAGGCCCACCGCACCGCGCTCGTCCTCGGCGTTGAACAGCATGGAGCCGCCGAGGAAACCGTCGACCCGCTGCATCGCGGGCAGCACCCCCTCGCGGAAGGCGGCGGCCAGCCGGTCGGCCTGCGCGCGGCCGACGTCGAACCTGGTCATCCGGAACCAGGAGCCCGGACCGGCCTGGGCGGGCCGGGCGGCGACCACGGCCTCCCAGGAGTCCTGGGCGACCGTCCCCCCGAGCGGTGCCAGCAGCTCCGCGCGCCGGCCGCGCAGCTGCTCGTCGCTGTCCCGTTCCGCCTGCTCGCTCTCCCACCAGGAGCCCATGGTGATGATGCCGAGCTCGCGGTTGGCGAACAGGCCGTAGCCCCGGTAGCCGGGCTGGCCGGACAGCAGCCCGACCGCCTCGGCGCGGAGCCCGTCGAGGGTCTGGTCGAGCCTGGCCGGGTCACCGGTCGCGTAGACGGTACGGACGAACATGGGCGGGTCTCCTGACATCCGGCGGGCGCCGCGGTGGGCGTCCGCGCGTGCACGGGCACGTCCATCGCACGCCGGGGCGGCGCCACCGGCAACGCCGCGGGGCCGTTCGGAGGACCCGCTAGGGCCTGTCCGGGCCGAGGCCCGCCGCGTGGTCCGGCACGTACGTCTGCAGGTCGCGCGGCGGCCGCTGGTAGCCGCGGGGCTCCGGGCGGGCCGGCAGGTCGACGGCCGGCGGGAGGACCTCGCGGTACGGGACGGTGGAGAGCAGGTGGGCGATCATGTTGATCCGGGCCCGGCGCTTGTCGTCGCTCTCCACCACGTGCCAGGGCGAGTCCGGGGTGTCGGTGTGGACGAACATCTCGTCCTTGGCCCGCGAGTAGTCCTCCCAGCGGCTGATCGACTCGACGTCCATCGGGGAGAGCTTCCAGCGCCGCATCGGGTCCTCCAGCCGGGCCCGGAAGCGCCGCTCCTGCTCGGTGTCGCTGACCGAGAACCAGTACTTGCGCAGCAGGATGCCCGCCTCGATCAGCATCCGCTCGAAGGTCGGGCACTGGTGCAGGAACTGCCAGTACTCCTCGGGCGTGCAGAAGCCCATCACCTTCTCGACCCCGGCCCGGTTGTACCAGCTGCGGTCGAACAGGACGATCTCGCCGGCCGCCGGCAGCTGCTCCACGTACCGCTGGAAGTACCACTGGGTGCGCTGGCGCTCGGTGGGGGCGGGCAGGGCCGCGACCCGGGCGATGCGCGGGTTCAGGTACTCCGTGACCCGCTTGATCGCGCCGCCCTTGCCGGCCGCGTCGCGCCCCTCGAAGACGACCACCAGCCGGGCGCCCTCGGCGCGCACCCACTCCTGGAGCTTCACCAGTTCGTTCTGGAGCCGCAGCAGCTCCCGCTCGTACGGCTTCCTCGCCAGTCGCTCGGACGCGGTCGGGTCCTCGTGCTTCGCCTTGGCTGACACCCGGGCGCCTCCGTTCGGCTCGTCCTGATGAGCACTCACGGTAGGCGCTGCGGACGGCCCGCGCAGGTCGTGGGCGTCGCGCGGCACCGGCGGCCCCCTGAACCGCCGCTGCCGCGCTCCCCCGATGCGCCCGGCCCTGGGGCCGAGTGATCAACCTTGGCCCACACCTGCCCGACCGGTCCAATATCCCGTTCCATAACCTAGGGGCATGGATGTCGACACCCGGCTGCTGCGCAGCTTCGTCATGGTCTGCGAGGAGGGTCAGCTGACGGCCGCGGCAGCGCGGCTGTTCGTCTCCCAGCCGACGCTGACCAAGCAGATCCGCCAGCTGGAGGCGCTGCTCGGGGCCGAGCTGTTCGAGCGCTCGCGCCGGGGCATGACGCCGACCCCCACCGGGCAGGCGCTGGCCGAGCACGCCGGTGCGCTGCTGGCGGGTTGGGAGGAGGCGCTGCGGGCGGCCCGGGCCGCGGCCGCCGAGCAGGGCTCGACGCTGCGGGTGGGCTTCGAGGGCGGGATCATCAACATGATGAGCCGGCAGACGGTCGTGGACTTCTCCCGGCGGATGCCCGGCTGGCAGGTCGAGCTGCGGCAGAACAACTGGTTCGACCCGACCTCGGGCCTGGCCACCGGGGAGATCGACCTGACGCTCTGGCACGCCCCGCCCTGGCTGGCGGAGCAGTACAACGTGGCCGTGCTCGGGGAGGAGCCGCGCTGCGCGGCGCTGCCGGCCGGGCACCGGCTGGCCGGCCGCGCGGTGATCGACTTCGAGGAGCTGCTGGACGAGCCCTTCGTGGCGATACCGCACGAGTCCGGCCACTGGCGCGACTACTGGCTGGCGGCGCGGGAGCGGGGCGGGCGGCCGGCGCGGATCGGCGCGGTGGCACACAATGCCGACGAGTGGCTGGCCGCGGTGGTGTGCGGCCAGGGCATCGGCTTCGCCCCGGAGACGATGAGCCGGCTGGCGGCGCGGGAGGATGTCGCGTACCGGCCGGTGCGGGGGCTGAGCCCGAGCCAGGTCGGGCTGTACTGGCCGAAGGAGCGGCAGTCCACGCCGGCGATGGCCGCGTTCGTGCGCAGCTGCCGGGCCACGGTCGGGTTCGGCGCCGGTCGGGCCGAGCGGGACCAGGGGACGCTCCGGACCTCGGTCTAGGGCCCCTCTTCCGAAGAGAGGGCCTAGACCGTCTCGAAGGGCTCCGGGTACTGGCACCGGCCGCGCGGGTCGCCGTCGTAGGCGGGCAGCACCAGCGCCTGGAAGTAGGCCTCCGGCACCTCGAACGGGCCGGTGACCTCGTGCCGCTGGGCGGGGATGAAGCCGAACCGGCCGTAGTAGTCCGGGTCGCCGAGGACGATGACCAGTTTCTCCCCGGCCTCCTCGGCGGCGGACAGCGCGGCCCGGACGACCAGCTCGCCGACGCCCTTGCGCTGCCACTCGGGGGCGACCGCGACGGGTGCCAGCGCGAGGCCCTGGCCCTGGCCGACCTGCAGCCGGGTGAGCAGCGCGTGGCCGACCACCAGGCCGGAGCCGTCCACCGCGACCACCGACAGTCCGGGCAGCCAGGCCGGGTCGCGGCGCAGCGCGTCGACCAGGTCCGCCTCGTCGGGGCCGGGGAAGGCCGCCATGTGGACCCGTCTGGTGGCGGGCGCGTCCTCGGGACACTCGACTCTGGTGCTGACGTTCATGGGGGGACCCTCTCTGTGTCGCACGCCGTTGTGGACCGGCCCCGGACGGCAGGTGCGCCGTCCGGGGCCGTGAAAGGTTAGCCGATCCGGCGTCAGTCCTTGGGCTGGGCCTCGGACTTGGCGTCCTCGCGGACCTTCGGCTGGGCGTCCACGCCGGCCTCGCGGCGCTGCGCGGGGGTGATCGGGGTGGGGGCGCCGGTCAGCGGGTCGCCGCCGGTGGACGTCTTCGGGAAGGCGATGACGTCGCGGATGGTGTCGTAGCCGCCGAGCAGCGTGACGATCCGGTCGAGGCCGAAGGCGACCCCGCCGTGCGGCGGCGGGCCGTAGTTGAAGGCGTCCAGCAGGAAGCCGAACTGCGAGGCGGCCTCCTCCTCGGACAGGCCGATCGCGTCGAACGCCCGCTTCTGCACGTCGCGCTGGTGGATACGGATCGAACCGCCGCCCAGCTCCGAGCCGTTGAGGACCAGGTCGTAGGCGTTGGAGAGCGCCGCGCCCGGGTCGGTGTCGAAGGTGGCGAGCGACTCGGCGGTCGGGGCGGTGAACGGGTGGTGCACCGCGTGCCAGCCCTGGAACTGGCCCTTGTCGTCCTCGATCGGCTCGAACATCGGGAAGTCGACGACCCAGAGGAAGGCCCACTGGGACGCGTCGATCAGCTCGCAGCGGCGGCCGATCTCCAGACGGGCGGCGCCGAGCAGCTCCTGCGAGGGGCGCTCCTTGCCGGCCGCGAAGAAGATCGCGTCGCCGTTCTTGGCGCCGGCCGCGGCGGCCAGGCCGGCCAGGTGCTCCTCGGAGAGGTTCTTGGCGACGGGGCCGCGCAGCTCGCCGGTCTCGGCGTCGATGACGACGTAGGCGAGGCCGCGGGCGCCGCGCGCCTTGGCCCAGTCCTGCCAGGCGTCGAGCGCCTTGCGGGGCTGCGAGGCGCCGCCGGGCATCACCACGGCGCCGACGTACGGGGCCTGGAAGACCCGGAAGTCGGTGCCCTTGAAGTACTCGGTGAGGTCGGTGAGTTCCTGTCCGAAGCGGACGTCCGGCTTGTCGGAGCCGTAGCGGGACATGGCGTCCGCGTAGGTCATCCGGGGCAGCGGGTTCGGGACCTCGTAGCCGTGCACCTCGCGCCAGATCGAGCCGATGATCTTCTCGCCGAGGGCCAGGATGTCCTCCTGGTCGACGAACGAGGCCTCGATGTCCAGCTGGGTGAACTCCGGCTGCCGGTCGGCGCGGAAGTCCTCGTCGCGGAAGCAGCGGGCGATCTGGTAGTAGCGCTCCATGCCGGCCACCATCAGCAGCTGCTTGAACAGCTGGGGCGACTGCGGCAGCGCGTACCAGTGGCCGGGCTGCAGGCGGACCGGGACGAGGAAGTCGCGGGCGCCCTCGGGGGTGGAGCGGGTGAGGTACGGCGTCTCGATGTCGAGGTAGTCGTTCTCCTCCATCACCCGGCGGATGATGTTGTTGACCTTGGAGCGCAGCCGCAGGCCCTTGGCCGGGCCCTCGCGGCGCAGGTCCAGGTAGCGGTAGCGCAGCCGGACCTCCTCGTTCACCGTGCCGGGCTCGTACTCGGCGACCGGGAACGGCAGCGGGGCGGCCTCGGAGAGCACCTCGATCTCGCTGACCACGACCTCGACCGCGCCGGTCGGGATGTCCGGGTTCTCGTTGCCCTCGGGGCGCACGCGGACGTCGCCGACGACCTTGACGCAGTACTCGGCGCGCAGGCCGTGCACCGAGTCGAGGTCGCGGACCACGATCTGCACGGTGCCGGAGGCGTCGCGCAGGTCGATGAAGGCCACCCCGCCGTGGTCTCGGCGGCGGGCGACCCAGCCGGCCAGGGTGACGGTCGTTCCGGCCTGCTCCGCGCGGAGCGTGCCCGCGTCGTGCGTGCGGATCACAGCTGCTTCTCCTTCAGGGTGGTGACGAGTGCTTCGAGTTCGACGGGGGTCTGCTCGCCCGTGGTCAGGTCCTTGACCTGGACGACACCGGCGGCGAGATCCCGCTCCCCGGCGAGGACGGCGAAGCGGGCACCGGAACGGTCGGCGGACTTCATGGCGTTCTTGATGCCCTTGACGCCGAAGGCGAGGTCGGTGGCGACGCCGGCCCGGCGCAGCTCGACCACCTTGGCGAACAGGACGTTCTTGGCTTCGTCGCTCAGCGCGACGGCGTACACGGAGGTGGCGGACGGCAGGTCGAGGACGATGCCCTCGGCCTCCATCGCCAGGAAGGTGCGGTCCACGCCGAGGGCCCAGCCGACGGACGGCAGCGCGGGGCCGCCGATCATCTCGGAGAGCCCGTCGTAGCGGCCGCCGCCGCCGATCGCGGACTGCGCGCCGAGGCCGTTGTGCACGAACTCGAAGGTGGTGCGGGTGTAGTAGTCCAGCCCGCGGACCAGCTTGGGGTCGTCGGTGAAGGCCACGCCGTTGGCGGTGAGCAGCTCGCGGACCTTCTCGTCGTAGGCCTTGCACTCCTCGCAGAGGAAGTCGCGCAGCATCGGCGCGCCGCCGAGCTGGGCCTGCACCGACTCGCGCTTGTCGTCCAGCACGCGCAGCGGGTTGATCTCGGCCCGGCGGCGGGTGTCCTCGTCCAGGTCCAGGCCGGCCAGGAACTCGACCAGCGCCGCGCGGTAGACCGGGCGGCACTGCTTGTCGCCGAGGCTGTTGAGCAGCAGCGAGTAGTCGCGCACGCCCAGCGAGCGGAAGGCGTCGTCGGCCAGGATGATCAGCTCGGCGTCCAGCGCCGGGTCCTCGGCGCCGATCGCCTCGGCGCCGACCTGCGAGAACTGGCGGTAGCGGCCCTTCTGCGCCCGCTCGTAGCGGTAGTAGGAGCCGGAGTACCAGAGCTTGACCGGCAGGTTGCCCTGCTTGTGCAGGTTGGCCTGGAGCGCGGCGCGCAGCACCGAGGCGGTGCCCTCGGGGCGCAGCGCGAGCTCGTCGCCGCCCTTGGTGGTGAGGTTGTACATCTCCTTGCTGACGATGTCGGTCGACTCGCCGACACCGCGGGAGAACAGCTTGACGTCCTCGAAGACCGGGGTCTCGATGTAGCCGTAGCCGGCCCTGCGGGCGGGCGCGGCGATCGCCTCGCGGATCGCCAGGAAGGTCGCCGAGCTCGGCGGCAGCAGGTCGTAGGTGCCCTTGGGGGCGGTGAAGGTGCTCAACTTCTCTTCCGTCACATTCCTCGGCGCGGGAAGGCCGGAGCGCCGAGCGCTCCCGCCGCCTGCCTGAGGTAGGGGTTGGTGGCGCGCTCACGGCCGATGGTCGTCTGTCCGCCGTGGCCGGAGAGGACCACGGTCGTGTCGTCGAGGGGCAGGCACACCCGGGCCAGCGACTGCATGATCGCCTCGCTGTCCCCGCCCGGGAGGTCCGTGCGCCCGATGGAGCCGGCGAAGAGCAGGTCGCCCGAGAAGAGCACCGGGGGGAGGTCCCCGGCACCGGGCGTCCTGAACGTCACCGACCCCTTGGTATGGCCGGGCGCGTGGTCGACGGTGAGCTTCAGGCCGGCCAGCTCCAGCACGCTGCCGTCGGTGAGCTCGCGCACGTCGTCGGGCTCGCCGACGGTGAGCTCGCCCATCAGCTGGGTGCCAAGCGAGCGGCCGAGCGCCTTCTCCGGGTCGGCCATCATGTAGCGGTCCTCGGGGTGGATCCAGGCCGGGACGCCCTTGGCGCCGCAGACGGGGACGACCGAGGCGATGTGGTCGATGTGGCCGTGGGTGAGCACGACCGCGACGGGCTTCAGCCCGTGCTCGCGGATCAGCTCGTCGACGCCCTGGGCGGCCTGGTGGCCGGGGTCGACGATGACACACTCCTCGCCGGGCCCCGGTGCGACCAGGTAGCAGTTGGTGCCCCAGGCTCCAGCGGGGAATCCGGCGATGAACACGCGCGTCCTCGGTGACTCGGTCGACAGTGGCGGCCACAGCATGCGGCTACACGATGTGATGTAAAGGCAGCCTACCGGCGGTCCGGGTCCGGTTGCGAACCAGATCCGCATGACAGGTTCACTTCGCCCTGGCAGGTTCACCCCGTTCTTACGGCGCCGGTCCCTACACTTGGCTCGCTGATGCTGATGCGATGATCCGCATCAGCATCCGTACCCGCCCTCCTCGCCCGCCATCGGGCCGGAGGGGACGACAAACACCCACGTAGGAGACACGGCCCGGTGGTCACCAGCGAACAGCGGCGGCGGCAGCTCGCCCGCGAGAAGTACGAGCGCCAGGCCGAGCGCCGGGCCGAGGCGCAGGCCGCGCGCAGGCGCCGCAACACGATCCTCGGCGCCTCGCTCGCCGTGGTCGTGCTGGCGGGCGGCGGCGCGTTGGTGGGGACGGGCGCCTTCGACTCGGACGACAAGAAGGACACCGCGTCCGGTGCGCAGGCCGCGCCGACCGCGACCGACGCTCCCGCCGCGCCGACCCGCAAGCCGGTCGAGGGCTGCGCCACCCCCGCTCCGGGCGCGCCGAACGGCAAGCAGTGGCAGGCCGAGCCGGCCATGACGGTGGAGGCGGGCGGCACCTACACCGCGACGCTGGACACCAACTGCGGCAAGGTGACCATCGCCCTGGACGCGGCCAAGGCGCCGCACACGGTGAACTCCTTCGCCTTCCTCTCCGCCGAGCAGTACTTCGACCACACCAAGTGCCACCGCCTGACCACCGGCGGGATCTTCGTGCTGCAGTGCGGCGACCCGACGGCCAGCGCGACCGCCCCGGGCGGCACCGGCGGTCCGGGCTACAAGTTCGCCGACGAGAACCTCACCGGCGCGACCTACCCGGCCGGCACCGTGGCGATGGCCAACTCCGGCCCGGGCACCAACGGCAGCCAGTTCTTCCTGGTTTACAAGGACACCAAGCTCGACCCGGCGTACACCCCGTTCGGCAAGATCACCGGTGGCCTGGACGTGCTGCAGAAGATCGCCGCCGCGGGCACCCTGGACGGCGGGACGGACGGCCCCCCGATGGCCGACATCACCCTCAACACGGTGGCCACCGCGAAGGGTTGAGCATTGCCGGGGCCGGCCCGCCGTCGCCGTGAGGCGGCTCCGGGACCGGCCCCGGAGCGAAATCGCCCGGCTCGGATGCGGACAGCACCGGGCCTGGTCGCCTATGTTGGCGTTGTATAGGGTGCCCAGACCCGCCGGCCGTCACCCTCGGCAGCACAGCACGGCGGACGGGACGGCGGACTCATCGGTCCGCCGCACATCAACTGTGGACGACGTACGCGTGCGCCCCGGCGCGGGCGCGACGTCATGTGGAGGACGCGCTATGAGCAGCGACCCGTGGGGCCGTGTCGACGAGCAGGGCACGGTCTACGTCAGGACGGCCGACGGCGAACGCGTCGTGGGTTCCTGGCAGGCCGGCTCGCCCGAGGAGGCCCTCGCCTACTTCGAGCGCAAGTACCAGGGCATCGAGGTGGAGATCGGCCTGCTGGAGAAGCGGGTGCGCACCACCGACCTGGCCGCCAAGGACGCCCAGACCGCGCTGGAGCACCTGCGCGCGCAGGTCGCCGAGGGGCACGCGGTGGGGGACCTGGACGCGCTGGCCAAGCGGCTGGACACGCTCGCCGGTGAGATCGAGAGCCGTCGCGAGGAGCGCAAGGCGGCCCGCGCCAAGGCGCAGGACGAGACCCGCACGGCCAAGGAGTCGCTGGTCGCGGAGGCCGAGCGGCTCGCCGAGTCCACCCAGTGGCGGGAGGCCGGGGACCGGCTGCGCGCACTGGTGGACACCTGGAAGGGCCTGCCCCGGCTGGACCGCAAGAGCGACGACGAGCTGTGGCACCGCTTCTCGCACGCCCGCTCGGTCTTCTCCAAGCACCGCAAGGCGCACTTCGCGACCCTGGACGCCGAGCGCGACCAGGCCCGCGCCGTCAAGGAGCAGCTGGTCACCGAGGCGGAGGCGCTCTCCTCGTCCACCGAGTGGGGTGACACGGCGGCCCGCTACCGCGACCTGATGGGCCGCTGGAAGGCCGCCGGGCGCGCGCAGCGCGACATCGAGGACGAGCTGTGGGCGCGGTTCCGCGGTGCGCAGGACGTCTTCTTCCAGGCCCGCTCCGCGGTGTTCAGCGAGCGGGACGCCGAGCAGGTCGAGAACCAGAAGCTCAAGGAGGTGCTGGCGACCGAGGCCGAGGCGATCCTGCCGATCACCGACCTGAAGGCCGCCAAGGCCGCGCTGCGCGAGATCAACGAGCGCTGGGAGGCGATCGGGCACGTGCCGCGCGACGCCCGTCCGAAGCTGGACGGCCGGCTGAACACGGTCGAGCGGGCGATCCGCGAGGCCGAGGACAGCGAGTGGAAGCGCTCGAACCCGGAGGCCAAGGCCCGTGCGGCCGGCATGGTCGGCCTCTTCCAGGCCAAGGCCGAGAAGATCCAGGCCGACCTGGACAAGGCCCGCGCGGCCGGCAACGCGAGCAGGGCCGCCAAGCTGGAGTCCGAGCTGGCCGGTGTGCAGACCCTGCTGGAGCAGGCGCACCGCAGCCAGGAGGAGTTCACCGGCTGATCCTGCGCCGCCGGATCCGACGAAGGGCCCCACCGCCGAGGCGGTGGGGCCCTTTCGCCGTACCGGTGGCCTACTTGCGGGCCGAGGTGACCCGGTAGACGTCGTACACGCCCTCGACGCCGCGGACGGCCTTCAGGACGTGGCCGAGGTGCTTCGGGTCGCCCATCTCGAAGGTGAAGCGGCTCATCGCGACCCGGTCGCGGGAGGTCTGCACCGCCGCCGACAGGATGTTGACGTGCTGGTCGGAGAGGACCCGGGTGACGTCCGAGAGCAGCCGCGAGCGGTCCAGGGCCTCGACCTGGATGGCCACCAGGAAGACGGAGGACTGGGTGGCCGCCCACTCGACCTCGATCATCCGCTCCGGCTGCTGGCTGAGCGCCTCGACGTTGACGCAGTCGGCGCGGTGCACCGAGACGCCGTTGCCGCGGGTGACGAAGCCGACGATCGGGTCGCCCGGCACCGGGGTGCAGCACCGGGAGAGCTTCACCCAGACGTCCTCGACGCCCTTGACGATGACACCCGGGTCGCCCTTGGCCCGGCGGCGGACCGCCCGGCGGGTGTCGTGCGTCGGGGTGGCGGTCTCCGCGAGGTCCTCGGTGGCCCCCTCCTCGCCGCCGAGCGCCTGCACCAGCTTCTGCACGATGTTCTGCGCGGCGACGTGTCCCTCGCCGATCGCCGCGTACAGCGAGGAGATGTCCGGGTAGCGCATCTCGTGCGCCAGGGTGACCAGCGAGTCGCCGGTCAGGATCCGCTGGATCGGCAGGCCCTGCTTGCGCATCGCGCGGGCGATGGCCTCCTTGCCGTGCTCGATCGCCTCCTCGCGGCGCTCCTTGGAGAACCAGGCCCGGATCTTGTTGCGGGCGCGCGGCGACTTGACGAAGCCCAGCCAGTCCCGGGAGGGTCCGGCGTTCTCCGCCTTGGAGGTGAAGACCTCGACGCTGTCGCCGTTCTCCAGGGTCGACTCCAGCGGCACCAGCCGCCCGTTCACCCGGGCCCCTATGCAGCGGTAGCCGACCTCGGTGTGGACGGCGAAGGCGAAGTCCACCGGGGTGGCGCCGGCCGGCAGCGCTATGACGTCGCCCTTGGGCGTGAAGACGAAGACCTCGTTGTTGGAGAGGTCGAAGCGCAGCGACTCCAGGAACTCGCTCGGGTCCTCGGTCTCCTTCTGCCAGTCCAGCAGCTGCCGCAGCCAGGCCATCTCGTTGACGGCGCCGGCCTTGTCGTCCTTGCGGGTCTGGGTCGGGGTGTCGGTGCGCACCTTGGAGGCTCCGGCCACCGCGCGCTGCTTGTACTTCCAGTGCGCGGCGATGCCGTACTCGGCCCGGCGGTGCATGTCGAAGGTGCGGATCTGCAGCTCGACGGGCTTGCCGCCCGGACCGATCACCGTGGTGTGCAGCGACTGGTACATGTTGAACTTGGGCATCGCGATGTAGTCCTTGAACCGCCCCGGCACCGGGTTCCACCGCGCGTGGATGGTGCCCAGCGCCGCGTAGCAGTCGCGGACGGTGTCGACCAGGACCCGGATGCCCACCAGGTCGTAGATCTCGGCGAAGTCCCGGCCCCGGACGATCATCTTCTGGTAGACCGAGTAGTAGTGCTTCGGCCGACCGGTGACGGAGGCGGTGATCCGGGCGCCGCGCAGGTCCCCCTGGACCTGGTCGATGACGGTCGCCAGGTACTCGTCCCGCTTGGGGGCCCGCTCGGCGACCAGGCGGACGATCTCGTCGTACATCTTGGGGTAGAGGATCGCGAAGGCGAGGTCCTCCAGCTCCCACTTGATGGTGTTCATCCCCAGCCGGTGGGCCAGCGGGGCGTAGATCTCCAGCGTCTCGCGGGCCTTCTTCTCCTGCTTCTCCCGCTTGAGGTAGCGCATGGTGCGCATGTTGTGCAGGCGGTCGGCCAGTTTGATCACCAGGACGCGCGGGTCCTTGGCCATCGCGACGACCATCTTGCGGACGGTCTCGGCCTGCGCGGCCTCGCCGAACTTGACCCGGTCCAGCTTGGTGACGCCGTCGACCAGCAGGGCCACCGAGTCGCCGAAGTCCTTGCGCAGGGTCTCCAGGCCGTAGTCGGTGTCCTCGACGGTGTCGTGCAGCAGCCCCGCCATCAGCGTCGCGGCGTCCATGCCCAGCTCCGCCAGGATGGTCGCGACGGCCAGCGGGTGGGTGATGTAGGGGTCGCCGCTCTTGCGCTTCTGGCCGCGGTGCCACTTCTCGGCGACCGCGTACGCCTTCTCGATCTCCCGCAGCAGGACCGGGTCGGCCTTGGGGTCGTTGGCCCGGATGGAGCGGAACAGCGGCTCCAGGACGGGGTTGAGCACGCTGGAGCGCTGACCGCCGAGGCGGGCCAGGCGGGCGCGCATGCCTCCGGAGGAGGAGGGCCTGGTGGCCGGAGCCACCGGACGCGAGGAGGTCGGCGCCGGGCGTGCCGGGGTGGCCCCCGAGGGCGTGGGACGGTCTTCGGGGGCGGCCGCTGCGGCCGTGGGCACAACCTCGTCGGGCAAGGACACTCCTCGGGGCACCGGGCCTGCCCCTGGCACCGGTCACACAACCGGGAGGGGATGAATCTTCATGGTACCGAGCCGGGCGCTCCGGTGTTCAGCCGCCCGGGTCCGGACACGCGGAGGGCGGCGGTCGGATGATCCGACCGCCGCCCTCCGTTCCCAGCTCAGACCGTGACCAGCGTCTCCAGCGGGGCGCTGCCCAGGTGCCCGGCGAGCCGCGCGCGGCCGTCCAGGAAGCCCAGCTCCATCAGGACCACGACGCCCGCGAGCTCGGCGCCGGCCTCCTTCACCAGGTCCAGCGACGCACCGATGGTGCCGCCGGTGGCCAGCACGTCGTCGACCACCAGCACCCGCTCACCGGGAGCGAAGGCGTCGCACTGCACCTCCAGCGTCGCCGAGCCGTACTCCAGCTCGTACGAGCGCCGGAACACCTCGCCGGGCAGCTTGCCCTGCTTGCGGATCGGCACGAAGCCGAGCCCGGCCGCGAAGGCCGCCGGAGCCGCCAGCACGAAGCCGCGCGCCTCCAGGCCCACCACCTTGGTCGCACCGAGGGCCTGCGCCCGGTCCGCCAGCGCCTGGACGAGGGCCGCGAAGGCCTCGGCGTCGGCCAGCAGCGGCGCGATGTCCTTGAACAGCACACCCTGCTTCGGGTAGTCCGGGATGTCCCGGATCCGGCTGTCCAGCAGCTCGGCCAGTGCGGTGTCGGCGGTGGTCACAAGAGGTCCTTACGGTCGGGCGGGTCAGCGCTTGCCGGACGAACGGCCCTTGGCACGCGAGGTGCCGGCCGCACGGCCACGCTGACCGACCATACCCGCGGGCAGGTCCTCGTCGGCGAACTCCTCGCCCTTCGGCGTCTCGTCCGAGCCGGCCTCGGCGGCCGCCTTGGCGTCCGCCGCACGGCGCTGCGCGACCCGCTTGGCCAGCGCCTTCATCTCCGGCTGCTCCTCCTTGAGCTGCGCCAGCAGCGGGGTGGCGACGCAGATCGAGGAGTAGGCACCGGCGGCGAGGCCGATGAACAGCGCGAGCGAGATGTCGTTCAGGGTGCCGGCACCCAGGAGGCCGCCGCCGATGAACAGCAGCGCCGCCACCGGGAGCAGGGCGACCACCGTGGTGTTCAGCGAGCGCACCAGGGTCTGGTTGAGACCCGCGTTGGCGGCCTCGCTGTAGGTGATCTTGTTCTGCTTGGTGAGCCCCTTGGCGTTCTCCTTCACGGTGTCGAAGACGACCACCGTGTCGTAGAGCGAGTACCCGAGGATCGTCAGGAAGCCGATCACCGTACCGGGGGTGACCTCGAAGCCCACCAGGGCGTACACGCCGATGGTGATCAGGAGGTCGTGGATGAGGGCGACCAGGGCGGCCACCGCCATCCGCCACTCGAAGGCGATCGCCAGGTAGATCGTCACCAGGATCATGAAGATGATCAGGCCGGTGAGCGCCTTGTGGGAGATCTGCTCACCCCAGCTGGGACCGATCACCTGGGTGTCGATCTCGGCGACGGGGACGCTGATCTCCTTGGACAGCTTGTCCGTGAAGACCGACGAGGAGACCTGCTCCTCGGAGCTGATCTGGATGCGGATCTTCTCGCCGTTGTCGACGGACTGCACCAGGGGGTGCGAGTGGACGATCTTGTCCACCGCGTCCTGCGCCTGCGAGATCGACAGCCCCGGCTTGGAGACCGTGTAGACCGAGCCGCCCTTGAACTCGATGCCGAGTTTCAGGCCCATGGCCAGGCCGACCGCCGCGACCAGGACGATCACACCGGAGATGCTGTACCAGAGCTTGCGGCGCCCGACGAAGTCGAAGCTGACCTCGCCCTGGTAGAGCCGGTGGCCCAGATTGGAGAAGCGTGACACGGTGTCAGGCCTCCTTCACGGCGGAAGCGGACGGGCTACGGCGACGGGTGCTGCGCAGCGGCGGGCGGGCGCCCAGCCGCTTCGGGTCCAGACCGGACCACGGGTGGCCGTCGGAGAAGAACTTCTTCCGGGCCAGCAGGGTGATCAGCGGCTTGGTGAAGAGGAAGATCACCACGACGTCGAGCGCGGTGGTCAGGCCCAGCGTGAACGCGAAGCCCTGCACCTTGCCGACCGAGACGAGGTAGAGCACCGCGGCGCAGAGGAAGGACACGAAGTCCGACACCAGGATGGTGCGCCGGGCGCGCGGCCAGGCCCGCTGGACGGCCGGGCGCAGCGGGGCGCCCTCGCGGACCTCGTCGCGGATGCGCTCGAAGTACACGATGAAGGAGTCCGCGGTGATACCGATCGCGACGATCGCACCGCAGACGGCCGGCAGGTTCAGCGCGAAGCCGATGCCCGCGCCGAGCAGGCTCATGATCGAGTAGGTGAGGATCGCCGAGACGATCAGACCCGCGATCGAGACCAGGCCCAGGCCCCGGTAGTAGACCAGCGAGTAGAGGACCACCAGCAGCATGCCGATCAGGCCGGCGATCAGGCCCGCCTTCAGCTGGTCGCCGCCGAGCTGCGGCGAGACGGTGGTGACGTCGCTGGTGGTGAACTCCAGCGGCAGCGCGCCGAAGCTGAGCACGTTGGCGAGGTTCTGCGCCTCGGTCTGGGTGAAGCTGCCGGAGATCACGCCCGAGCCGCCGGGGATGGCGCCGCGCACGAGCGGGTGGGAGACGACCTGGCCGTCCAGCACGATGGCGAACTGGTCGGTCGGGCTGGGCTGGCCGGCCAGCTTGCCGGTGATCGCGGTGAACGCGTCGCCGCCCTTGCCGTTGAACTGCAGCTGGACCTGCCAGCCGCCGCCCTGCTGGGTGTCGATGGTGGCCTGCGCCTTGGAGACGTCCGAGCCGTAGACGGCGACCGGGCCGAGGGCGAGCTTGTAGTAGAGCCCCTTCTCGTCCTTCTGGGTGCAGGCGACGGCCGGCTTGTCCACGCCCGTCTGGTAGTTCTTCCGCTGGTCCAGCTGGGAGCAGTCGATGCGGGCGAACTCGGCCGCCAGCTCCGGCGGCACGGTGCCCGAGGTCATCGCGGCGGTCAGGTCCGGGTTGGCCGCCGGAGCGCTGGGCGCGGTGCTCGGAGCGGTGCTCGGAGCGGTGCTCGGCGCGCCGGAGGCGGCCGCGCTCGGGGTGGCGTCGGCGGCGAGCGCCTCGCCGACCGCGCGGCCCTGCTTGGTGGCGCTGGCGCTCGGCGCGGCGGCGGTGGTACCCGCCGAGGCCGAGGGGGTGGCCGTGGGGGCCGCACCCGGGGCGGCACTGCCGCTAGCCGTGGGGGAGGCGGTCGGGGCCGGGACCTGGATGCCGCTCGGGGCGAGGGCGAGGACCGGGCGGAAGAACAGCTGGGCGGTGGTGCCGACCTGGTCGGCCGCCGTCTGCTTGTCTCCACCCTTGGGGATGTTGACGATGATGTTCTTGTCGCCCTGGGTCTGGACCTCCGCCTCGGAGACACCCATCCCGTTGACGCGCTGCTCGATGATCCCGGTGGCGATGTCCATGCTGGACTTGTTGATCGCCTTGGGGTCGGTCGACTTCGCGGTCAGCGTGATGCTGGTGCCGCCGGCGAGGTCGATCCCGAGGCGGGGCTTGGTGTTGCCCGTCCCGAACATGAGGGCGACCAGTCCGACGGTGACGACCAGGATGAGGGCCAGCGCCCGCCCTGGGTAGCCGTCGCGCGGGCGCGACTTGGGTGTTGCCACCTTGCTCGTTTCTCCCTGTCCATGCCACCTCCCCTACCGGACCCCCGTCCGGCTCGTGGCGGGACGGGGGCATGGCGGGAGCGCGGCCCTGAGGTCCTGTGGGCTCGCGGCACTGCGCCGCGCGGCCGGGCTGGTGCCCGACCGTACTACTTGCTCGCGGGAGCCCCGCCCTCGGCATCGCCCTTCTCGGCGCTGTCCTTGGTGAGCGTCAGCGGCTTGTCCTCGGCCTGCTCGGCCTCGGCGTCCTCGGCATCGACCTCGGGGAGCTCGTCCTCGGCGGGGCGACCGTTGATGATCGCGTCGTACTCCTGCGGGTCCAGCACGGCCGCGACCGCACTCTTGGTGAAGTGGCTGATCACGCCGGGGGCGATCTCCAGCTCGACGGTCTCCTCGTTGACCGCCTTCACCTGGGCGTACAGGCCGCCGATGGTGCGCACTCCGGCCCCGGGCTCCAGCGCGGTCTGCATGCTCTGCATCTGCTGCTGGCGCTTCTTCTGCGACCGGAACATGAGCACGATCGCGATGATCGGGAGGAGAAGGATGATGAGGTTCACTGCAGCCAGGGTCCTTTACGGGCCGCCGGCCGGCGGCCTGTGTGGTATTGGTCGGCCCGTCAGGTGAGAGGGGCGGTCCGGCGGAGTCTAGGCGACCCCGAACTGATCGGACAACGCCAAGCATCGCATCCTGCCGCCGAAAGTGGCGAGCCTCGGCCTGCACAGTTTCCTCGGACTTCTTCCCCGACTTCCGCCCGCGGACCTCTCACGGGCTCCCGCCGGGCCGGCGTCACCCGTTCAGCCCACGTCCCCCGGGAAGAGTTCCGGCTGGGCCGGCACCGCGCCGCGGATGGTCTGGACCGGCGGGGTGAGGCCGAGGTGCTGCCAGGCGGCGGCGGTGGCGATCCGCCCGCGCGGGGTGCGGGCGAGCAGGCCCTCGCGGACCAGGAACGGCTCGGCGACCTCCTCGACCGTCTCGGCCTCCTCCCCCACCGCGACCGCGAGCGTCGACAGCCCGACCGGGCCGCCGCCGAACAGTCGCAGCAGCGCGTCCAGCACCGCGCGGTCGAGCCGGTCCAGCCCGCGGGCGTCCACCTCGTAGACCTCCAGCGCCTGGGCGGCGATCCCCGGGGTGACCACGCCGTCGTGCCGGACCTGGGCGTAGTCGCGCACCCGGCGCAGCAGCCGGTTGGCGATCCGCGGGGTGCCCCGGGAGCGGCCGGCGATCTCGGCGGCGCCGGCCGGGTCGATCTCGACGTCCAGCAGGGCGGCCGAGCGGTGCACCACCCGCTCCAGCTCGGCGGGGGCGTAGAACTCCATGTGCCCGGTGAAGCCGAAGCGGTCGCGCAGCGGCGGCGGCAGCAGGCCGGCCCGGGTGGTCGCGCCGACCAGGGTGAAGGGCGGCAGCTCCAGCGGGATGGCGGTGGCGCCGGGCCCCTTGCCGACGATCACGTCGACCCGGAAGTCCTCCATCGCCATGTAGAGCATCTCCTCCGCCGGGCGGGACATCCGGTGGATCTCGTCCAGGAAGAGCACCTCGCCCTCGGTCAGCGAGGAGAGGATCGCCGCCAGGTCGCCCGCGTGCTGGATCGCCGGACCGGAGGTGATCCGGATCGGGGCGCCCAGCTCGGCCGCGATGATCATCGACAGGGTGGTCTTGCCGAGCCCGGGCGGGCCGCTGAGCAGCACGTGGTCGGGGGCGCTGCCGCGCTGGCGGGCGGCCTGGAGCACCAGGGACAGCTGCTCGCGCACCCGCTCCTGGCCGATGAACTCGTCCAGCAGCTTGGGCCGCAGCGCCGCCTCGACCGCCTGGTCCTCACCGTCGGCGGCGGCCGTGACCAGCCGGTCGGCCGGGTCGGAGTCGTACGGGCTCATCGGTGCGGGCTCCAATGTCGACAAGGGGACAGGTGGTCAGATCGGCAAAGACGTCAGCGGGTGCGGTTCAGGGTGCGCAGCGCGGCCTTGAGCAGCGCGCCGACGTCCGTCCTGGGCTGCGCCTCGGCCTCGGGGGTGACGGCGGTGACCGCCTCGTCGGCCTCCCGCGGGGCGTAGCCGAGGCCGACCAGCGCGGCGTGCAGCTGCTCGCTCCACGGCGCGGGCCCGGCGGCGATCGGCTTCTGGGCGGGGACGCTGCCGTGCGGGGCGCCCAGCTTGTCCTTGTACTCCAGCAGCAGCTTGGCGGCCTTGGCCTTGCCGATCCCGGGGACGGCGATCAGCGCCTTCTCGTTCCCGGCGGCGACGGCGGCCCGCAGCTCGTCCGGGCTGTGCACCCCGAGCATGGCCTGCGCCAGGCGCGGGCCGACCCCGGGCGCCGCCTGCAGGATCTCGAAGACGGCGCGCTCGTCGTCGTCCGCGAAGCCGTAGAGGGTGAGCGAGTCCTCCCGGACCACCAGGGAGGTGGCGAGCCGGGTGGGCTCGCCCGGCCGCAGCCCGGCCGCGGTGGCGGGGGTGCACTGCACGGCCATCCCGACGCCGCCGACCTCGACGACGACGGTGCCGCCGGAGATGGCGGCCACCGGGCCCTGGACGAAGGCGATCATCGTGCGGCTCCTCGGGAGGCTCGGTAGGCGGACGGCCGGGCCGGTGCGGCCTTGGCCGGCGCCGCCTTGGCGACGGCGGCGGCGATCCGGTCGGTGGCACCGCCGCGCCAGATGTGGCAGATGGCCAGCGCCAGCGCGTCCGCGGCGTCGGCGGGCTTGGGCGGGGCGTCCAGCCGCAGCAGCCGCTGCACCATGCTGGTGACCTGGGCCTTGTCGGCCCGGCCGGAGCCGGTGACGGCCGCCTTGACCTCGCTGGGGGTGTGCAGGGTGACGGGGATGCCCCGCCGGGTGGCGCAGAGCATCGCGACGGCGCTGGCCTGCGCGGTGCCCATCACGGTGCGGACGTTGTGCTGGGCGAAGACCCGCTCGACCGCCACCAGGTCCGGCCGGTGCTCGTCGAGCCAGCTCTCGATGCCCTGCTCGACCAGGAGCAGCCGCGGCCCGATGTCCGCCTCGGCGGGCGTGCGCACCACGCCGACCCCGACCATCTTCAGGGGCCGGCCGGGCGCGCCGTCGACCACCCCGATCCCGCACCTGGTCAGCCCCGGGTCCACACCCAGTACCCGCACGTCAGCCCCGCCTCTCGGTAAACCCGCCGCCCGCCCCCGGGCGCAGCGACCTGCGAAGGCTACCGCCCGGGTCGGACAACGGCTCGAACGACACCGGCCCGGTGGTCCTGGGACCACCGGGCCGGGAGGTGGGAGCGGTCACTCGGAGTCGAGCTGCGCACCGACCTCGTCGCTGATGTCGAAGTTGGCGAAGACGTTCTGCACGTCGTCGCTGTCCTCCAGGGCGTCGATCAGCTTCAGGATCTTGCGGGCGCCCTCGACGTCCAGCTCGACCTGCATGCTCGGCAGGAAGTTGGCCTCGGCCGAGTCGTAGTCGACGCCGGCGTCGACCAGCGCGGTCCGGACGGCGACCATCTTGGAGGCCTCGGAGACGATCTCGAAGGACTCGCCGAGGTCGTTGATCTCCTCGGGCTCCTGGTCGAGGACGACCTCGAACAGCTTGTCCTCGTCCACGCCGTCCGACTTGGGGACGATCACGACACCCTTGCGGGTGAAGAGGTAGGACACCGAGCCCGGGTCGGCCATCGATCCGCCGTTGCGGGTCATCGCGACGCGCACGTCGGAGGCGGCGCGGTTGCGGTTGTCGGTGAGGCACTCGATGAGGACGGCCACACCGTTCGGGCCGTAGCCCTCGTACATGATGGTCTGGTAGTCGGCGCCGCCGGCCTCCAGACCGCCACCGCGCTTGACGGCGCGGTTGATGTTGTCGATCGGGACCGAGCTCTTCTTCGCCTTCTGGATGGCGTCGTACAGGGTCGGGTTACCGGCCGGGTCGGGACCACCGGTGCGCGCCGCCACCTCGATGTTCTTGATCATCTTGGCGAAGAGCTTGCCGCGCTTGGCGTCGATCACGGCCTTCTTGTGCTTGGTCGTAGCCCACTTAGAGTGGCCGGACATCGCCAGCTCCTTTACGTCGCCAAAGGGAAATGAACAGATGAGATCTTACCGGTGTCGTCACCGGTGGACCGCACACGGTCAGCGTGCGGCGGCGAGGTGCTCCTCGACCATGGCGACGAAGTAGCCGTGCACCCGGTGGTCGCCGGTCAGCTCGGGGTGGAACGAGGTCGCGAGCAGGTTGCCCTGGCGCACGGCGACGATCCGGCTCTCCGGGCCGTCCGCGGCCGGCAGCTCGGCCAGCACCTCGACACCGGCGCCGACGGCCTCGACCCAGGGGGCGCGGATGAACACGCCGTGCACCGGGCCGCCGTCCAGGCCCTTGAAGTCGACGCCGGACTCGAAGGACTCGTTCTGGCGCCCGAAGGCGTTGCGCCGCACGGTCATGTCGATCCCGCCGACGGTCTCCTGGTCGTCGCGGCCGTCCAGGATCTTGTCGGCCAGCATGATCATGCCCGCGCAGGTGCCGTAGACCGGCATACCGGCGGCGACCCGCTCGCGCACCGGGTCCATCACGCCGAACAGCAGCGCCAGTTTGGACATGGTGGTGGACTCCCCGCCGGGGATCACCAGCGCGTCGACCTCGGCCAGCTCCTCGGCACGGCGCACCGGGCGGGCCAGCGCGTCGGCCTCGGCCAGCGCGACCAGGTGCTCGCGGACGTCGCCCTGCAGGGCGAGGACGCCGATGACTGGAGTGCTCACGGTCTCAAACCTCTTCGATCGTTACTTCGTGTGTACGTGGCGCGGCCCGCCGCGCGCCGAGGCGCTGCGGCGGGCCGACGCTGGTCGCGGACTGGTTACCAGCCGCGGTTGGCGTAGCGCTCGGTCTCGGGCAGGGTGTCGCAGTTGATGCCGACCATGGCCTCGCCCAGGTTGCGGGAGGCGTCCGCGATGATCTTCGGGTCGTCGAAGAAGGTGGTGGCCTTGACGATCGCGGCGGCACGCTTGGCCGGGTCGCCCGACTTGAAGATGCCGGAGCCGACGAAGACGCCCTCGGCGCCCAGCTGGCGCATCAGCGCGGCGTCGGCCGGGGTGGCCACACCACCGGCGGAGAACAGCACGACCGGCAGCTTGCCGAGCTCGGCGACCTCCTTGACGAGCTCGTACGGGGCGCGCAGCTCCTTGGCGGCGGCGTACAGCTCGTTGTTGTCGAAGCCGCGCAGCTTGGCGATCTCGTTCTTGATCTGGCGCAGGTGGCGGACGGCCTCGACGACGTTGCCGGTGCCGGCCTCGCCCTTGGAGCGGATCATGGCCGCGCCCTCGGCGATGCGGCGCAGGGCCTCGCCCAGGTTGGTGGCACCACACACGAAGGGGGTGGTGAACGCGAACTTGTCGGAGTGGTTGACCTCGTCGGCCGGGGTCAGCACCTCGGACTCGTCGATGTAGTCGACACCGAGCGACTGCAGGACCTGGGCCTCGACGAAGTGGCCGATCCGGGACTTCGCCATGACCGGGATGGAGACCGCGGCGATGATCTCCTCGATCATGTTCGGGTCGGACATCCGGGCCACGCCGCCGTCCTTGCGGATGTCCGCCGGGACCCGCTCGAGCGCCATGACGGCCACAGCGCCGGCGTCCTCGGCGATCTTCGCCTGCTCGGCGTTGACCACGTCCATGATCACACCGCCCTTGAGCTGCTCGGCCATGCCGCGCTTCACCCGGGCGGTGCCGATCTGCGGCTGGTCTGCGGTGGTGGGGGTGCTGGACACGTGAGACCTCACTCGAAGATGAACCAGTGCTATCGCCCTATGGTAGGCGGAAGAAACGGCCCCTCCATGCGCCACCAAGTCCAGCGCGGCCGACGGGATACGACAAACAGGCCGGATCCGGACGCACCGCTCCACCCCCCGCCGCCAGGGCATGTCCGGCAATGTCCGGACCTTACGCCGGGGCCCCCTCAGGCGTCAGGGCCGGCGGAGGCGTGTCGTCCATCTCGAAGGCCATCGGGAACGGCGCCTTGCCCGCCAGCCGGAAGTAGCGCACCAGCCGGTGCTCGCGCACCGCCCGGGCCGCCCGCACGGCGTCGTTGTGGAACCGCCGGGCCAGCGGCACCCGGCGGACCGCCGCGGTCAGGTCCTTCACGGCCTCCTCGCCACCCGGCTCGGCGACCAGCACCGCGACCTGCTCCGGCTCGGCGAGCACCGCCCGCAGGGCCAGGCTCAGCTGGCTCTCCGCCACCTCGCGGTGCTCGTCCTCCGCCTGCCGGGCCGCGTGCGCCGCGTCCAGCAGCAGCAGCGAGGCCGCCGGGTCCAGCAGCGAGGAGGTCGCCAGCTCCATCGCCACCGAGGCCCGGCGGACCAGCTGCGCGTCCAGCGCCGCCCGTGCGGCGTCGATCCGGGCGTGCAGCCGGTCCAGCCGACCGGCCGTCCAACTCAGGTACATGCCGAACAGCACCACGGCCACGCCGGCCCAGATCCAGGTAGTCACGGGGCGCTACGCTACCGGGTGCCGCGAGGTCAGCCCTCGATGGTGGCGCTGCGGTAGCTGTCGCGGTCGATGTCGGAGATGTTCACCGCGGTGAACAGCCGCCCGCCCGGCGCCGGCCGGATGTGCTCGGCCAGCAGCGCCTGGACGGCGTCGCCGAGCGCCGCCTTCGCCTCCGGGGCGCGGCCCGGGAAGATCTGGAACTCCACGTACACCTGCTCGTCGGCGCCGGTGCTCTCGCCCACGACGAAGTCCTCGGTCCGGCGGAACAGCGTCTTGCACGCCTCGGGCCGCGCGTCGATGGTCTTCACGGCGAGCCGGTTGATCGCCAGGCCCAGCGCCCGGCGGTCGAAGGAGCCCTCCAGGCCCGGCGAGTAGTCGACGGAGATCTGCGGCATGGGATACCTCCACGGGTCACGGTGATCTGTACGGTCCGGCAGACCCTAACCACCGGCGCCCGCGGTTGCTTCCCCCCGTTGGGGGAGCAACCGGCGCCGCCGGGCGCGCCTCAGTCGCGGGCCAGCCCGAACCGGCCGCGCCGCCCGGTGCGCTCGTCCTCCCCGACCACGGCCGCCGCACCCGACGCGACCGTCTCGTACACCGCCAGGATGTCCGCGCCGACCGTCGACCAGTCGAACCGCCGGACGTGCCGGGACGCCGCCTTGCGCAGCTCCTCCAGCCGGCCCGGGTCCCCCAGCAGGCGCAGCGCCGTACGGGCCAGCGCGTCCGCGTCCTCCACCGGGAACAGCTCGCCGGCGGCCCCGCCGTCCAGCACCTGCTTGAACGCGTCCAGGTCGCTGGCCAGCACCGGCGCGCCCGCCGACATCGCCTCGACCAGGATGATCCCGAAGCTCTCGCCGCCGGTGTTCGGCGCCACGTACAGGTCGACGCTGCGCAGCAGCCGGGCCTTCTCCCGGTCGCTGACCATGCCGAGGAACTCCACCTGCCGGCGGACCTCGGGCGCCAGGCCCGCGACGGCCTCCTCCTCGTCGCCCTTGCCGGCCACCAGCAGCCGGACCCCGGGGCGCTCGGCGAGGATCCTCGGCAGGGCGGCCAGCAGCGTCGGCAGGCCCTTGCGCGGCTCGTTGATCCGGCCGATGAACCCGATCGTGCCGGGCTCGCCCGCGGCCGCGCCGCCCGTCCAGCGGGAGTCCGGCTCGGCCTCCGCGAAGAAGCCGACGTCCACGCCGTTCGGGATCACCACCGCGTCCCCGCCCAGGTGCTCGACCAGGGTGCGCCGCGCGTACTCGCTCACCGCGATCCGGGCCCGCATCTTCTCCAGCCCCGGCTGGAGGATCGGCGAGGCCGCGATCATCGCCCGCGAGCGCGGGTTGGAGGTGTGGAAGGTGCCGACCATCGGCCCGGACGCCGACCACGCCGCCAGCATCGACAGGCTCGGCGAGGCCGGCTCGTGGACGTGCAGGATGTCGAAGCGGCCCTCGTTCAGCCAGCGCCGCACCCGGGCCGCGGACAGGATGCCGAAGCTCAGCCGCGCCACCGAGCCGTTGTACGGCACCGCGACCGCCCGCCCGGCCGAGACGACGTACGGCGGCAGCGCCTCGTCGTCCTCGGCGGGCGCCAGCACCGACACCTCGTGGCCGAGGCCGATCAGGTGCTCGGCGAGGTCCCGGATGTGGAACTGCACGCCGCCGGGGACGTCCCAGTCGTACGGGCAGACGATGCCGATCTTCACTGCTTCCTCATGCTCCTTCAGGGCCCGGAGGCCTCGGCGGCGGGCTCGACGGCCCGCTCTGCGGCGCCGGACGGCTCCGCGGCGGGCGCCTGCGCCGTCCCACGGACCGGCAGGTCGGCCAGCCAGAAGCGCTGCAGCATGTGCCAGTCCTCGGGGTGCTCGCGGATCCCCTGCTCCCAGATGTCCGCCATCGCCTGCACCATGACCTGGGTCTGCTCCTTGCGGTCCCCCTCGGCGGGCACCGGGATCTCCGGGTTTATCCGCGCCCGCAGCACCCGCCCGTCGTACCAGAGGGTGGCCGGCATCAGCGCCGCGCCCGTCCGCTGGGCCAGGGCCGCCGGACCGGCCGGCATCCTGGTCGCCTCACCGAAGAACGACACCTCGACGCCGGCCTCCGAGAGGTCCCGGTCGCCGACCAGGCAGACCAGCCGGCCCGCCCGCAGCCGGCGGGCCATCGTGCCGACCACCGACACGCCGCTGCCGGTCAGCGCCAGCACCTCCATGCCCAGGCTCTCCCGGAACTCCACGAACCGGTCGAACAGGCGCTCCGGCTTCAGCCGCTCGGCGACCGTGGTGAACGGGTACCCCTCCAGCGCGACCCACGCGCCCGCGAGGTCCCAGTTGGCCATGTGCGGCAGCGCCACCACCACACCGCGGCCGGAGTCCAGTGTCGCGCGCATCTGCTCGGAGCCCTCGACCTGGACGTCCCGGGCGATCCGCTCGCGGCTCCACACCGGCAGCCGGAAGGACTCCATCCAGTACCGCATGTACGAGCGCATCCCGGCCCGCGACAGCTCGCGCAGCCCGGCCTCGTCCAGCTCGGGGCGCACCCGGCGCAGGTTCTTCTCCAACTGCAGCACCCGCGGCCCGCGGCGACGCCACGCGGTGTCCGCGAGCCGCTCGAACAGGGCGCGCGCCACCGGCTCCGGCAGATGCTTCAGCACCGCCCAGCCCAGCGCGTACGCCGAATACACCAGTCGGTCCTTCACCGAAGGCCCGCCCCCCTTCAGCTCCCGGCCGCCATCCGGTCGGCCTCGAACGCCTCACGGCGCACTGTCAGCATCCGCTGGAAGACCGTCACCAGACTGCCCGCCGCCACCAGCCACAGCGCCACCGGCAGCAGCCACTCCACGTACGGCACCCCGAACGTCGCCAGGCCCGCGACCCCGGCCGCGACCAGGCTGATCACCAGCCGCTCGGCCCGCTCCACCAGCCCCGACACGTCGCACGGCAGGCCCTGGCTCTCCGCCCTGGCCTTGGTGTACGACACCACCAGGCCGCTCGCCAGGCAGAAGATCGCCACGGCGCACAGCAGGTTGTTGTCACCCTTGCCCGCGTACCACATCGCCAGACCGCCGAAGATCGCCGCGTCGGCCACCCGGTCCAGCGTGGAGTCCAGGAACGCGCCCCAGCGGCTGGTCCGGCCCAGCTGCCGGGCCATGTTCCCGTCCACCAGGTCCGAGAAGATGAACAGCGTGATCGTGATGGTGCCCCAGAAGAACTCCCCGCGGGGGAAGAACACCAGCGCACCGGCCACCGAACCGGCCGTACCGATCAGCGTCACGGCGTCCGGGCTCACGCCCAGCCGGATCAGGAACGCGGCGAACGGGGTCAGGACACGTGTGAAGAAGGCACGCGCGTATTTGTTGAGCATGGCCTTCCCGACCGCTCCGATCTCCCTGGTACCCGCCTGCGGCCCAAGACGCGGCAGGCGGCCGGACGGATCAGCCCATCCGGCGCACCCATCGTATCCACGCCGAACGACACCCTCCGCCGCACCGCACCGCCCACCCGGCCCCACGGGTGCCCGCCCGCCACCCCCGGCACGCGGCCACACACGAACGGTGACCACCCGGGCCGTCCCGCCCGCGCCCCCGCCACCCCCGTCCACCAGCCGCGTCGCGCGCAGCGTGCGGCGAGGTGCGCGCCCCGGCGTCGTCCCGCAGGCGGGGGCTTGGAGACGGACCCTAGACTTTTCACGACAGTCCGGCCGCCGCCAGGACACCCCCGGCGACCGGCCAGGCGCGACGGGAGGAGACCCCCCGATGCCCGACCGCAGCACCGCACGAGCCGGCCAGGCGCCCACCGTCGCCGACCCCCGGCACCTGCGCAACGTCGTCCTGATCGGCTGCAGCGGCGTGGGCAAGACCACCCTCGCCGAGTCACTCGCCCTCGCCGCCGGCGCCGTCAACCGCCCCGGGCGCATCGCCGACGGCAACACCGTCTCCGACCACGAGGACATCGAGCACCAGCAGCAGCGCTCCGTCCAGCTCTCGCTGCTCCCCCTCGAATGGAACGGCATCAAGGTCAACCTGCTCGACCCGCCCGGCCACCCCGACTTCGCCGCCGACCTGCGCGCCGCCCTGCACACCGCCGACGGCGCCGTCTTCGTCGTCTCCGCGACCGAGCCGATCACCGCCCCCACCCGCGCCCTGTGGCGCCAGTGCGCGGCCGAGTCCATCCCCCGGGCCATCGCCGTCGCCAAACTCGACGTCGCCCGCAGCAGCTTCGAGGACATCCTCACCGCCTGCCACGACGCCTTCGGCCTGGGGCCCGACACCCTGCGCCCGCTCTTCCTGCCCGTCCACCAGGGCGACCGCCCCACCGGCACCGTCGACCTCCTCACCGGCCGCGGCTACGGCGAGGCCGGCCAGGAGGTCGACGCCGGCCAGGCCCCCGGGGCCGGCCCGGCCCGGGAAAGCCTCGTCGAGGCCATCTCCGGCCAGGACGACACCCTGATGGAGCGCTACCTCGCCGGCGAGACCCTCGACACCGACGCCCTGGAGGCCGGGCTGCGCCGCGAGGTCCTCGCCTGCGCCCTCCACCCCGCCCTGCCCACCACCGACAGCGGCATCGGCGCCGCCGAACTCCTCGACCTCATCACCACCGCGTTCCCCGACCCCACCGAACGCACCCGCCCGGGCCCCGACTGCGACCCCGACGCCCCGCTCGCCGCCCAGGTCGTCCGCGTCACCAGCGACGCCTACGTCGGCCGGGTCAGCCTGCTGCGCATCTACGCCGGCACCCTGCACCCCGACACCCACATCCACCTCACCGGTCCCGAGCACTCCGGCGACCACCAGGAGGGCGACGAACGCGTCACCGGCCTCACCAGCCCCTTCGGCAAGCTGCAGCGGCCCGTCCCGCACGCCCTCGCCGGGGACCTGGTCAGCGCCGCCAAACTCACCAGCGCCCGGTCCGGCGACACCGTCCACGAACCGGGCCACCCCGTGAAGCTCGACGGCTGGACCCTGCCCGAACCGCTGCTCCCGATCGCCGTCGAGGCCCACAGCAAGGCCGACGACGACAAGCTCTCCCAGGCCCTCAACCGCCTCACCGCCGAGGATCCGGCGCTGCGCCTCGAACAGAACCCGGACACCCACCAGCTGGTCCTCTGGTGCACCGGCGAGGCCCACGCCGAGGTCGTCCTCGACCGGCTCCGCGGCCGGCACGGCGTCCACGTCGACACCGTCGAACCCAGGGTCGCCCTGCGCGAGACCTTCGGCACCGCCGCCGCCGGCCACGGCCGGCTGGTCAAGCAGTCCGGCGGCCACGGCCAGTACGCCATCTGCGAGCTGGAGGTCGAGCCGCTGCCCGCCGGCTCCGGCTTCGAGTTCCAGGAGCACGTGGTGGGCGGCGCCGTCCCCAAGCACTTCATCCCCTCCGTCGAGAAGGGCGTCCGCGCCCAGCTCGCCAAGGGCGTCTCCACCGGCCACCCGCTCGTCGACGTCCGGGTCACGCTCACCGACGGCAAGGCGCACTCGGTCGACTCCTCCGACTCCGCCTTCCAGGCCGCCGCCGCCCTCGCCCTGCGCGACGCCGCCGAGCACGCCGTCATCCGGCTGCTGGAACCGGTCGCCGCCGTCAGCGTCCTGCTCCCCGACGACTACCTCGGCGCCGTACTCGGCGACCTCTCGGCCCGCCGCGGCCGCGTCCTCGGCACCGAGACCGGCGGCCCGGGCCTGACCCTGCTGCGCGCCGAGGTCCCGGAGCTCGAACTCGCCCGCTACCCGGTCGACCTGCGCTCACTCACCCACGGCACCGCCGAGTTCTCGCGCGCCTACCTGCGCCACGAACCCATGCCCGCCGCGCTGGCCGCCCGCCTGGCGGACAACGACGGGTAGGGCGGCGGGAGGGGCGCCTACCGCCTGGGCAGCGCGCAGGCCGGCGTGCCGCCCGGCATCCGGTGCCGGTTCTTCGACACCCAGCGGTACACCGCACCCGCCAGCGGCCGCACCGGCGCCAGCGCCAGCGCCCCGCCCAGGTACGCCCACACCCCGCCCGAGCGCATCAGCAGCCGGGCCACCGCCTGCGCCCCGCCGTACACCCGGCCGGCCGGAGTGATCCAGAGCACCTCGCGCTCCGCGCGCTCCCAGGACACCTCTCCGCGCCCCCCGGCCCTCGCGTCCAGCGCCGCCAGGTCCGCGAACTGGAACGGCACCCCCTCCCAGCCGCCGGATGCCAGCGTCTGCCGCAGATACCGCTCCGCCCACGTCTCGCACGTCGTGCAGAACGAGCAGTCCCCGTCGAAGACCAGTACCGGATCCTTCACCGCAGTTGCCTCCATGCGCCCATCGTGCACCACCGCCCACCGCCGTCCGGCCACCGGGTTCCGAACCGGCGAAACCTGGGCATCATGGCCCACAGGCCCACCGCGGCCGGATCGTGACGCCTCTTCAGACGATCATCCGCGCGGCACCACCACGGCACGGTAGCCTGCCGCTGACAAGGGGAGGAGGGGACGCCACCGTGACGACACTCGACATGACCCCGGGTGCGCAGATACCCCGGACCGACGCCGGCCCGCAGACCGCCGTCACCCAGGCGCTCTCCTCGGCCGCCTACCGTGACAGCCCGATCTCGGACTTCGTGAAGCAGGTCACCGCCGCCACCGAGAAGAAGGGGCGGTTCGCGCTCTTCCAGCCGAACCTGGGCGAGGCCTTCAGCCGGGCCGTCATCGCCCGCACCCTCGGCGCCGGGCGCAAGCCCATCGTGCCCTCCTTCGGCACCGACACCCGCCAGATCGTCGAGCACTGCCTCGCCGCCCAGGAGCTGCGCGACTCCCGCGACCGCAGCCTCACCACCATCACCGTCGTCACCGGCGTGCTCTTCCTCCCCGGCACCCTGATCTGGCTCGCCGCCTTCCAGCTGCGCGCCTGGCTCCGGAAGGACAACGCCAAACAGGCCGGCCTCTACGGCACCCTCGCGCTCGTCGCCGCGGCCGCCGTCGCCGTCCTGCTCGCCGTCCGACCGCCCCTCGGCGGCCCGCTCGGCCTCTACCTGCGCATCGTCATGCTCGCCCCCGTCATCGGCTGGTACCTCGCCAAGCGGATCGTCCTGCGCTCCACCGAGGACCTCCGCGCCCGCTGGCAGGCCCTCGTCGAGGGCACCGCCGTGGCCGCCACCGTGCCGCAGGCCGTCCCCCGCGACGACCTCGACAAGAAGGCCACCGACCTGCGCGCCAAGCTCGGCCGGCTCGAAGCCGAGCAGGAGACCAACATCCAGCACTACGCCGGGCCCAAGGGCATCCTCGGCGTCGGAAAGCGCTGGGGCGAGTGGCGGATGGTCGACGTGCTGCGCCCCGCCGAGGGCCACGCCGACTTCCGCGCCTTCCACCCCTGGGACCTCGTCCGCAAGATCGCCGGCCACCTCAAGGGCCTGGGCATCAGCGAGGTCGCCAACAGCGGCATGACCAACGTCTCCGTCAAGCAGTGGGTGGTCCTGGAGGTCGGCGAGGGCGCGGACGAGATCGGCCGGCCCGGCGGCGCCGACATGGACGGCGACCGGATGCGCGATTTCGCCATCCAGTCCGTCGCCGACAAGCAGACCTTCGCGGGCGGCGGCCCCCGGCACTACCTCGCCACCCAGTTCATCACCTTCGACGGCAAGCTGATCATCACCTTCACCGTCACCGTCACCCTGCTCGCCAACACCCTGACGGTCGCCGTAGCCGGCTACGCCCTCGGCCCGGTCAACGGCCTCTTCTTCGACAAGCCCAAGCCGAAGGAGCGGACCGAGCCGAAGACCGGCAAGTTCTGGGAGGAGCGCACCATCCAGCTCCCCCTGATCGACAACGACGAGGTGGTGCGCCAGGCCGTCCGCGCGCCCTTCATGCGCGCCCCCGGTCTGCTGGCCTGGCTCGGCGGCGGCCTCGGCCTGCCCGAGCCCTTCGGCCTGCGGCACGCCTGGGCCTCGCCGCCCTGGGGCAGCCGGTTCATGACGGACAACGCGCTCAACGCCTCCGTCCCGGTGCTCAGCGCCGTGCACGCGGCCACCCTGGAGTTCCTGGACGAGCACGACCTGGACACCGAGCGGTTCTTCAAGAACCGGGCCTCGATCATCAAGTCCGAGGCGCAGGGCAGCCGGCCCTACAACGTCGACCGGTTCGACGCGGGCTGAGCGGACATGTGAAGAGGGGCCCGACCGGATCTCCGGTCGGGCCCCTCTTCACATGTCCGGGCTCAGTCCTGCGGCCAGACCTCGGCCAGCATCTTGCGGGTGTCCGCCAGCAGCTGCGGCAGCACCTTGGTGTGGCCGACCACCGGCATGAAGTTGGTGTCCCCGCCCCAGCGCGGCACCACGTGCTGGTGCAGGTGCGCCGCGATCCCGGCACCCGCCGCGGCGCCCTGGTTCATCCCGATGTTGAACCCGTGCGCCCCCGAGGCCGAGCGCAGCGCCGTCATCGCCTTCTTGGTGAACACCGCCAGCTCGGCGGTCTCCCCCGCGTCCAGGTCGGTGTAGTCGGCGACGTGCCGGTACGGGACCACCATCAGGTGGCCGCCGTTGTACGGGTACAGGTTGAGCACCGCGAACACGGCACTGCCGCGCGCGATCACCAGCCCGTCCTCGTCGCTCAGCGACGGGATCGAGCAGAACGGGCAACCGTCGTCCGGAGCCGGGCCGGTGGGCTTGTTCTCGCCCTGGATGTACGCCATCCGATGGGGGGTCCACAGGCGGCGGAAGCCGTCCGGCTCGCCGACGCCCCGCTGCAGTTCCGGCTCAGTCGTCATGCTGATCAGCATATTCGCACGGGGTGGCTTGCAAAGCAGTGCGGGGCAGACTCCTCGGAAGCCTGCCCCGCGAACCGCCGTCTACGGCATCACACCTGGATGCGACGCTCCACCGCGTCCACGATCTCGGCGACCGCGTCGGCCACCGGGACGCCGTTCTTCTGCTCGCCGTTGCGGTAGCGGAAGGAGACCGCGCCCGCCTCGACGTCGTCGTTGCCGGCGATCAGCATGAACGGGACCTTGGTCTTCTGGGCGTTGCGGATCTTCTTCTGCATCCGGTCGTCCGAGGTGTCCACCTCGACCCGGATCCCGCGCTTCTTCAGCTCGGCCGCGACCTCCAGCAGGTACGGCACGTGCTCGTCGGTGATCGGGATGCCGGTCACGGTGACCGGGGCGAGCCACGGCGGCATGGCGCCGGCGTAGTGCTCCAGCAGCACCGCGAAGAAGCGCTCGATCGAGCCGAACAGCGCCCGGTGGATCATGACCGGCCGCTGCCGCGAACCGTCCGCGGCGGTGTACTCCAGGTCGAACCGCTCGGGCAGGTTGAAGTCGAGCTGGATGGTGCTCATCTGCCAGGTGCGGCCGATGGCGTCCTTCGCCTGGACGGAGATCTTCGGGCCGTAGAAGGCCGCGCCGCCCGGGTCCGGCACCAGCGGGAGGCCCTGCTTCTCGGCCACGGCGGCGAGGACCGCGGTGGCCTCCTCCCAGGTGTCGTCCGAGCCGACGAACTTCTCCTCGTCCTTGGTGGACAGCTCCAGGTAGAAGTCGGTCAGACCGTAGTCCCGCAGCAGGTTGAGCACGAAGGTCAGCGTCGAGTCGAGCTCCTCCGCCATCTGCTCACGGGTGCAGTAGATGTGCGCGTCGTCCTGGGTGAAGCCGCGGGCCCGGGTCAGACCGTGCACCACACCGGACTTCTCGTACCGGTACACCGTGCCGAACTCGAAGAGGCGCAGCGGCAGTTCACGGTACGAGCGGCCGCGCGCGTCGAAGATCAGGTTGTGCATCGGGCAGTTCATCGGCTTCAGGTAGTAGTCCACGCCCTCGTCGAGCTGCATGGGCGGGTACATACCGTCGGCGTACCAGTCCAGGTGGCCGCTCTTCTCGAAGAGCTTCCCCTTGGTGGCGTGCGGGGTGTAGACGAACTCGTAGCCCTCCTCCTCGTGCCGCCGGCGCGAGTAGTCCTCCATCGCGCGGCGGATGATGCCGCCCCGGGGGTGGAAGACGGCGAGGCCGGAGCCGATCTCCTCGGGGATGGAGAAGAGGTCGAGCTCGTTGCCGAGCTTGCGGTGGTCGCGCTTCTCGGCCTCGACCAGGAAGTCCAGGTGCGCCTTCAGCTCGTCCTTGGTCGGCCACGCGGTGCCGTAGATGCGCTGGAGCATCGGGTTCTTCTCGCTGCCGCGCCAGTAGGCGGCCGCGTTGCGCATCAGCTTGAACGCCGGGATGTGCCGGGTGCTGGGCAGGTGCGGGCCGCGGCAGAGGTCGCCCCAGCACAGCTCGCCGGACTTGGCGTCCAGGTTGTCGTAGATCGTCAGCTCGCCGGCGCCGACCTCCACGTTCGCGCCCTCGCCGGCGGTCGCGGCGGAGCCCTTGAGGCCGATCAGCTCCAGCTTGTACGGCTCGGCGGCCAGCTCCTCGGTGGCGGCCTCGTCGGTCACCACGCGGCGGGAGAACTTCTGGCCCTTCTTGATGATCTCCTGCATGCGCTTCTCGATGGCCTTGAGGTCATCGGGGTGGAACGGCTTCTCGACGTCGAAGTCGTAGTAGAAGCCGTCCTTGACCGGCGGGCCGATGCCGAGCTTGGCCTCCGGGAAGAGCTGCTGCACGGCCTGCGCCATGACGTGCGCGGTGGAGTGGCGCAGGATGTCCAGGCCGTCCTTGCTGCCGATCGCGACCGGCTCGACCTCCTCGCCGTCCTGCACGGCGTACGCGAGGTCCTTGAGCTGGCCGCCGACGCGGGCGGCGATGATCGAGCGGTCGTCCGCGAAGAGCTCGGCGGCCGTAGTGCCCGTGGTCACCACGCGCTCTTCCCGATCGGGTTCGCGGTTGATGATTACCCGGACGTCCGTCACCGGTCTCTCCTGACGTGCTGGATTCATAGGACGCAACACTGCGCTGCGCGTGACGATGGTACCGAGAGCACCACCCCCGCCGTGCACCTACGCCCCCTGTCCCCCCTCCCCCAGCCCCTTGAGCAGCCGCTCCCGCTCGGCGTCCTCCAGCCCGCACGGTTCCAGGCCGCGCGGCTGCGCGAGCCGGCGGAAGCCGCCGCGCCGCTCCAGCCGGCCGCTGACCCGGACCGGGGTGCCCGCCAGGTGTGCCTCGGCGGCCAGCCGGTAGGCGGGGTCGGGCAGCCTGAGCCGCACCTCGGCGACCTCGGCCCCGCCGAGCACCCGCATCCGGACGGTGCCCGGGCCGGCCGGGTCGGCGCGCTTGAGGCGCACGACCACGCCGACCAGGGTGACCGCGACGGCCGGCTCGATCCGCTCCAGCAGCGCGGCGGCCTCCTCCAGGGCGGGCAGGTCCCCCGGCGAGAACTCCAGGGCGATCCGCCGGTCGCCGAAGCCGCCGGGCGTCCCGGCGGCGGCCGACCACGCGACGGACAGCTGCGCCGCCGTCGCCCCGCGCACCAGGTCCGCGACGGACTGCACCAGCTCGCGGCTGACCCCGGCCTGCACCGCATTCTCGAAGGCCTCCGGCCCGCCGCTGACCCGCCGGTAGTCGACGGCGTCGCGCAGCGCCTCCAGTGCGCGGACCAGCGTGGTCACCGCCGCCCGGCCCTCGGGCGCGGGCGTGTACGCGGTGAGGCCCGCGCCGCCCTCCACCACCAGGACCCGCTCCAGGAAGTCCTTGGCCCAGGCGTCCAGCCGGGCGCCGAAGTACGCGGCCCTGGTCCGCCCGGCCTTGGCGCCCGCGGCGAGCATCCCGCGCGCCGCCTGGTGCAGCCGCTCGGCGCCGTCCCAAGGCGCGGTACCGGCCGGCCCCGGCAGCTCGCGCCGCCAGTGCAGTTCGTCGCCGGGGACGGCGAGCGCCAGCAGGATCGAGCGGGCGGAGGGGCTGCGCGAGTGCGACAGCGCGGTGACGGCGTCGGCGAGCAGCTCCACGGCGTCGTCGAAACCGTCCCCCGCGGGCACCAGCAGGCTCGTCCCCGGGTCCGTGTCGTCCGGCGGCGTCCAGCGGCCGTACCGGGCGGACGGGCCGCCGCGCCGCACCCAGCCGTGCCGGGCGAGCAGCGTGCAGAGCACCGCCGGGTCGACGGCCGCCGGGTCGGGCAGTGCCCGGGCGCCGTCGGGCGGCCCCTGTGGCAGTGTCATCGTCCTGCTCCTCCCCGCCGGGGCGGGGCCGTCACGGGCTGCCGCCCGCACCGACCCGCGCCATGATGTCGCACAGTGCGCGGTCGTCGAAGACCTTCGCGGTGGGCACCCGGACGTTGGTCCGCCGCTGCCCGGTCACCGGGTGGCCGGCCAGGTTGACCCAGTAACAGCAGTGCCGCAGCTCCAGCGCGTCCGGCCGGGCCGCCAGCCAGCGGTCGACCCGGCGCGGCAGCAGCATCACCACCAGGATCTTCGGCACCGCGACCCGCACCCGGGCCAGCTTGCGCAGGTGCTCGTTGTCCAGGGTGAAGCCGAAGTGCGGTCCGGCGGGCTCGGGGGCGATCTGCTGGGTGGCCTTGAGCTGGATCTTGATGGTCACCTCGTCGTCCACCTGGTGCGCCCGGGAGCCGTGGCTCACGTGCCAGTCGATGCCGTTGTCCGGGAACGGCTGGGACAGCGAGCAGCCCGCCGCCGCCACCACCGCGTGCAGGTACCCGACCTGCAGTGTCTCCATGCAGGCCGTCACCGCCAGATCGCCCCGCAGGACGGCCGCCGCCTCCTCGGGCTGCGGCTGTGTCAGCGCCATCGCCCCGTTGCCTCCCCCGGCCCCGGGCCCGTCCGGATTCGAACAGGACACCCGACCGGAGCATCCCCGGCCAGGGCTCGGCCAAACGGTTGAACGGGCGTCAGGAGCGGTATCACCCCCACGGAACGCAGCACCTGAGGGGCAGTCATGCAGCAGCACTGGTTCACCGGCCCGCTCGCCTCCTTCGACACCGAGACCACCGGCGTGGACGTCGAGACCGACCGGATCGTCTCGGCCGCCCTGGTCGTCCAACCCGCCCCGGGCGCTCCCCCGCAGACCTCCGCCTGGCTCGCCGACCCTGGCGTGCCGATACCGGACGGCGCCCGGGCCGTGCACGGCATCTCCGACGAACACGTCCGGGCCCACGGCCGCCCGGCCCGTACGGTGGTGGCGGAGATAGCCCGCGCCCTCGCCGAGCAGTCCCGCGCCGGGCGCCCGCTGGTGGTGATGAACGCTCCCTACGATCTGACGCTGCTGGACCGCGAGTTGCGCCGCCACCGCGGCCTGTCGCTGACCGACGCGCTGGGCGGCGGAGGGCTGCTGGTGCTCGACCCGCGGGTGCTGGACAAGCACGTGGACCGCTACCGCAAGGGCCGCCGCACACTCACCGACCTGTGCGCGCACTACGGGGTGGAACTGGCCGGGGCGCACGACGCGGCCGCCGACGCGACGGCGGCACTGGACCTGGTCCGGGCGATAGCGACCCGCTACCCGGTGGCCCTGGGCGGGCTCTCGGCGGCCGAACTGCACCTGCGGCAGGCGGTCTGGCACGCGGCACAGGCCCGGGGGCTGCAGAACTGGTTCGACCGGACGGGCACGCCGGAGCGGGTGGACCTCTCCTGGCCGCTGCGCCCGGCCCGGTGCGGCTGCGGCCGGCGGCTGTCACCGGAGCACAGCTGCGAGGTCGCGGCGTAGCGGCGGGCGCGCGGACACGCAACAGGCCCCGACCGGTTTCCCGATCAGGGCCTGTGTGCTGTCCGGTGGGCGATACTGGGATCGAACCAGTGACCCCTTCGGTGTGAACGAAGTGCTCTCCCGCTGAGCTAATCGCCCGGGCAACGAGAAGAAGACTAGCACCATTCGGGGGGTGCCGTACAACTCGCACCACCCGGCACCCGGCCGGCACATCCGCAGAAGTCCGACTCCGCACGGAAGATGACTGCGCCTCAGCCCGATTCCGCACAACTGCCGACGGATTCCGGAAATACATGTGAGGCCCAGTCGATAATCGACTGGGCCTCACATATCACAATGCATTCCGGTGGGCGATACTGGGATCGAACCAGTGACCCCTTCGGTGTGAACGAAGTGCTCTCCCGCTGAGCTAATCGCCCGGGTGCAGGGAAAACATTACCGCATCCCGCGGGGTGCTCCGAACACCCCGCGGCCGGGCCCCGGCCACCCGGACGGCCCCGGGCGGATCACCCGGACGGCCCACACCGGTGGCGCCGGGCGGGCTCAGCCGCCGTTGATCTTCCAGGGCATGACCAGCCCGTACTTCCACAGGTACCAGCCGCCGAGCCCGGCGATCACCGCGAGGCCGATCGCGGTGAGGGTGAGGTTGCGTCGGCGCACCCTCGGGTCCATCGCCTTCTGGGCGGCCTCGGCCACCTTGCGGCGGGTCCAGCGCAGGGCCAGCTGGGCCCAGACGAACTCGGTGGCCCAGATGCCCATGCCCAGGAAGATCACCACCCAGCCCGGCCCGGGCAGCGGCAGCATGATCACGCCGAGCACCACCACCGCCAGGCCGGCCAGGAAGATCACCACCTGCCAGCTCAGGTGCAGCGGCCGGGAGCGGCGGATGAAGTGCGGCGCGCGCGAGCCGAGCGCCCGCCCGCCGTCGACGTCCGACCCCTCGCCCCCGCCGCCCTGTGCGCCGTTCTCCGCTCCCCTGTGCGCCCCCGTCTCCTCCGGCACCGTCGCCTCCCCCGTTCTCGTGATCTCGCCCGCGTTCCCGCGCGCCTTGTCGCTTCGCACAGTCATGCCAGGAAACTAACCGAGAAGTGGTGCGGTAATGCCCCGACAGGCACTCCGTGCCGATTCCGCAATGCGCCGTAAGGGGTACGACTCGCCCCCGAATCGGGACAGAGGGGTTTACATCGGTCTTGGGGGTGGGATGGTCCGTTCGCCGACGTGCGATTCCCCGAGCGCACACTGAGCGAAAGGCCATGGCGCTTATGAACACCACGGTCAGCTGCGAGCTGCACCTGCGCCTCATCGTGTCCAGCGAGTCCTCACTGCCCGTCCCCGCGGGCCTGCGCTACGACACCGCCGACCCCTATGCCGTGCACGCCACGTTCCACACCGGCGCGGACGAGACCGTGGAGTGGGTGTTCGCCCGAGATCTCCTTGCGGAGGGGCTGCACCGACCCACCGGTACCGGCGACGTCCGGGTGTGGCCGTCGCGCAGCCACGGGCAAGGGGTGGTCTGCATCGCCCTGAGCTCTCCGGAAGGAGAAGCCCTGCTGGAAGCCCCGGCCCGGGCGCTTGAGTCGTTCCTCAAGCGGACGGACGCCGCGGTGCCCCCCGGCACCGAACACCGCCACTTCGACCTCGACCGGGAGCTGTCCCACATCCTCGCTGAAAGCTGAATTCGACCGGAGGCGGTCACGCCCCGCCGGCGGCGGGGCCGTACCCCCTGCCGTCACCGCAGCCGTCCTACTCGGGGGCACGGCAGCAGACTCAGCCGCGCACGACGCGGTCTCGGGGCCGGTGACGGCCCGCCCCCCACCGGGGCGGGCCGAAGCACCACAGGCGCCCGGCACTGGAGCCGGCCATCCGTACGGGTGGCCGGCCTCGCTGCCGGGCGCCACTGGTTTCCGGGGCCGGGCGAACGCCCTGACGCCTTCCGTACGTTCCTTCGAAAGAAGCGGCCGCCCTACGGGCGCACGGCCCGGTAAGGTCTGGAGTGACCGTAGACGCGGGGTGCCGACGGCCCCCTCCGCGCGAGGAGCCCCCACGTGCTGATCACCCATGACACCGAGTGCGCGCTGAGCATCCTCGTCGAGCTGCTCAACACCGCCCCCGAGGTGTGCGGCACCGAGCTGCTGCCCGACGTGGCCGCGCTGGACGCGTTCGTGATCCGCCAGGAGATCAGCGAGATCGACTCGCTCACCGCGGACGACCTGCGCAGCGTGCACGAGCTGCGGTCCCGGCTCCGCGAGGTGTTCGGCACCGAGTCCACCGCGGAGGCCGCCGAGCTGGTGAACGCACTGGTCGCCGCCGCCGGCACCACGCCCCGGCTGACCAACCACGACCACCACGGCTGGCACATCCACTACTTCGCACCGCACGCCGCGCTCGGCGACCACCTGGCGGCCGAACTGGGCATGGCGCTGGCGTTCATCCTGATGGCCGGCGAGCGTGAGCGGCTGCGCCGCTGCGAGGCGCCGGACTGCGCCCGCGTCTTCGTGGACCTCTCGCGCAACCGCTCCCGCCGCTACTGCGACAGCCGCACCTGCGGCAACCGGCTGCACGTGGCCGCGTACCGGGCCCGGCAGCGGTCGGCGGAGGCCGTGCCCTCCGCCTGACCGTCGCGGGCCGGCACGGCTCGTCGGTCACGGCTCCTCGGTCACGGCCGCTCGGTGGCGGTCACACCGGTGGCGGTCACGGCCGGGCGGGCAGCGTCAGAGGCCGCGGCGGCGCAGGATCTCCTCGATGTCGGCGAAGTCGCCGAGTCCGTCGTCCGACTTCCCGGCGGGCTTCTTCGGCGCCTTGGGGGCGGCCTTCCCCGGCTCCGGCGTGGCGGTGACCGCCGGCCGGGCGGGGCCCGCGGCCGCCGCGGCGGCCGGGCCCGGCGCATCGCCCTCGACCGCGTGGCGCCGACCCACCCGGCGGGTGGTGACCAGCAGACCGGCCGAGACCGCCAGCAGTGCCAGGCCCGTCCAGACCCGGGGGTCGAACACCAGGTCCGTCGCCCAGTCGGCGAGCTCGCCGCCGATCGTCCGCGCCACCGGGAACAGGCCCGACAGATAGAGCCCGGCCGGCAGCAGCGCCACCGCGAACCAGCGGGTCGCGGAGAGCAGGCGCCGCCGGTAGGCGCGCAGCCCGGCCATCGCCACCCCGCCCGCCGTGAGCGCGAATGCCACCGCCGCCGTCAACACGGCCGCACTCCGACCCTGGCGTGCGGCCTTATGGTCGTCCTGGTCATCGGACCTCCCGTCGGTCTGGGCCTCGGGGCACACCGTGCCTGGCACGGTGCCCACTAGTGGAACACTGAGGGCATGATCGAAGGTTCCCTCCCCCGCCTCGAGTTCTGGTGCGAGCTCCAGTGCCCGGACTGCCGCACCGCACTGGACGACGTACGGGCGCTGCGCGCCGCGTACGGCGACGCGCTCCCCATCGAGCTGCGGCACTTCCCGCTGGAGAAGCACAAGCACGCCTACGCCGCCGCACAGGCCGTCGAGGAGGCGTTCGAGCAGGGCCTGGGCTGGCCGTACGTGGAGGCGCTGCTGGCCCGTGTCGAGGACCTGGACGCGCGCGGCGAGCAGGTGCTGCTGGAGGTGGCCGCCGAGGTCGGGGTGGACGCCGAGGAGGTGGACACCGCGCTGATCGACGGCCGCCACATGCTGATCGTGGACGCCGACCAGGCCGAGGGCAAGGCGATCGGCGTGACGGGCACGCCGACGTACGTGATCGCCGGGCAGCGGCTGGACGGCGGGCAGAGCCAGGACGGCCTGCGGGCCCGGATCACCGCCATCATCGAGGCGGCGAAGGCGTCCTGACGACCGGTCAGATCAGCGTCTTGCCGTAGACCCGGTTGGTGATCCGGAAGCCGAGCGAGTCGTAGAGCCGGATCGCGACCTCGTTGCCGGAGAAGACGTTCAGTCCGAGGTCGTGCACTCCGGCGGCCAGGCACTCGCGCTCGGCGAGCAGCATCAGGGAGCGCCCGTGGCCTCGACCCCGGTGGGCCTCGGCGACCTCGACCACCATCACCCAGGCGAGCGGGCCGCCGCCGGGCAGGTCGCGGACCCGCAGGGCCAGCCAGAGGGCGCCCAGCGGGTCCGGTCCGGCGCCGTGGAGCCGGCGCAGGACGACGCCCGGGGTGTCGGCGCCCTGCGGCAGCAGGTGCACGTGGTCGGCGTCCGACTTCGCACGGGCCTGCTGCTCGCTGAGGCCGGAGGAGAGCAGGTCGTGGATGTACCCCTGCTTGGCCTGCTCCAGCCAGCCGGGGAACCCCTCGGCGTCGATCCGGCGCGCCGAGACGCCAGGCGGCAGCTCGGGCGCGGTGGTGAGCCGCTTGGCCATGTTCCGCATCCGCTCGGTGTAGCCGAGCGTGGCGGCGAGGCCGCGCGCGGGCTGCGCGGCCTCCGGGATGTCCGCGTCCACCCGGGAGCAGCCCCAGCCGCGCAGGACCTCCTCGGCGGCCAGTGCGCCGAACGTTCCACGCCCGCGACCGCGCCCCTCGCGGACCTCCAACTCTGAGATCTCCCCCCAGAGTTGGGGCCCGCGCGGAACGGTGGTGGTGCGCAGCGCGCCGACCGGGCGGCCGTTCGCGCAGATCTGCCAGCGTCTGGTGCGGCCGCCGGCGGCGGTGGGTGTCTCCGGGCCCTCGGGGCGCAGCGTGGTGGTCATGTCGGGGTCCCTTCCCCACCGTGCGGGTGTTCTATCCGCCGTCGCCGCTCGGCCGTGTCACGGGTCGAGGTCGTCGCCGCTGCGCTCGGTGAAGACGGCCATGGCCTTGGCGGTGACCGGCCCCGGGCCGGGCAGGTCGCGGTCGTCGACCCGGGAGACGGCCTGGACGTCGCGCAGGGTGGAGGTGAGGAGGATCTCCTCGGCGTCCTGGAGTGCGGAGAGCGGCAGGTCGACCTCCTCGGCGCCGCACCAGTCGATGACGAGTTGGCGGGTGATGCCGGCGAGGCAGCCGGAGGCGAGGGTGGGGGTGACCAGGCGGCCGCCGAGGACGAGGAAGACGTTGGAGCCGGTGCCCTCGCAGAGCAGTCCGGCGGTGTTGGCGAGCAGGGCCTCGGAGGCGCCGGCGCGGTGGGCGGCGGCGAGGGCGACGACGTTCTCCGCGTAGGAGGTGGTCTTGAGGCCGGCGACGGCGCTGTGCTCGTTGCGCCGCCACGGGACGGTGGCGACGGCGGTGGCGTCGGGGCGCTGGGCGGCGGCGGCGATGGCGACGACCAGGGTGGGGGTGTCGTCGCCGCGCTCGGAGCCGAGCGGGGAGCGGCCGCCGGTGTAGGTGATGCGCAGGCGGCCGAGCGGCATGGGGTTGGCGGCCAGGACCTGTTCGCAGCCCTCGCGGACCAGCTCGTGGTCGGGGTCGGGCAGGCCGAGACCGCGGGCGGAGCGGGTGAGCCGGTCGAGGTGGCGGGTGACGGCGAAGGCGCGGCCGTCGACGGCCTTCATCGTCTCGAAGACGCCGTCGCCGGTGGTGAGTCCGTGGTCGAGGACGGAGACGGCGGCGGCGTGGGAGTCGACGAGGGAGCCGTTCACCCAGCTCGTGGTGGGGATCTGCATCGAGGGTTGCTCCTCGTGGGAGTGGGCGGGGCGGCGGAGCCCGGGCCCTAAGGCGTGCGCCGCGTCCCGCTTCAGTCGGTTTCGGTGCCCGACGCTATCGCGACCAGGCGGGCGGCCTTCAGCTCCGTCTCCGCCCACTCGCGCTCGGGGTCGGACTCCCAGGTGATTCCGGCGCCGGTGCCGAAGCGCAGCACGGGTGCGCCGGGCTCGGTCCGGTCGATCCAGAACGTGCGGATGCCGACGGCGAGTTCGCCCTCGCCGCGGTCGGCGTCGACCCAGCCGACGGCGCCGCAGTAGGGGCTGCGGGGGGCGGTCTCCAGGGCGTCGATGATCCGTAGCGCACTGGACTTGGGCGCTCCGGTGACGGATCCGGGCGGGAAGGTGGCGTCGAACAGGTCGGGCCAGCCGACGTTCTCGCGCAGGGCGCCCTGGACGGTGGAGACCAGGTGGACCAGGCCGGGGTGCTTCTCGACGGCGCAGAGGTCGGGGACGGTGACGGTGCCCGTCTCGCAGACCCGGCCGAGGTCGTTGCGGACCAGATCGACGATCATCACGTTCTCGGCGTGGTCCTTGTCTAGCAGGTCGGCCTCGGTGCGGCCGGTGCCCTTGATCGGGCCGGAGGAGACGGTCCGGCCGTCGCGGCGCAGGAAGAGCTCGGGCGAGGCGGTGGCGATCTCCACGCCGTGCCGGGGCAGCCGGATCGTTCCCGCGTAGGGCGCCGGGTTGCCGTGGGCGAGCAGGCCGGTGAGGGCGTCGATGTCGGTGCGGGCCGGGTCGGGCAGTGGTGCGGAGAGCACCCGGCAGAGGTTGGCCTGGTAGACCTCGCCGGCGGCGATGTGCTCGCGGATGCGGCGGACCCCTGCGGTGTAGGCGTCGTGGTCGAGGGAGCTGTGCCAGCTGTCGGGCTCCGGTCCGAGCCAGCCGGCGCCGGCCGGGGGCGCGGGGTCGGGGCGGACGTCGTCGAAGCGGGCGCAGGTGAGCCGGCCCTCGAAGTCGTAGGCGACGGCCCAGTAGCCGGTGGAGTCGAGGGCGGCCGGGTCCGAGGTGACGTCGCGCAGCCCGGTGGCGAGGCGGCCGCCGAAGCGGGCGAGCGGGCTGTGGGAGGCGGTGGGGCCGGACACGGTTCTCCTGCGCGGATATCGGTGCGTGGTCGCCGCGCGGGGGTGGACGCGGGGGCTGCGCTGGTGGCTGGGCTGCGGTGCCTGAAGTGTAGGTCGGGGGTGCGGGCCGGGGGCGTGCGCCGGGTGGGCCGGCCGGGGCGTCGTGCAGGTGTGCGCCGGGTGGCCTGCGGGTGTCACTGAGGGTGGCCCTGCGGTGCCGACGGGACAGGCCTGCGCGGACACCCCCGCGGCACGCTGCGGGAACGGATTTTTAGCTGGCCCGGGAATCCGCTAGAGTTCAACACGTCGCCAGGGAGCGCAGCCGGGAAAACCGGTGAAGCCCCCGGGAGACAGGCGGACGTGGCTCAGTTGGTAGAGCATCACCTTGCCAAGGTGAGGGTCGCGAGTTCGAATCTCGTCGTCCGCTCGATGGAGAACAGTGTAAGATCGTTCTTCGAGTGTTGCCTGGTGGAGTGGCCGAGAGGCGAGGCAACGGCCTGCAAAGCCGTCTACACGGGTTCAAATCCCGTCTCCACCTCCAAGAGGTTCCCCGGTCCGGCCGGGAGACCTCCCCGCGCGATTAGCTCAGCGGGAGAGCACTACCTTGACACGGTAGGGGTCACTGGTTCAATCCCAGTATCGCGCACGTCGGGCCCTTCGGGGTCT
>NZ_JBICZP010000006.1:12118-161418 GCF_043202015.1 Kitasatospora sp. NPDC048239 | reverse complement strand
CTGCTGCAGGACCGCCACACCAGGCGCGATTAGCTCAGCGGGAGAGCACTACCTTGACACGGTAGGGGTCACTGGTTCAATCCCAGTATCGCGCACGTCGGATCCTTCGGGGTCTGCTGCAGGACCGCCACACCAGGCGCGATTAGCTCAGCGGGAGAGCACTACCTTGACACGGTAGGGGTCACTGGTTCAATCCCAGTATCGCGCACAGCACAGGCAGGGGCCGAGATCCGTGAGGATCTCGGCCCCTGCCTTTTGTCGTTGGTGCGCCTTGGCTCGGCTGCCCGTCCTCGCGCGTGGGGTGAGGCCGTGCCTACGGGGAGGCGGACAGAGGGAGCGGCGGAACCGGCGGGCCCGGTTGTACCCGCTGTACCGGCGGGCCCGGTAAAGATGAAGAGCCGCGTACGGACGCCCTCACCGACGTCCATACGCGGCATCTCCGCCTGCCGGGGTGCACTGCGCACCGCTCACGCCCGTCCGCGTGTCACCGCGGGCGCGGCCTTCCCCGGCGGCACCGGCTCCCCGTCCCCAGGGGATCCAGTGCCCGTTCAGTGGCCGGCCGGGCTGAGGAGCCCGGCCGGGTGTCAATGGCCGATCAGGTCGACGACGGCCTGGGCCTGGTTGGCCATCTGCTCCCAGCCGCCGAACAGCATGATCAGGAGCACCGCGCAGGGCAGCGCCATGGCCAGCGCCACCGCCGGGTGCCTGGTCGGCTCGGCGGCCTGGCGCTGGGCGAAGGCCGGCCGACGGCGGTGGGAGGATCCCGTGAGCTGCGGTGCCATGCCCATACTCCTGATTCGTGCGCTAGCTGTGCGCGCTGCCCGTGCTGATCGCTCGATGTTGGCGCGGTGGACGGCTTACCTCGGGGGACGAGCTCCCCGTCCACCGCTGAGCACAACGCTATTGCCCGAGGGGGTAGTCGGACGTCATGCCGTCGTACTGTTCTCCGGGCATCCCCGAGGATGACGATCAGACTTCGGGACTACTACCGCAGGGGGAGACGGTCTCGACCGGACCCCCGAGGGAACCCTGAGAGCCGACCCCGAGAAACGATTCGGCACCCTCACCACCCCGATGTCAGTGCAAGATCCGACAATCGCACGGCGGCTTGAGGTGTTGCGTATCAGCACACCGCAGCAGGCAGTCCGTAAGCTGTGCCAGACAGGAACTGACGATGCCCCAACGGACGGGGCCTCACCCACAGGCTGACGGGGAACGAAGATGGCGATGATGCGGCTGAGGCGTGAGGACCCCCGCATCGTCGGGCCGTACCGGCTGCACCGGCGGCTGGGGGCCGGCGGCATGGGCGTCGTCTACCTGGGGTCGGACCGGCGGGGGCAGCGGGTCGCGCTGAAGCTGATCCGCGCCGAACTGGCCGAGGACCTCGAGTTCCGCACCCGCTTCGCGCGCGAGATCGCCGCCGCCTCCAGGATCCGGGGCGGCTGCACCGCCCGTGTGGTCGGCTCCGACATCGAGGCCGACCGGCCCTGGCTGGCCACCGCCTACGTCCCGGGGCCCTCGCTGTACAAGCGGGTCGGCGACGAGGGCGCGCTCAACTGGCCCGAGGTGGCCAGGATCGGGGCCGCACTGGCCGACGGACTGGTCAAGGTGCACGAGGCCGGGGTGGTCCACCGCGACCTCAAGCCGTCGAACATCCTGCTCTCCCCCCGTGGCCCGCGGATCATCGACTTCGGCATCGCCTGGTCGCGCGGGGCCAGCACACTCACCCACGTCGGCACGGCGGTCGGCTCGCCCGGCTTCCTGGCGCCCGAGCAGGTGCGCGGGGCCGCCGTCACGCCCGCGACCGACGTCTTCGCCTTCGGGGCGACGCTGGCGTACGCGCTCACCGGGGACACCCCGTTCGGTTCGGGGGCCTCCTCCGAGGTGATGCTGTACCGGGTCGTGCACGAGGAGCCCGATCTGTCGGCCGTGCCACCGCAGTTGGCGCCGCTGATCCGGGCCTGCCTGGCCAAGGAGCCCGGTGAGCGGCCCGGCGCGGCGGCGCTGCACGAGCGGCTCAGCGAGCTGGCGGCGCGCGGTGCGGCGGGTGGTGCGGCTGCGGGCTTCGGCGGGGCCGGCGTGGCCGGGCCGGGCTTCGGCGGCGCAGGGGCGGGCGGTGCCGGTGCCGCTCCTGGTGGAGTCGGGGTTGGTGGCGCTGGAGTTGGTGGCGCTGGGATTGGTGGCGGTGCCGGGGTCGGTGGTGCGGTCCGTGCGGGTGGCGGGCGCCCGGGGGTTCGGTCGGCGGCCGGCCCGGGCGGCGGTGCGGTGCGCGGCGGGCCCACCACGCCGGTGCAGCCGTCCGGCCCCTCGCCGCAGGGTCCGGCACAGCATGGCGTCCCCGCGCCCGGTCGGGCGCCGGACCCGGCCCGGGCCCGGGCCGCGGCGGGGAGCCGTGCGCACTCCGCGCCCCCGGCCGGGCAGAGCCCCTACCAGGGCGGTCACCGGGCCGCGCCGCAGCGACGGCCGCACGGGCAGTCGCCGACCGCGGCGATGCCCCGGCCGGAGGCCGCCCAGACCACTCGGCCGCTGCGCGAGCGCCAGCAGACCCCGCCGCCCGGACGGGCCGACCGGCCTGTCGGGCCCGGTGGAGCGGAGGGCTTCCGGGATCGGGAGCAGCGGGCCGACCGGCCCCGCGGGCGGACCCGGGACCGGCAGCACACTCCCGCCCCAGGCGTCCGTCCGAGCACCTCGCGGCAGCGGCTGCTGCGGCAGCGGGTGGTCGTCTTCATCACCGTCACGCTCGGTGTCGCGCTGGCCATCGCGGCGGCGCAGGGCTGTGAGGACCGCGGCAACCAGGGCCTCCGGGCGCCGGGCGGTACGCGTGTGAGCGCGGCGGCGGCCGAGCAGCCGACTCCCCCGGGGGCCGGGCTGTCGGCGGACGGGGCGACCCAGTCCGCCGCTCCGCCGCCGGCGACGCCGCTCTCGGCGGCGGCCCGCAGCAGCGCGCCGGCCGCGGAGGGGGCGCTGGCCGCTGCACAGGGGGCCCTGCCGGTCGTGGACTGGCCGAACCGCAGCTACCCGGATCCGGCGGGCGGCCCGTCCGTCGCGCTGCGCGACGGACGCTCGGCGGGCAACGGGCCGCAGGTGGCGCTCAGCGCCGTACTCCCCGCCCGCTACAAGGGTGCGCCGGCGGCCCTGGTGATGCTGCGCCGGACGGAGGGCTCGGTTCCGCTCGACCTGGTGCAGTTGTTCTCGTTCAACGGGGATGCGCCGATGGCGCTGGCGTCCCGTTCCTCGGCCGCCGACCCGCAGGCGACGGCCACCTGGCGGCTCGACGGCGGCGCGCTGGTCCGCGAGGAGCGCGTCACCCAGACCGGCGCGGTCGCCTCGACGCGGTACACGGTGCGGGCCGACGGGAGCATCGAGGAGTCCTGGCCCGGTGCCGGCGCCTCCGGTGGCGGCACCGGCCTCACCAGCGTCCCGCCGCCTGCCGCCGCCCCGGCGCCGCCCACCGCGCCCACGGGCTGAGCACCCGCCTCGGCAGGCGTTTGGTGTGGTCGGCTTGTGGGGGCGCCGCCAGCCGCACGCCTCCCCGGCCTGGCGCGGCAACCGGCCACTGCACAGGAAGTCGGGCGGGCCGACTTTCCACTCCTCGCCTGGACGCCAGGGCGCGGCCGACCGCGACGGGAGTGGGGGGCCGACAGGCCAACCTCTCATCGGGCTCACCGCCCACGGCCCGGCTGGTTCAGCGCGCACGTCGGCCCTGCCTCCTTGCGTCCCTGCCGCGCCAGGCCTGACTCTCCGCCGTCTGCACTTTGCAAAGTCACACTTTGCAAAGTGCAGACAAGGGCGGAGGTCGGTTTGTGGCGAAGGCCCGGGGTGGGGGCGGGAGTGGAGGTCAGGCGGTGGTGACGGCGTAGAAGGCGACTGCGGCGGCGGCTCCGACGTTGAGGGAGTCGATGCCGTGGGACATCGGGATGCGGACGGGGTGGTCCGCGGCGGCGAGGGCCTGGGGGGTGAGTCCGTCGCCCTCGGCGCCGAGCATGAGGGCGGCCTTGGGGAGGCGGTTCGGGGTGAGGGAGGCCAGGTCGACGGCGATGTCGGCGGGGGTGAGGGCGAGGAGGCTGAAGCCGGCCGCGCGGACGGCGTCCAGGGCCGCCGGCCAGGGGTCGAGCCGGGCGTAGGGGACGGCGAAGACGGCGCCCATGGAGACCTTGACGGCCCTCCGGTACAGCGGGTCGGCGCAGTCGGGCGAGAGCAGGACGGCGTCCATGCCGAGCGCGGCCGCGCTGCGGAAGATCGCGCCCAGGTTGGTGTGGTCGACCAGCCCTTCCAGGACGGCCACCCGGCGGGCCGCGGTGAGCAGCTCGGCGGCCTCCGGCAGCGGCTTGCGCTCCATCGAGGCCAGCGCCCCGCGGTGGACGTGGTAGCCGGTGACGGCCTCGGCGAGCGCGGGCTCGACCACGTGGACCGGGGCGTCCACCTCCGCGATGACGTCGGCCATCACGTCGAGCCACTTCGCCGTCAGCAGCATCGACCGCATCCGGTAGCCGGCGTCGAGGGCGCGGCGGATGACCTTCTCGCCCTCGGCGATGAACAGGCCCTCGGCGGGCTCGCGGCGGCGGCGGAGTTCGACGTCGGTCAGGCCGGTGTAGTCGCCGAGGCGCGGGTCTGCGGGGTCGGTGATGGTGCTGGGTTCGGACACCCTGCGATCTTGCCAAGTCGGGGTGGCGAAGGCCAAACGGCCGACGGCCGGGATCGTTTGACCTGGCCCTGCGGCTGCCGGAGTGCAAATATGCAGTATGGCCCGTTTTCCGGGCCGATCTTGGGCTCCGTCGGCCTCTGGTGCTTCTGGTTCCGCCGTGTCCTCCCGATCCACCGGTACCGCCGGCTCCGCCGGTGGGCGCCCACACGGTCGGCACCAGCAGCCGCGAGCGGCGCGGCCGGGGTCGGCCATGCGCCGGTCCGTGGCCGGTCAGGTGTTCGCCCTGCAGGTGCTCGTGGTGCTGCTGCTGGTGGCATCGGCCGCGGTGGCGCTGGTGGTGCAGTCCCGCAACGACGCCGCGCAGGAGGCCCGTAACCGCTCCGTGGCGGTCGCGCAGACCTTCGCCAACTCCCCCGGCATCGTCGCGGCACTCCGTTCACCGGATCCGACGGCCCTCCTGCAGCCGAAGGCGGAGGACGCGCGGGTGGCCTCGGGCGTGGACTTCATCGTCGTCCTGAACACCGACGGCATCCGGTACACACACCCGAACCCGGCCCGGATCGGCCACAAGTTCGTCGGCGACTACCTGCCCGCGCTCAACGGGCAGGTGGTGACCGAGCGGGTCAACGGCACCATCGGGCCGCTGGTCCAGGCGGTCGTGCCGGTGCCTGCTCCCGACGGCTCGGTGGTCGGCATGGTCTCGGCGGGGATCACGATCGCCAATGTGAGCAGCGCGAGCGAGCGGCAGCTGCCGATGGTGCTGGGCGCCGCCGCGGTCGCGCTGGGACTGGCCACCTGCGGGACGGCGCTGATCAGCCGACGGCTGCGCCGCCAGACGCACGGGCTCGGCCCGGCCGAGATGACCCGGATGTACGAGCACCACGCGGCGGTGCTGCACGCGGTGCGCGAAGGGGTGCTGATCGTCGGCGGTGACGGGGTGCTGCTGCTCTGCAACGACGAGGCGCGCCGGCTGCTGGACCTGCCCGCGGACGCCGAGGGGCGTCCGGTGGCGGAGCTGGGGCTCGACCACGCGCCGGAGCGGTTGCTGACGGCCAACCGGCCGATCACCGACGAGGTGGTGCTGGCCGGCGAGCGGCTGCTGGCCGTCAACGTCCGGCTGACCGACCGGGACGGCGGCCCGCCGGGCTGTGTGGCCACCCTGCGGGACTCCACCGAGCTGCTGGCGCTGTCCGGCCGGGCGGAGGTGGCGCAGCGGCGGCTGCGGCTGCTGTACGACGCCGGGGTGACGGTGGGCAGTTCGCTGGACGTGACGCGGACGGCGGAGGAGCTGGCGCAGGTGGCGGTGCCGCGGTTCGCGGACTTCGTGAGTGTGGACCTGGCCGAGCAGGTGCTGGAGGGCGAGGAGCCCCCACTGGGGATGGCGCTGGGGAGGATGCGCCGGGCGGCGTTCTGCGGCGCGCGGGACGACTCGCCGTTCTACCCGGCGGGCACGGTGCTGGAGGTGGTTCCGGCCTCGCCGCTGGCCGGGACGCTGGACAGCGGGCTGCCGGCCGTCGAGCCGCGGCTGGCGGAGGCGGAGGAGTGGCGCAGGCAGGACCCCGAGCGGGCCGCGCAGGTGCTGGAGTACGGGGTGCACTCGCTGGTGCGGGTGCCGTTGCGGGCCCGCGGGGTGCTGCTGGGGGTGGTGCGGTTCTGGCGGGCCGATCGGCCCGAGCCGTTCGAGGAGGACGACCTGGCGCTGGCGGAGGAGCTGGTCTCGCATGCCGCCGTCTGCATCGACAACGCCCGCCGGTACACCCGGGAGCATGCGATGGCGGTGACGCTGCAGCACAGTCTGCTGCCGCGCAGTCTGCCGATGCAGAACGCGTTGGAGGTGGCGCACCGGTACCTGCCGGCCCAGGCGGGGGTGGGCGGGGACTGGTTCGACGTGATCCCGCTGCCGGGGGCACGGGTGGCGCTGGTGGTCGGGGACGTGGTCGGGCACGGTCTGCACGCGGCGGCGACGATGGGGCGGCTGCGGACGGCGATCCACAACTTCTCGACGCTGGACCTGCCGCCGAACGAGCTGCTGGGGCATCTGGACGACCTGGTGAACCGGCTCGACCAGGAGGAGTCGGCGACCGGTGGCGGGGCGGCGCTGACGGGGGCGACCTGCCTGTACGCGATCTACGACCCGGTGTCGCGGCGGTGCACGTTGGCGAGTGCGGGGCATCCGCCGCCGGCGCTGGTGTACCCGGACGGACGGGTGGAGTTCCCGGAGCTGGCGACCGGGCCGCCGTTGGGGCTGGCGGTGCTGCCGTTCGAGACGGTGGAGCTGGAGGTGGCGGAGGGCAGTCGGCTGGTGCTGTACACGGACGGGCTGGTGGAGGACCGGCAGCGGGACATCGACGTGGGGCTGGAAATGCTGCGGGTGGCGTTGGCCGGGCCGGACCGGACGCCGGAGCAGACCTGTGCGGATGTGCTGGGCGCGCTGCTGCCGGCGCATCCGCAGGACGACATCGCGTTGCTGGTGGCCCGGACGCGGGTGCTGGCCTCGGACCAGGTGGCGGAGTGGGAGGTGCCGTCCGACCCGGCGGCGGTGGGCGGCGTACGGGCGGCGGTGGCGGAGCGGCTGGCGCTGTGGGGGCTGGACGAGGCGGCGTTCGTCACCGAGCTGATCCTGAGCGAGCTGGTGACCAATGCGATCCGGTACGGGACCGGGCCGATCCGGGTGCGGCTGCTGCGCGACCGGGCGCTCATCTGCGAGGTGTCCGACACCAGCAGTACGTCGCCGCACCTGAAGTACGCGGCGACGACCGACGAGGGCGGCCGCGGGCTGTTCCTGGTCGCGCAGTTCGCGGACCGGTGGGGCACCCGGTACACGGCCACCGGGAAGGTGATCTGGACCGAGCAGCCGTTGGAGTGAGTGTGCGGGGTGGGAAGGGGTGCGTGGGGGCAGCGCGGGGCCGGCGGCGCAGCAGGGGCGGAGGGCGGGCGGGGCGGCTGGGTGGAGGGCGGAGTGGGAAGTCGGGCGGTCCGACTTCCCACTCCGGGCTGTTTGCAAAGTCGCACTTTGCAAACAGCCCGAACTGTCCGGGGCCGCTTCACTGAGCGCGTGCTGCACTTTGCAAAGTGGGACTTTGCAAAGTGCAGCACGCGCTCAGGGCGGGGGTGGCTCGTGGGCGGGGGCGCCGTCAGAGCGCAGGGGCCCGCTCACGGCAGGGTGGGCCGTGGGCGGGGGTGCCGTGGGCGGGAGTGGGTTGGGCAGGGGGTGCCGTGGGCGGGGGTCAGGCGGGGAAGGCCGGGGCGAGGACGTTGACCACGTCGCCGATGACGATGACGGCGGGGGGCTTGATCTGCTCGGCGGCGACCGTGGCGGCGACGGTGGCGAGGGTGGCGTCGACCCGGCGCTGGGCCGCGGTGGTGCCCTCCTGGACGACGGCGACCGGGGTGTCGGCCGGGCGGCCGCACTCGATCAGCTTGGCCGCGATCGCACCGATCTTGTCCACGGCCATCAGCAGCACCAGCGTGCCGTTCATCCGCGCGGCGGCCTCCCAGTTGGTCAGCGAGCGCTCGTCGTCCGGGCCGACGTGGCCGGAGATCACGGTGAACTCGTGCGTCATCCCACGGTGCGTGACCGGGACGCCGACCGCCGCCGGCACGCTGATCGAGCTGGAGATGCCCGGCACCACGGTGACCGGCAGCCCGGCCTCGACACAGGCCAGCAGTTCCTCGCCGCCGCGCCCGAACACGTACGGGTCGCCGCCCTTGAGCCGCACCACGAACCTGCCCGCCTTGGCGTGCTCGATCAGCGTGCGGTTGATCGCCTCCTGGGCCATGAACCGCCCGTACGGGATCTTGGACGCGTCGATCACCTCGACGTGCTCCGGCAGCTCGGCCAGCAGCTCGCGCGGGGCGAGGCGGTCGGCGACCACCACGTCCGCGTCCGCGAGCAGGCGGCGGCCGCGCACGGTGATCAGGTCCGGGTCGCCCGGGCCGCCGCCGACCAGGGCGACGCCCGCGCCGTGCGAGCGGAACTGGCGGGCGGCCAGCGAACCGTCCCGCAGGCCGTCCACGATGGAGTCGCGCAGGGCGGCGGAGTGCCGCGGGTCCCCGGTGAGGACGGCCACGGTGGCACCCGCGTCGCGGCCGCTGGCCGGGGTCCAGGCGGTGGCGGCCGCCGCGTCGTCGCTGCGGGCGCAGAACACCCGCTCCCGCTCGGCCTCGGCGCTGACCGCCGTGTTGACCGCCGGGTCGTCGGTGGCGACCAGCGCGTACCAGGCCGCGGCGAGGTCGCCGTCCTGGTAGCGGCGCTCGTGCCAGGTCAGCTCGCCCGCGTCGGCCATGGCCTGGACGGCGGGGGTGGTCACGGGGGATATCAGGTGCACGTCCGCACCGGTGGCGAGCAGGGCCGGCAGTCGCCGCTGGGCGACGTGGCCGCCGCCGATCACGACCACGCGGCGGCCGGCGAGCAGCAGGCCGACCGGGTACGGGGTGCGGCCCTCGGTGCTGGGGTGAGGAGTGGGCGCGGTCATGGGCGGTGCTCCTGGGTCGGGGTGAGGGTGGTGGGGGTACGGCGCGTCACCGCTCCGCGTACCGGCGCGCCCTCGGGCCGGTACGCGAAGCGGTGACGATGTGCGTCAGGCCTTCTCGGTGACCCCGGCGGAGTCGAACGTGGCTACATCGTGCATCGCACGGGCCGCACTCTGCACCAGCGGGAGGGCCAGCAGGGCACCGGTGCCCTCCCCCAGCCGCAGGTCCAGGTCGATCAGCGGCCGCAGTCCGAGCTTGGCGAGCGCGGCCTGGTGGCCGGGCTCGGCGGAGCGGTGCCCGGCGATGCAGGCGGCCAGCACCTCGGGGGCGATCGCCTTGGCGGCCAGCGCGGCCGAACCGGCGATGACGCCGTCCAGGATGACCGGGGTGCGCAGCGAGGCGGCGCCCAGCAGGAAGCCGGCGAGGGCCGCGTGCTCCAGGCCGCCGATGGCGGCGAGGACGCCGATCGGGTCGCTCGGGTCCGGCTGGTGCAGCGCCAGTGCGGTGCGGATCACCTCGACCTTGCGGGCGTGCGTCTCGTCGTCGATGCCGGTGCCGCGGCCGGTGACCTCGGCCGGGTCCAGGCCCGTGAAGACCGAGATCAGGGCGGCCGAGGCGGTGGTGTTGGCGATCCCCATGTCACCGGTGACCAGGGCCTTGTTTCCGGCGGCGACGAGGTCGCGGGCGGTCTCGATGCCGACCTCGATGGCCTTGAGGGCCTCCTCGCGGCTCATCGCCGGGCCCTGGGTCATGTCGTCGGTGCCGGGCTTCACCTTGCGCGGGAGCAGGCCGGTGGTGCGGCCCTGCTGGATCGCGTCGGGCAGCTCGGAGGCGACGCCCACGTCGACCACGCAGACCTCGGTGCCGATCTGCTTGGCGAAGGCGTTGACCACCGCTCCCCCGGCCAGGAAGTTGCCGACCATCTGGGCGGTGACCTCCTGCGGCCAGGGGCTGACGCCCTGGGCGTGCACGCCGTGGTCGGCCGCGAAGATCGCCACGCAGGCGGGCTCCGGGATCGGCGGCGGGCACTTGCGGGAGAGGCCGGACAGCTGGGCGGAGATGATCTCCAGCATGCCGAGGGAGCCGGCCGGCTTGGTCATCCGCTTCTGGCGGTCCCAGGCCTCGCCGAGGGCCTTGGCGTCCAGCGGGCGGATGCCGCGCAGGGTGTCGGCGAGCAGGCTGTGCGGCTCCTCGCCGGGAAGCGCGCGGTTGCCGTACTGCTCCTCGTGGACGACCCAGGAGAGCGGGCGCTTCTTGGCCCAGCCCTGCTGCTGGAGCTCGGGCTCGTCCGGGAAGACGTCGACGTAGCCGACGCAGAGGTAGGCGACGACCTCCAGGTGCTCGGGCAGGCCGAGCTCGCGGACCATCTCGTCCTCGTCGAAGAAGCTCACCCAGCCGACGCCGAGGCCTTCGGCGCGGGCGGCCAGCCAGAGGTTCTCGACGGCGAGGGCGGCGGAGTACGGGGCCATCTGGGGCTGGGTGTGCCGGCCCAGGGTGTGGCGGCCGCCGCGGGTGCGGTCGGCGGTCACCACGATGTTGACGGGCGTTTCGAGGATGGCCTCGATCTTGATTTCCTTGAACTGCTTGGCCCGGCCCTTGGGCAGCGAGTCCGCGAACGCCTCGCGCTGGCGCTCGGCGAGTTCGTGCATCTTGCGGCGGGTCTTGGCCGAGCGGATCACCACGAAGTCCCACGGCTGGGAGTAGCCGACGCTGGGCGCGGTGTGGGCGGCCTCCAGGACGCGGATCAGCACCTCGTGCGGGATCGCGTCCGGGCGGAAGCCGTTGCGGATGTCGCGGCGCTCGCGGATGACCTGGTGGACGGCGTCGCGGCCGGCCTCGTCGTAGCCGGGGGCGGCGGGGCCGCGCGGTTCGGCGGGCTCCTCGACGGGCTCCTCCTGGGCGGCCTCCTCGACGGGGCCGCCGGGGCCGGCCTCGGCCGGGGCGTCGGTGGAGGCGTCGGTCGGGGCGTCCGATGCGGCGTCGGCCTGCGCTTCGGCCGGCGGAGCGGCTGCGGTGTCCGGGGTGGACTCCGTCGCGGCGGCGGCCTCGGGCTCGGCGACCGGCTCAGCGGAGGGCTCGGCAACCGGCTCGACAGCCGACTCGGGCTCCACGGCGGACTCGGTGGCGGGGGCGGCCTCCTGCACGGCGGCCTCCTGCGGCTGCTGCTCGGTCTCCGGGGCGGTCACGGCCTGCCCAGAGGGCATCTCGCCGGTGCCGACGGCGGTCTCCGCTGCGGTCCCGGCCTCGGCACCGGGGGCGGCCTCGGTCGCGGGGGCGGTGACCTGGGTGTCGGCGGCATCGGGTGCCTGGTCGGCAGGCTGTGCCTCAATGGCGTGTTCTGCCACTGCGGCAGTCTCCGCCACGGCGGCCTGGTCTGCCTCGGTGACACGGTCTGCCTCGGTGGCGCTCTGCGCCAGAGTGGCATCCTGCGCCGGGTCGGCATGCTGTGCCACCTCGACAGGCTGTGCCTGCTCGGCGGTCGGCACCTCGGGCTGCGCCGCGGTCGCTATGGGGGCGGGCTGCTGCGGCGCGGCCGACTCGACGGGCTCGACCTGCGGAAGGCCGTGCGGGGTGGGCGCGGCGAGGAACGCCGAGATACGCCGGGGCTGGCCGACCGGGGCGGTCGGCTGCTGCTCGGGCTGGGCGGCGGCACCGGGCTCGCCGGCCTCGGTGACGACGTCGGTGGCGGTGAGCGCGTCGGTGGCTGCCGGTGCGTCGGCGGGAGCGGGCTCGACGACCGGTTCGGCCTGCGGCGCCTGCTCGACCGGCAGGGTCTGGTCCGCCACGGTCTCCGGGACCGCCGCGGCCTCCGGGGCCTCGACGGGCACGGCCTCGACGGTCGGCTCGGGCTGGACCGCAGCCTGGACCTCGGTCTGGCCCCCGGCCGCGACCGGCGTGAGCGGCTCTGCCGCGACCGGCTCGGCGGTCACCACGGGCTCGGCGACCGGCTCGGCGACGAGGGCCTGCGGCGCCTCGACCGGCTGCGGAGCCGGCTGCACGTCCTGGGCCGACTGCACGTCCTGGACCGGCTGAGCGGACTGGACCGGCTGACCCGACACGACCGGGACGGCCTGCGGCTGCGCCGGGGCCTGCACCGGCGCGGCCATCGGCGCGGCGAACTGCGGCTCGGGCTGCCCGACCACGGGGATGACGACCGGGATGCCGTGCGCGGGCGTGCCGCCCTGCGACGGCCCGCGGTCGGCGAGCGAGCGGACCGGGACGTGGCCGGTCATCAGCGACGGGTCCGGGATCGGCGGACCGGCGTGCAGCGGGCGGCGCGGCGGCTGAGTCGCCGTCAGTGCGTCCTGGCCCGTCGCCTGCAGCGGGTTCTGGACGGCCTGCGGCTGGCCCTGAGCCTGCGCAAAGGCCTGGGCCTGCTGCGCGGCCGGGTCGGCGGCGCCGAGCAGCGGCGGCTCCAGCGGCGGCCAGGAGGGGTCGACCGGGATGCCCGGTGCCCCCGCCGCGGCCTGCTGGCCGTCCCCGTACTGCCCGTCCCCGTACTGCGCGGCGGCGTCCGGCTCGGTGGCGGAGGCGAGCGGCTCGCCCCAGGAGCCCTGCGGACCGGGCATCAGCAGGACGTCGTCGTCCTCGTCGAGCAGATCCGGCTGGTCGGGCTGGTCCAGGAAGTGGAAGGCGGGGCGGGGCGCACCGCCCTCGGCGGGCCAGCCCTCCCCGGGGACACCGGCGACCGGCACGCCGAAGCCGGGGGCCTGCCCCACGACACCGGCGCCCTGCGGCGGGATCACGGCGGCGCCGGGCGCCATCGCGCCCGGCAGGCCCGTCCCCGGCACCGCGGGGTTCGGCACGACACCGCCGTCCGTCGCGATGCCCTGCACGGGTGCGACGGGTACCGCGACGCCCTCCGGGCCGCCGAGCGGGTCGGGCCCGGCGAGCAGGTGCTCCGGCAGTCCCTCGTTCGGGACGTGGCCGCCATCGGTCATGTCAAAGCTCCTTCCAGGCCGCTGCCGCGTCCTTGGCGACGCGATCACCGACCGCAGCGCCCATCCGCACGGGCCGGGCCTGCACCGGCCCGCCCCTCAATCACACGCGGCCGCCGCGCCGGGGCGCTGCGGCCGAAGTCCTTCCGGCGCGCTGCGGCACACCGGCCCGCGCACCACCCGTCAGGGTCGGCGCGCCATCTGAAACAACGACAACCCGGGGCAACCGGCACGACCGCACCGGACCCTACGGCATTCTCCAGGTCCGGCACGCGGCCCGTCGAATTGCCCACACTCCGAGCCACATCGGGTTGCAGCACGTCAAAAAGGCGACAAACCGACTGGATCGGGCAGGTCACCGGCCGCCGCAGCAGCCCAGGACGCCACACTACCGGCCCGGCACTGTCACCTCTCGAATCGGTGTCCGGATGCGACCTGGATCACCGCACGAAGGCGCGGGGAGGGACCGCAGGCCGGCGGCCGACGGCGCACCGAAAGCCCGTCGGGCAGCCACCGACCGGCCACCGGGCAACCACCGGAGGCCTGCTGCGGACGCTTGGAAGCATGCCCGGCCCGGCGTCGGAGGCGCACTGTCTTCACACGATCTGCTCACCCCAGAGCAGGAGCACGCCCGGTTCCCCCGCCCCGAACCGCAGCCCCCCGCCACCTGTCGCGCTCAGCGGCGCCGACTGCAGCAGGGCGCCGTCCGCCCGGTAGCCGGCCCCGGTGATCGCCCGGCGGAGCTCCTCCGCCTCCGCGAGGGTGCCGGCCACCGCCACGAACCGCTCGGGGCGGCGGGCCAGCACCGCGCGCACGACCTCCGGGCCGCCGGCCTCGACCACGGCCGCGTCCGGCTCCGGCAGCCCGCCCAGCACCTCCGGGCCGCGGCCGTGGACGGTCTCCACCTCGACGCCGTAGCGGCGCGCGTTGACGGTCAGCCGGGCGCAGGCCGCGCTGTCGGCCTCCACCGCCACCACGGCCGCGCCGAACCGCGCGGCCTCGATGGCGAGGGCGCCGCTGCCCGCGCCGACCGACCAGACCAGGTCCCCCGGGCGGGCACCCAGACGGGCCAGCACCAGCGCGCGGACGTGCGCGGGGAGCGCCTCCGATGCGCCGGGTCCGTCCGTCGCGCGCCCGGCGCCCGTGTAGGCGTCGCCGGGGAGCGCCCAGCCGCGCTCCGCGCCGGGGAAGCCGACCGGACGCCCGGCCAGCCATCCGGCCGCCTCGCCGTTCGCGCCGGGCTGCGGGCCGCCGCTGTTGCCGCCGATCACCAGTACCACGTTCGGGTCGCGCCAGACGTGGTCGGCGATCCGGTCCGAGGTCAGGACGGTGACGTCCTCCTCGGAGGTGCCGAGGGCCTCGCAGACCACGAAGGTGCGGTGCACCCCGCGCAGCATCAGCGCGAGTTCGGCGGGCCCGGCGCCGGGCGCGGTGAGCACCGCGACCTTGGGGTTGGCCCGGCAGATGTTGGCGGCGCGGCGCAGCCGTCCGCCGTGGGCGCTGACCACCTGGGCGTCCTCCCAGGGCATTCCGGCCCGGGCGAAGGCCGCGGCGACCGAGGAGACGGCGGGCAGGACCTCCAGTTCGAGGCCGTACTCGGGGCGGCGCAGGGTGCGGACGACGCCGAAGAAGCCCGGGTCCCCCTCGGCGACGACGACGGCGGCGCCGCGGTGTTCGGCGATCCGGTGGGCGGCGAGTCGGACGTTGCCGAGGACGATCCGTTCGGCGCCGGGCGGCACCGGGAGGGCGCTGAGCTGGTAGGGGGCGCCGGCCACCAGGGTCGCCGCGGCGAGCGCCGCGCCGGCGGCCTCGGTCAGTGGTGTGCCGTCCCACCCGATGACCGTGATCCGGTCAGCCATCTGCGGCCGTTCTCCCTCGCCTCGGTGCGCTCGTCCGCGCCGGTCCTTCGCGCCGGTGTGCGGCGCCGGACAGAGGCTACCGGGTGTGATCCCCCTTGCGCCGACAACTCGTACACATGTCCGTCACGTACCCGGCGGCAGCGGCCTCCCGGACGGGCGAGGCGAGCGCGGCGAACGGGCAGGGCAGGGCAGGGCAGGGCAGGGCAGAACGGAGCAGGACGGCGGTCAGTCGCGCAGGACGTACCGGTGGTCGCCGTGCCAGCCGGACTCCACCTCGGCCGGGGCCTCCATGTCCTCGGGGAGCAGGCTCCACAGGATGACGTCGCTGCGGCTCTCCTCCCCGCCCCGGGGGCCGACCGGAGCCCCCGCGGCCGACCCGCCGGAGCCGCCGGACCCCCCGGCCCCACCAGAGCCGGCGGATTCGCCGCGCACTATCCAGGCGCTGCGCAGCACGCCCTCGCTGATGCCGCCGATCTTCTGGGCGACCTGCTGGGCGGCGGTGTTCCCGGCGGCGGTGCGCATCTCCAGACGCAGGAAGCCGCGGTCCTCGAAGAGCCACTGGGCGACCCCGAGGACGGCCTCCGGCGCGTAGCCCTCGCCGCGGGCCCAGTGGGCGGTGACGTAGGCGATCTCGGTGGAGCGCAGCCGCCAGTCGGTGTTGCGCAGTTCGACCAGTCCGACCAGGCGCTGGGTGAGGTGCTCGGTGACGGCGAAGACGATGCCGCGGCCGGCCAGCCGGTGGGCGGGGGCGAGGGTGCGGGCGAGCTCGGCGGCGTAGCCCTCGGTGAAGGGGTGCGGGAGGTCCGTCCAGGCCAGGACCAGTTCGTCGGCCATCATGGCGGCCAGGCCGGGGGCGTCGTCCTCCGCAAGGGGGCGCAGCAGCAGCCGTTCGGTGCTGATGGCGGTCTCGGGGAAGCTCGCTGCCATGCCGTCTCTCCTCGCCGGGTCGTTGACACACCGTACGCCTCGCCGGTGCCCGGGTGTGACGCGGTGCACGGCCCGCACGACGGTACGTCAGAACTCGGCCTGTCAGGGTGTCACTACCTGCATACTGCCCGACCGGGCCCCCGCCGGGATGCGGCGGGGGCCCGGTCCGGGGCAGGCGGGGTGGCTCAGAAGGCGGGGATGACGGAGCCCTTGAAGGTGTCGTCGATGTACTTCTTCACCTCGGCGGAGTGGAGCAGCTCGGCGAGCTTCTTGACCCGCGGGTCGTTCTCCTTGCCCTGCTTGACGGCGAGGATGTTGGCGTAGGGGTTGCCCTCGGCCTTCTCCAGCAGCAGGGAGTCGCCGGCCGGCTTGAGGCCGGCGTCGAGGGCGTAGTTGCCGTTGATCACGGCGGCGTCGAGGTCGTCGATGGAGCGGGGCAGCTGGGCGGCCTCCAGCTCCTTCCACTTGAGGTTCTTCGGGTTGCCGGTGATGTCGGAGGGGGTGGCGGCGGTGCCGACGCCGGCCTTGAGGGTGATCAGGTTGTTGTCGGCGAGCAGCTTGAGCGCGCGGCCCTCGTTGGTGGCGTCGTTGGGCAGGCCGACGGTGGAGCCGTCCTTAAGGTCGCCGATGGCCTTGATCTTCTTCGAGTAGACGCCCAGCGGCTCCAGGTGGACCGGCTCGACCGAGACGATCTGGGTGCCGTGCTTCTTGTTGAAGTCCTCCAGGTACGGGACGTGCTGGAAGTAGTTCGCGTCGGCCGAGCCGTCCTGCACCGCGGTGTTGGGGGTCACGTAGTCGGTGACCTCCTTGATGGTGAGCTTGAGGCCGGCCTTCTCCGCCAGGTTGTCCTTGACGAACTTGAGGATCTGGCCGTGCGGGGTGGGGCTGGCGACGACGGTCAGCGGGGCGTTCGGGTCGGAGGACCCGGAGGACCCGGAGCTGCCGCAGGCGGCGAGCGAGAGGGCGATGCCGGCGGTGGCGAGGATGCTGGTGAACTTCAGGGCGTTGCGCACGAAAAGTGCCTTTCTGCGTGATACGGGGAGCCGCGTCCAGGTGCGGACGTCGGGTGGTCTCAGGGGGCGACGAGGTCCTCGCCGGAGGTGGCCGGGGCGGCGGGGGTGGTGCCGCGCGGGCCGAGCAGTCGCGGCCGGCCGCCGGTGCGGCCGCGGTTGGCAAGTCGGCGGACGGTGTAGTCGCCGAGCAGTTGGACGATGGTCACGATGATCACCAGCTCCGCGACGATGATCCACATGAAGCCGGTCTCGAAGCGGTAGTAGCCGTAGTTGACCGCGAGGGTGCCGAGTCCGCCGCCGCCGACCACGCCGGCCATCGCCGAGTAGCTGATCAGCGTGATGATCGTGGTGGTGACGGAGGCGGCGAGGCCGGGCAGGGCCTCGGGCAGTAGGGCCTTGCGGACGATGGTCCAGGTGGAGGCGCCCATGGCCTGGAGGGCCTCGATGAGGCCGCGGTCGACCTCGCGGACGGAGGTCTCGACGAGCCGGGCGAAGAAGGGGATCGCGCCGATGGTGAGCGGCACCGTGGCGGCCTCCCAGCCGATGGAGGTGCCGACCAGCCAGCGGGTGAAGGAGATCAGGGCGATCATCAGGATGATGAACGGCACCGAGCGGGCGATGTTCACCACGGCGCCGAGCACCTTGTTGACCGGCCGGTTGGCCAGCAGGCCGCCCTTGTCGGTGAGTACCAGCAGTACGCCGAGCGGCAGGCCGAGCAGCACGGTGACGACGGTGGAGACGCCGACCATCTGGAGGGTCTCCCAGGTGGCGGGCCACATCAGTTCCTGCATCTGGTCCCAGGTCATGCCGCCGCTCCCTTCGTCTTGTCGAAGCCGTCCGCGTCGAGCACGTCCACCTGCAGGCCCTGCTCGCGCAGGAAGCCGATCGGCACCACGTTGTCCGCCCGGGTGCCGGGGAGCTCGACCCGCATCCGGCCGACCATGCGGCCGGCGATGGTCTCGACGGCGGCGCCGAGGATGTTGATGTCGATCTGGTAGGTGCGGGCGAGCTGGGAGACGAACGGCTGGGCGGAGGTGTCGCCCTGGAAGGTGATCTCCAGGACGGTCTTTCCGGGGTGGCCGGAGGCGAACTCGCTGAGCGGGAAGAGCTCGCGGGCGAGTTCGGAGCCGGGCTTGGCCAGCAGGTCGGTCAGTTCGCCGGACTCGACCACCTTGCCGCCGCGCATCAGGGCGGCGGAGTCGCAGACGGACTTGATGACGTCCATCTCGTGGGTGATGAGCAGCACGGTGAGGCCGAGCTGCTGGTTGAGGTCGCGCAGCAGCTTGAGGATGGAGCGGGTGGTCTCGGGGTCGAGCGCGGAGGTGGCCTCGTCGGAGAGCAGCACCTTGGGGTCGCCGGCGAGGGCGCGGGCGATGCCGACGCGCTGCTTCTGGCCGCCGGAGAGCTGGCCGGGGTAGCTGCGGGCCTTGTCGGCGAGGCCGACCAGGTCGAGCAGTTCGGCGGCCCTGCGGCGGCGCTCGGTGCGGTCCAGGCCGATGATCTCCAGTGGGAGTTCGACGTTCTGCTGGACGGTGCGGGAGGCGAGCAGGTTGAAGTGCTGGAAGACCATGCCGATGCGGCGGCGGGCCTCGCGCAGCTCCCTGCCGGCGCGGTTCTCGCCGCCGGCGAGCGAGGTGAGCTCGACGCCGTCCACGGTGACCGTGCCGGAGCTGGGGCGCTCCAGCATGTTGACGCAGCGGATGAGGGTGGACTTGCCGGCGCCGCTGGTGCCGACGACTCCGTAGACCTCTCCGGGGCGGACGTGCAGGTCGACGCCGGCGAGGGCGGTCACCTCGCGGCCGCGGGAGCGGTAGACCTTCGTGAGGTCCGTGGTGGTGATCACAGCTGCTTCCGTGGGTCGGGGGCGGACGGCGTTCTGCCGCCGGACCGGGTTGCGGTCGGCGACGTGGGCGGCGTTGCGCCAGGGGGGTCCGGACCTGCCACCCCTTGATCGTCGCCGCTGGGCGGCCGGGCCGCGCGACGGCGTGGCCCTTACGAGTCATCAGGGGAAGGCCGGCCGTCTGCGGGCGGGCAGGCGGACGGGGCGGCTTCTCAGCGGCGGCAGGGGGCGCGCTCACTCGGGTGGGAGCGGCCGGGGGTCTCGCTTCGGGGCGCGAGAGCGGGGGCGTCCCCAGCGGGAGGCCGGGGGGACAGTGGCCCTCAGCGGTGACACATTCGACGACACATGGCGCTCTCACCTGCCGGCAGGGTGCCGGTGGGGGTCCATTTCGTCGTCGCAGTCATGTGAGCCAGTAAATCAGATCGATCGATCCCGTCCCAATTATTCGGACCGACCGTCCGCAATGCGGACGGCTACCGCTGTGACCTGCGGTGATATGCCTCGGCGCCGCCACCGATCGTCCGAATGGTAGCGGCGCCGGGTGGGGCGCGGGGCGTGGCGGGGCTCAGGCGGTGGCGGCGAGGCGGGCCACCGCGGGCTTCTCCAGGTGGACCAGGGTGAGCCGGCCGTCGATCTGCTCGACGGTGGTCTGGCGGTAGCCCTGGCGGGCGTAGAGGCGCAGGTTGCCGAGGCTGCGGTGGCCGGTGAAGAGGCGGTAGGCGGTCAGCGGGCCGTCGCCCTCGGCGAGGCGGCGCTCCAGCGCCTCCAGCAGGCGCCCGCCGAGGCCGTGGCGCTGCATCCGGGGGTGGACCACCAGGCGCCCTATCCGGCCGATGCCGTCCGGGCCGACCTGGCCGCGGACGCTGCCGACCACCTCGCCGCCGAGGCGGGCGACCAGGAAGTGCTGCTCGGTCAGCTCCTCGCGCAGGCTCTCCAGGGACTGCGTCAGCGGCTCCAGGGTCCAGTCGCCGTACAGCTCGGCCTCGCTCTGGTAGCCGAGGTACTGGAGTTTGAGGATCTGTTCCGCGTCCTCGGCGTCCGCCGCCGCGATGATCACGCTCATGCCCATGTGCTGGGGCCTCCCCATCGTCGTGCCCGGCGCGCAAACGTGAGGGTGCCGCACCGGATGCCCTGCCGGAGATGTCCCGGCCGGGGATCTGCCCTGACCGGGGGTGGCGCACGAACGTACCAGCCGCAGGGCCCTGGTCGGGCCCGCGACACCGGCGACGCGCTCACGCTCAGTATCCAAGCGATCGCGGCGTCGTCAAGAGCTACGTTCGCCACCGCTCTACCCGTGTGTCAGCTGCTCTCAACCTCCCGGCCGCCCGACGTGGCGAGGGTCACGTCGGACTGCCGGGGCGGGCCGGGCGCGGGTGGCGGACGGGAAGGGGCGGGGCCGGACCGCACGGCGGGGCCCTGCGGGCGGGCGCGGACGGGCGGCGACGGGGTCACAGGTGGCGTTCGGCGTGCAGCAGGGTGCGCAGGCAGGCGAGGCAGCGGGAGCGGGTGGGGCCGATGGAGCCGTGCGGCATGCCGAGGCGGGCGGAGAGCTCGCGGTAGCTCGGCGGAGGGTCCTCGGCGAGCGCGGCGACCAGCTGCGGGCAGCGGCCGGGCAGCGCCGCCACCGCCTCGCGGACGACGCGTCGGCGGCGCTCGGCGAACACCTGTTCCTCGGCGGAGGGGGCGTGGGGGAGGTTGGTGCGCATACGGTGAATGACTCGCCCCGGGCGGGGCCGGTCACGGCCGCCGGGGCCGGAGCACGCGAAAGGGGCGCGGCGGTCAACCCGCCGCGCCCCTCCCCCGGCTTCGGGGTCAGCCCTTGACCCACTCCTGCTGGACCGCCAGGTCCGCCTTCACCTCGGCGAGCTGGACGGCGACGGCCGACGGGGCCGTACCGCCGCGCCCGCTGCGCGAGGCGATCGCGCCGTGGACGCTCAGCACCGAGCGGACCTCGGGGGTCAGGTGCGGGGAGATCCCGGCGAACTGCTCGTCCGTCAGGTCGCCGAGCTCGATGCCCTGCTGCTCGCAGACCTTCACGCAGGCGCCGGCCACCTCGTGCGCGACCCGGAACGGCACGCCCTGCTTGACCAGCCACTCGGCGATGTCGGTGGCGAGCGAGAAGCCCGCCGGGGCCAGCTCCTCTAGCCGCTCCCGGTGCACGGTGAGGGTGGCCATCATGCCGGTGAAGGCCGGCAGCAGCACCTCCAGGGTGTCGCAGGAGTCGAAGACCGGCTCCTTGTCCTCCTGGAGGTCCCGGTTGTAGGCGAGCGGCAGCGCCTTGAGCGTCGCCAGCAGGCCGGTCAGGTTGCCGATCAGGCGGCCGGACTTGCCCCGGGCCAGCTCGGCGATGTCCGGGTTCTTCTTCTGCGGCATGATCGAGGAGCCCGTGGAGAAGGCGTCGTGCAGCGTGATGAAGCCGAACTCCTTGGTGTTCCAGATGATCACCTCCTCGGCGATCCGGGAGAGGTTGATCCCGATCATCGCCGTGACGAAGGCGAACTCCGCGACGAAGTCCCGCGAGGCGGTGCCGTCGATCGAGTTGCCGACCGAGCCCCGCTCGAAGCCGAGCTCGGCGGCCACGGCCTGCGGGTCCAGGCCGAGCGAGGAGCCGGCCAGCGCGCCGGAGCCGTACGGCGAGACGGCCGTACGGACGTCCCACTGGCGCAGCCGCTCGGCGTCCCGGCCGAGGGCCTGCACGTGCGCGAGGACGTGGTGGGCGAACAGGACGGGCTGCGCGTGCTGGAGGTGCGTACGGCCCGGCATGGCGGTGTCGGGGTGCGCCTCGGCGAGGCCGACCAGGGCGTGCTGGAGGTCGAGCACCAGGCCGCCGATGATCCTCGCGTGGTCCCGCAGGTACATCCGGAACAGCGTGGCGATCTGGTCGTTGCGCGAGCGGCCGGCCCGCAGCTTGCCGCCGAGGTCGGCGCCGAGCCGCTCCAGCAGGCCGCGCTCCAGCGCGGTGTGGACGTCCTCGTCGGCGATCGTGCCGGTGAAGGTGCCGGCCTCGACGTCGGCCAGCAGCCGGTCGAGGCCGCCGAGCATCCCGGCGAGCTCCTCGTCGCTCAGCAGGCCGGCCTTGTGCAGGACGCGGGCGTGGGCCTTGGAGCCGGCGATGTCGTACGGCGCGAGGCGCCAGTCGAAGTGCACCGAGGCGGAGAGCTTGGCCAGCGCCTCGGAGGGACCGTCGGCGAAGCGTGCGCCCCACAGGCGGACGTCGCCACCGGAGGCGTTCTGGTCGGCAGACATCGCTTGGGCTCCTTACGCGGGTGGTTCGGGAGGGGTTCGGAGGGTTCCGAAGAGGGGGTGGGCCCCGGCCGCGGGGTGCGACGGCCGGGGCCCGGTGAGGGTGGCCTGTCAGGCGAGGTCGCGCCGGGCGGCGATCTTCGAGGACATCCCGAAGATCTCGATGAAGCCCTTGGACATCGACTGGTCGAAGGTGTCGCCGGTGTCGTACGTGGCGAGGTTGAAGTCGTACAGCGACTGGTCCGACTTGCGGCCGTTGACGACGGCCCGGCCGCCGTGCAGGACCATCCGGATCTCGCCGGTGACGTGCTGGTTGGCCTCGTTGACGAAGCCGTCCAGGGCCCGCTTGAGCGGGGAGAACCACAGGCCGTCGTAGACCAGCTCGGCCCAGCGCTGCTCGACCTGCCGCTTGTAGCGGGCCAGCTCGCGCTCGACGGTGACGTTCTCCAGGGCCTGGTGGGCGGTGATCAGGGCGATCGCGCCGGGGGCCTCGTAGATCTCCCGGGACTTGATGCCGACCAGCCGGTCCTCGACCATGTCGAGGCGGCCGATGCCCTGGGCGCCGGCCCGCTTGTTGAGCTCCTCGACGGCCTGCAGGACGGTGACCTTGCGGCCGTCGATGGCGACCGGGACGCCGGCGTCGAAGGTGATGACCACCTCGTCGGCCTCGCGCTGGACGGCCGGGTTCTGGGTGTACTCGTAGACGTCCTCGATCGGGGCGTTCCAGATGTCCTCCAGGAAGCCGGTCTCGACGGCCCGCCCGAAGACGTTCTGGTCGATCGAGTACGGCGACTTCTTGGTGGTGGCGATCGGCAGGCCCTTGGCCTCGGCGAAGGCGATCGCCTTGTCCCGGGTCATCGCGTAGTCGCGGACCGGGGCGATGCACTTGAGGCCGGGGGCCAGCGAGTTGATGCCGACCTCGAAGCGGACCTGGTCGTTGCCCTTGCCGGTGCACCCGTGGGCGACGGTGGTGGCGCCGTGCTTCTGCGCGGCGGCGACCAGGTGCTTGACGATGACCGGCCGGGACAGCGCGGACACCAGCGGGTACTCGCCCTGGTAGAGGGCGTTGGCCTTGATGGCCGGCAGGCAGTACTCGTCGGCGAACTCGTCGCGGGCGTCCGCGACCTCGGCCTCGACGGCACCGCAGTCCAGCGCGCGCTGGCGGATGACGTCCAGGTCCTCGCCGCCCTGGCCGACGTCGACGGCGACGGCGATGACCTCGGCGCCCGTCTCCTCGGCGATCCAGCCGATGCAGACGGACGTGTCCAGACCGCCCGAGTAGGCGAGTACGACGCGCTCGGTCACGGCTTTCTCCTTCACAACTGTGCGAACAGGTTTACGGCGATAGGCATAAGTATGCACTACACCGTATGAAACTCAAAACCCCGGCACACGGGTGCGGGGAGGCGGGGTCGCGCGGGCCCTGCCGGGCGGGCGCGCGGGGGTGGGGACGGGCCGGGTCCGGCGCGGGGTGCGGGATGCACGGGTGCGGGACGCGGGATGCGCAGGTGCGGGGCACAGGACGCACGGCAGGGGGGCCGAAACGGCCGGTGGGCCCGGAGTCCGGGCCCACGGGAGGGTCTACTGGGCCTTCGCCTGGGCCAGTTGCATCAGGTGGTCGGCGAGGGCCTGGCCGCCGAACGGGTCGCGGCTGATCAGCAGGACGGTGTCGTCGCCGGCGATGGTGCCGATGATCTCGAACACCTCGGCCTGGTCGATCGCGGACGCCAGGAACTGCGCGGCGCCCGGCGGGGTGCGCAGCACGACGAGGTTGCCGGAGGCGGTGGCGGAGACCATGAGTTCGCCGGCCAGCCGGGCCATCCGGCCCTCGCTGGCCGACTCGCCCATCGGTGCGCGCGGCGTGCGGTCGCCGCCCTCGGCCGGGACGGCGTAGATGAGCGCGCCGTCCCGGTTGCGGATCTTGACCGCGCCCAGCTCGTCCAGGTCCCGGGAGAGGGTGGCCTGGGTGACCACCAGTCCGTCGTCCGCGAGCAGCTTGGCGAGCTGGCTCTGTGAGCGGACGGGCTGGCGGGTGAGCAGGTCCACGATCCGCCGGTGGCGCGCGGTGCGGGTCTGCGGGACCTGCGGCGTCGGGCCGGCGGCGGGTTGGCCGGAGTGGGGAACGGTCATGTGATTATTCTCCCGGACTACGCTCGGCTCGCATCGGCCGGGGCGTTCTCGCGCACCGACCGGAGGATGCCCGGCAGTGCGGCGAGGAAGGCGTCCGCCTCCTGTTCGGTGAGCACCAGCGGGGGCGCGAGCCGTACGGCGTCCGGGACGGCGGCGTTCACCAGGAAGCCGGCCTGCTGGGCGGCGGCCTGGAGCCGGGCGGAGACGGGCTCGGTGAGCACGATGCCGAGCAGCAGTCCGGCGCCGCGCACGTGGGAGACCAGCGGGTCGCCGATCGCCTCGATGCCGTGCCGCAGCCGCTCGCCGATCTTGCGGGCGTGCTCCAGCAGCCCCTCGGACTCGATGGTGTCGAGGACGGCGAGGGCGGCGGCGGCCACCACCGGGTTGCCGCCGAAGGTGGTGCCGTGCTGGCCGGGGGTGAGCAGGTCGGCGGCGTCGCCGAAGGCCAGGACGGCGCCGATCGGCAGGCCGCCGCCGAGGGCCTTGGCGAGGGTGACGACGTCCGGGTCGACGCCCTCCTCGGCCTGGTGGGCGAACCAGTGGCCGGTGCGGCCGACGCCGGTCTGGATCTCGTCCAGGACGAGCAGGGTCCCGGTGGCGCGGGTGATCTCGCGGGCGGCCCGGAGGTAGCCGTCGGGCAGCGGGACGGCGCCGTTCTCGCCCTGGACGGGCTCCAGGAAGACGGCGGCGGTCTCGGTGGTGACGGCGGCGCGCAGGGCCTCGATGTCGCCGAACGGGACGTGGGTGACGTCGCCGGGCAGCGGGAGGAAGGGCGCCTGCTTGGCCGGCTGGCCGGTGAGCGCGAGGGCGCCCATCGTCCGGCCGTGGAAGGCGCCTTCGAGGGCGACGACGTGGGTGCGGCCGGTCCGCCGGCTGATCTTGAAGGCGGCCTCGTTGGCCTCGGCGCCGGAGTTGCAGAAGAAGACCCGCCCCGCGCGGCCGGAGAGCGCGAGCAGCCGCTCGGCGAGCGCGATGGTGGGCTCGGCCATGAAGAGGTTGGAGACGTGGCCGAGGGTGGCGATCTGGCGGCCGACCGCCTCGACGACGGCGGGGTGGGCGGTGCCGAGGGCGTTGACGGCGATGCCGCCGAGGAGGTCGGTGTACTCCTTGCCGTCGGCGTCCCAGAGCTTGGCGCCCTCACCGCGGACCAGCGGGATGCGCGGGGTGCCGTAGTTGTCGGTGAAGGCGTGCTGCCACCGGTCGGTGAGCTGTTCGTTGCTGGTCATGCGAGTCCCCCGGTCACGGTCGGTTCGTCGTCCGGCACGACCATCGTGCCGATGCCCTCGTCGGTGAAGATCTCCAGCAGCAGGGAGTGCTGGACCCGGCCGTCCAGGACGCGGGCGGTCCCGACGCCGGAGCGGACGGCGCGCAGGCAGCCCTCCATCTTGGGGAGCATGCCGCTGGCCAGGCCGGGCAGCAGCTCCTCCAGTTCGCTCGCGTTGAGCTGGCTGATCACGTCGTCGGAGTTCGGCCAGTCGGCGTAGAGGCCCTCGACGTCGGTGAGGACGACGAGCATCTCGGCGCCGAGGGCGACCGCGAGGGCGGCGGCGGCGGTGTCGGCGTTGATGTTGTAGACGTGGCCGTCGGTGCCGCGGGCGATCGAGGAGATCACCGGGATGCGGCCGTCGGCGATCAGCGCCTTCACGGCGCCGGCCTCGATGTTGACGATGTCGCCGACCAGGCCGATGTCCACCTGCTCGCCGTCGACGACGGCGTAGCGCTTGACGGCGGTCATGGTGTGGGCGTCCTCGCCGGTCATGCCGACGGCGAAGGGGCCGTGGCCGTTGAGCAGCCCGACGAGTTCGCGCTGGACCTGGCCGGCGAGCACCATCCGGACCACGTCCATGGTCTCGGGGGTGGTGACCCGCAGGCCGTTGGTGAAGGAGGACTCCAGGCCCAGCTTGGAGAGTTGGGCGCTGATCTGCGGGCCGCCGCCGTGCACCACGACGGGGTGCAGGCCCGCGTAGCGCAGGAAGACGACGTCCTGGGCGAAGGCCGCCTTGAGGCTCTCGTCCACCATGGCGTTGCCGCCGAACTTGATCACGATGGTCTTGCCGTGGAAGCGCTCCAGCCACGGCAGTGCCTCGATCAGCGTCATGGCCTTGGGCAGCGCGGTGTTGTTGCGGGCCTGTTCGCCCTTGGGTGCGATCTGCACGTCTTCTGGTCCCCGGCTCGGTTGGCTGGTGGCGGCTGTCAGCTGGAGTAGGCGCTGTTCTCGTGCACGTAGTCGGCGGTGAGGTCGTTGGTCCACAACGAGGCGGCGGCCTGGCCGGCGTTGAGGTCGGCGGTGATGACGATCTCGCGGCCGGTCATGTCGACGAGGTCGCGGTCCTCCCCCACGCTGCCGTTGCGGCAGACCCAGATGCCGTTGATGGCGACGTCGAGCCGGTCGGGGTCGAAGGCGGCGGCGGTGGTGCCGATCGCGGCGAGGACGCGGCCCCAGTTGGGGTCCTCGCCGTGGAGGGCGCACTTGAGGAGGTTGTTGCGGCCGATGACGCGGGCGACGTCGACGGCCTCGTCCTCGGTGGCGGCGCCGGTGACGTCGATCCGGATGTCCTTGCTGGCGCCCTCGGCGTCGCCGATCAGCTGGCGGGCGAGGTCGGCGCAGACGGTGCGGACGGCCTCGTCGAACTCGGCCCGGTCGGGGGTGGTGCCGGAGGCGGCGGAGGCGAGCAGCAGCACGGTGTCGTTGGTCGACATGCAGCCGTCGGAGTCGACCCGGTCGAAGGTGGTGCGGGTGGCGGCGCGCAGCGAGGTGTCCAGGGCGGCGGCGTCGAGGTCGGCGTCGGTGGTGAGGACGACCAGCATGGTGGCGAGGCCGGGGGCGAGCATGCCGGCGCCCTTGGCCATGCCGCCGACCGTCCAGCCGGCCGGGCTGGTGACCTGGGCGGTCTTGTGGACGGTGTCGGTGGTCTTGATGGCGATCGCGGCGGCCTCGCCGCCGGTCTGCGCGAGCTCGGCGGCGGCGAGGGCGACGCCGGGCAGCAGGACGTCCATCGGGAGGCGGACGCCGATCAGGCCGGTGGAGGCGACGGCGACCTCGCCGGCGCTCAGCCCCAGCTCCTCGGCGACCCGTTCGGCGGTGGCGTGGGTGTCCTGGAAGCCGAGCGGGCCGGTGCAGGCGTTGGCGCCACCGGAGTTGAGGATCACGGCGGAGACCTGGCCGCCCTTGAGGACCTGCTCGGACCAGAGGACGGGGGCGGCCTTGACGCGGTTGGCGGTGAAGACGCCGGCGGCGGCGAGCGAGGGGCCGTCGTTGACGACGAGGGCGAGGTCGGGGGTGCCGGAGGCCTTGATCCCGGCGGTGACGCCGGCGGCCCGGAAGCCCTTGGCGGCGGTCACGCCCACGTTCTGGTGGTCGGTCACGGTGCGACTCCGTTCAGGGGAAGGCCCAGCTCCTCGGGCAGCCCGAGGGCGATGTTCATGCTCTGCACGGCGCCGCCGGCGGTGCCCTTGACCAGGTTGTCGATCGCGCTGATCGCGATGATCCGCCCGGCGCTCCCGTCCAGGGCGACCTGGACGAGGGCGGCGTTGGAGCCGTAGACGCTGCTGGTCTGGGGCCACTGGCCCTCGGGCAGCAGGTGGACGAAGGGCTCGTCGGCGAACGCCTCGGTGTAGGCGGCGCGCAGGCTCTCGTTGGTCACGCCGGGCCTGGCCTTGGCGGAGCAGGTGGCGAGGATGCCGCGCGGCATCGGGACGAGGGTGGGGGTGAAGGAGACGGTGACCCGCTCGCCCGCGACCGGGGTGAGGTTCTGGGACATCTCCGGGGTGTGCCGGTGCAGGCCGCCGACGCCGTAGGCGCTGACGTTGCCCATCACCTCGCTGCCGAGCAGGTGCGTCTTGGCGGCCTTGCCGGCGCCGGAGGTGCCGGAGGCGGCGACGATCACGGCCTCGGGCTCGGCGAGCCGTGCCGCGTACGCCGGGAAGAGCGCGAGCGAGACGGCGGTCGGGTAGCAGCCGGGGACGGCGATCCGGTTGCCGCCCTTGAGTGCGGCGCGGTGGCCGGGCAGCTCGGGCAGGCCGTAGGGCCAGGTGCCGGCGTGCGCGGAACCGTAGAACTGCTCCCAGTCGGCGGCGGCCTTGAGCCGGAAGTCGGCTCCGCAGTCGACGATCAGCACGTTCTGGCCGAGGGCCTCGGCGACGGCGGCGGACTGGCCGTGCGGCAGGGCCAGGAACACCACGTCGTGGTCGGCCAGCACCTCGGGGGTGGTGGGCTCCAGGATCCGGTCGGCGAGCGGGATCAGGTGCGGCTGCAGCGCGCCGAGCCTGGTGCCCGCGTTCGAGCCGCCCGTCAGCGCCCCGATCTCCACCTCCGGGTGGCCGAGCAGCAGGCGCAGCACCTCACCGCCCGCGTAACCGCTCGCGCCGGCGACGGCGACTCGCAATGCCATGGCAGTTTCCCTCCTTGGTCGGAGCATGAATATACGCATCACGGAACATCCATGCAAGGGAGTGCAGGGCGGGGCCATGGTGCGCCCGCTCCGCACCCCCGGGCCGGGATGCGCCGACCGCCGCCGGGGCGGCTGCCCCGCCGGCGAGATGAGCTTAGGCTACCCTTAGTTGATCGTGGAGCGTCCCGCACGGGGCGCGGCCGGCCGCGCGGCTCAGCGGCGGACGGCCCGCAGCACCACGAACTTGGGGTTGCCGGCGACGAGTTCGCAGTTGCCGAAGAGGCGGCGCAGCTTGACGTGGTAGCCGAGGTGGCGGTTGCCGACCACCCAGAGCTCGCCGCCGGGGCGCAGGGCGCGGCGGGCGCCGGTGAACATCCGCCAGGCGGTGGCGTCGGTGGTGGCCTGGTGGGAGTGGAACGGCGGGTTGTTGAGGACGAGGTCCACCGAGCCGGGTTCGACCGCCTCGGTGCTCAGCGCGTCGGCGGCGCGGAACTCGGCGGGGGCGTCCGGGCCGAGGTTGGCGCGGAAGGTCGCCTCGGCGGAGGCGACGGCCTGGTGGGACTCGTCGATGAACAGGAGCCGGGCGCCGGGGGCGGCCAGCGCGGCGGCGGTGCCGACCACGCCGTTGCCGCAGCCGAGGTCGACGACCGTGGCGCCGGGGGCCGCGGTCGGCAGGTGGCCGAGGAGGAACCGGGTGCCGATGTCCAGGTGTTCGGCGCAGAAGGTGCCGGCGTGGTTGGTCACGGTGCGCCCGGAGGCGGGGCCGATGTCGGCGGGCAGGGCGTAGCTGCGCGGCCAGGGACTCGGACCGGGGTCGAGCGCGGGGTCGGGGGTGCAGAAGATCAACCGGGCCTTGCGGACCGCGAGGGAGGTGCGGGTCGGGCCGAGGATGCGCTCGAAGAGCTGGAGGGTGGAGGTGTGGATCTCCGTGACCATGCCGGTGCCGACCACCACCGTGCCGGGGTGCATCGCCGGGGCCAGCCGGTGCAGCTGGTCCTCCAGCAGCGCGAGGCTCTTGGGGACGCGCACCAGCAGGACGTCGATGCGGTCCGGCGGGGTGTCGCGGGTGGAGAGCAGCCGGACCGCGTCGGGGTCGGCGCCGCAGCGGGCGAGGTTGGCGGCCGTGGCGCGCTGGGCGAGGTGGGAGTCGCCGATCCCGGTCGGGCGGTGGGCGGCGAGGGCCGTGGTGAGGGCGCCCCAGCGGTCGCCGAGGACGACGACGGCGCGGCCGGCCAGGTCGGTGGCGGCGCCCTGGGCGCTGTCGCCCTCGCCCGCGAGGTGGCGCAGCAGGTACTCGTCGGCGGCGTCCCAGGCGCGCAGCTGCTCGCGCGGGTCCTCCGGGAAGCGCGTGAGGTCGTAGGTGCCCCACGGAGTGGCGAAGGACGTGGCTGCGGGCGTGCTGAGGCGGTTCATCGTGATCTCAGGCTAGCCGACGGGCGGGCGGCGTCGGCCCGGGCGGCCGATACTGGAAGGGCCCGACCGGAGGGGCCGGACCGGAAGGGGCCTGGGCCATGGACTGGAAGCTCGAAGTGGTGGTCGTCCCGGTGGCGGACGTGGACCGGGCGAGGCTGTTCTACGAGGAGCAGGCCGGGTTCACCGTCGACCACGACACCCGGCTCGGTGACGGTGTGCGGGTCGTCCAGCTCACGCCGCCGGGTTCGGGGTGCTCGATCGTGGTCGGCACCGGGGTGACGGAGGCGCCGCCCGGCTCGATGAAGGGCCTGCAGCTGGTGGTGGCGGATGTCCAGCGGGCACACGGGGAGCTGGTCGCCCGGGGCGTGGAGGTCAGCCCGGTCCAGCACTTCGAGGACGGTGCCCGGGTGGACGGGCCGGGCGGGGAGTGGAACTCCTTCGTGTTCTTCAACGACCCGGACGGCAACGGCTGGGCCGTCCAGGAGTCGCCGCCCCGGTAGGTGCGGGTGCGGGGCTACGGGCTACGGGCTTCGGGCTGCGGCCCGGGCTTCGGGCCTGGGTAGGCTCGGAGGATGGTCGAAGACGAGGGAAGCGTCCGGGTCGACAGCTGGATCTGGTCGGTGCGGCTGACGAAGACCCGGGCGCTGGCCGCGGCGGCGTGCCGGGCCGGGCATGTGCAGGTGAACGGGGACCGGGCGAAGCCGGCGCAGGCGTTGAAGCCCGGGGACGAGGTGCGGGTGCGCCAGGACGGGTTCGAGCGGGTCGTCGTGGTGAAGCGGCTGGTCCGCAAGCGGGTCGGCGCGGGTGTCGCGGCCGAGTGCCTGGTGGAGACCGGGCCGCCGCGCCCGCCGCGGGACCAGGTGGTGGTGGCCGGCGAGCGCGACCGGGGGGCCGGGCGGCCCACCAAGCGCGACCGGCGCGAGCTCGACCAGCTGCGCCAGGGGCGGTAGCGGGCCCGGCGGTCGGCTCGGCCCGTGCGGTGCCGCGCCGGGAGCCGTGCCGACCGCCGGGCGGCGCCGGGGCCGACCGGCCACCCGGTGGGTCAGCGTTCGACGGCGGGGTCGGTGCCCCGGGTCCGGTGCCCGCGGACGGGTTCGGCGCCCGGAGGCCGGTCAGTGCTCGAAGGCGGCTGAAGGCCGCTCAGTGCTTGAAGGCGACGGCCGCGTACGCGGAGACGTCCTGCCACCCGGTCGGCAGCTCCCCGGTGGGGACGTGTCCGGCCTCCGGGCGCCAGAGCGGGAGTTGGACCAGGCCCGGGCCGGTGAACTCGAAGTCCCCGAAGAACGGCTCGACGGCGGCACGCGGGCGCAGCACCAGCGGGGCGCTGGCGCTCTTGTAGATCCGGGTGCCCTCGGCCGCGCTCTCCCGGGAGGCGAAGTCGGGGCTGCCGTGCGAGAGGATCAGCGCGCTTCCCGGCGCGAGCGCGTCGCGCAGGGTCCGGACGATCTCCTGGGCGCCGTCCTCGTCCCGGATGAAGTGCAGGACCGCGACCAGCATCAGCGCCACGGGCTCGCCGAGGTCGACGGCCGCCCGCAGGCCGGGGTGTTCGAGGATCGAGGAGGGCTCCCGCAGGTCGGCCTCGATGACGGAGGTGTGTCCGGCGGGGTGGCCGGCCAGCAGCGCACGGGCGTGGGTGGCCACGATCGGGTCGTTGTCGATGTACACCACGCGGGCGTCCGGGGCGGCGCGCTGGGCGACCTCGCTGGTGGAGCCGATGGCGGGGATGCCGGTGCCGATGTCGATGAACTGGCGGATGCCCCGGCCGGCCACGAACTCGACGGCGCGGCCGAGGAAGTCGCGGTTGGTGCGGGCCAGCAGCGGCAGTGCGGGGTAGGCGGCGATGGCGGCCTCGGCGGCCTTCCGGTCGGCCTCGAAGTTGTCCTTGCCGCCGAGGTAGTAGTCGTACATCCGGGCCGTGTGCGGGATGCCGGTGTCCAGCTCGGTGGGCGGCTGCCAGTCCTCGGACTTCGCCCAGTCCCAGTCCGTGTCCGCCCCCGCGGCCGCCACGGCGGTGCCCTCGTCCTCGTGCATCCTGTCCGCCCCCTATGCTCACCTGCCGGAATGCGCACCGCTGCGCTGCGAGTGCCCCGGCCGACCAGCGAACTGCTCGGCGGGATCGGTCTGTTGCGACGTACCGGGCGGTGCGCCGTGATCGTATCCGACGACACCGTGCGGAAACAGCGCGAGTGCAGGTTCCTGCAACGCCCGCCCGGCCGGGTATGGGCACGTCAACCCGACCGCGGGGGCGCCCTCCGAATCGCCTGGGCGCCGCGTCCTCCCTATGCTGACTGCCGATGACTGCCGACCGCCGCACCGTACTGCGCTCCGCCGCCAAGCTGGCCGTTCTCACCGCCGTCGGCGGGCTGCTCACCGCATGCGGGGACAACACCCCCCGCCGGGCGGATCCCGGGCTCCTCGCCGTACACGCCGGCACCGTCGACCCGCAGGGCGGCGACCCGGGCGCCGTCGACCCGGCCTGGGCCGCCGGCGAGGGCCCGGCCTCCCCCGCGCCGACCGCCTCGTCCGACCCGGCCCCCTCACCGGACGTCCCGGCCACCCCCGCCCCGACCGCCACCGCGCCGCCGGCCCCGCCCGCGCTGCCGCCACTGGCCCCGGGCACCCCGGCCGAGGTCGCGTACGGGCCGCGCACCGGCCGGAACGTCGCCCTGACCTTCCACGGCAGCGGGGACCCGAAGCTGGCCACCGCCGTGCTGGAGATCGCCGAGCAGCGCGGCGCCAGGCTCACCGTGATGGCCGTCGGCAGCTGGCTGGACCAGCAGCCGCAGATGGCCCGCCGGATCCTGGACGGCGGCCACGAGTTGGGCAACCACACCCAGAACCACCAGAACATCTCCACGATGACGCCGGAGCAGGCCCGCGCCGAGATCGCCCAGTGCGCGGAGCGGCTGCAGCGGCTCACCGGTTCGATCGGCCGCTGGTTCCGGCCGTCCGCCGCCCAGTACGCCACTCCGATGGTGCGCGAGCAGGCCCGGGCGGTCGGGTACGAGCACGTGCTCTCCTTCGACGTGGACCCGCGCGACTACAGCGACCCGAACGCCGCCGAGCTCCAGCGCCGGGTGCTCGGCTCGGCCAAGGGCGGCTCGGTGGTCGCGCTGCACATGGGCCACCAGTGCACGGTGGACGCGCTGCCCGGCATCCTCGACGGCCTGGCCAGGGCCGGGCTCAAGCCGGTCACCGCCAGCCAGCTCTGCGCCTAGGTCCTGTCCGGCCCGGCGGGCTCAGCCCATCGGGTCCTGCGGCCCGTAGGGGCGCAGCCGCAGGGTCCGGGCGTCGGCCTCGCGGATCTCCTCGGCGCGCCGGACCAGCTCCTCCAGGTTGTCCCGCCCGGCGTGGATGAAGCGCCCGTGCAGGGCGTCGAAGCGGCCGCGCGCCGCGTCCACCGTGACGGCGACCATGTAGGGGATGGAGCCCCAGGTCTTCATGTCCTGGAACATCGGCATCCCGGCGGTCATGTCGGTGGCCACCGCGCCGGGGCTGATGTCGAGGACCACGACGTGGTGTCCGGCGAGCGAGTCGGCGATGTTGTCGGAGAGCTGGAGCAGCGCGCCCTTGGAGGTGGCGTAGGCGGTGTAGTTGCCGTCGGGGCGCAGGGCGAAGCCGGAGTTGAGGTTGACCACCCGGCCGCGGCCGCGCTCGACCATGCCGGGCAGGACGCAGCGCAGCAGGTTGTAGGGGCCGCGCAGGTTGGTCTCGATCACCTGCCACCAGTGGTTGGGGTCGGTCTCCCAGAGCGGGACCTCGGCGCGGTCGACCTGGCCGGCGTTGTTGACCAGGAGGTCGACCGGGCCGAGGTCGCGTTCGACGGCCCGGACGGCCTCGCGGACCGAGCCGTGCCGGGTGACGTCGGCGGTGACGGCGACCCCGCGGGAGCCGTGCCGGGCGCATTCCTTGAGGGTGTCGGTGAGGGTCTCGTGGGTGCGGCCGACCAGGCCGACGCCCATGCCCTCGGCGGCCAGGCCGATGGCGATCTCCCGGCCGATGCCCCGACCGGCCCCGGTGACCAGGGCGACCTGTCCTCTGAGCGATCCCGACGGCATCCCGTTGCTCCCTTCGCCTGCCCCCGACCGTCCCGCATTCTGTCCGTCCGCGGGCGGGTCGGTACCCGGGCGCACGGGCGGCGGGAGCGGCCTCACCCGTTCGGCTCAGCCGGGGAGGGGATGACCTACCAGCCGGTACGGAGTAGTAACGTCGTCGGGGCGGTGCACCGGTTCACACATTCCGGTACGCCCCCCGCTGAACAGCAGCTTGCTGGGACACCTCGCTGGGTCACCCCCAGCACCACCGAAGGGCAACGGAGTGAGTGACATCGCGCGCGTCGGAGTGATCGGCTGCGGTCTCATGGGGTCGGGCATCGCGGAGGTCTTCGCCCGGGCCGGGCTGGACGTCCTGGTGTCGGAGGCCAGCGGTGAGGCGCTGGAGTTCGGCCGGACCAGGCTGACCAACTCCCTGGACACCGCGGTCAAGCGCGGCAAGCTGACCCCCGAGCTGCGCGACGAGGCGCTGTCCCGGCTGGCGTTCACGACCGACCTGGCGGACTTCGCCGACCGCGACCTGGTGGTCGAGGCGGTCGCCGAGCGCGAGGACATCAAGGTCAAGATCTTCCAGACCCTGGACCAGGTGGTGGAGCGCCGTGACGCGATCCTCGCCTCCAACACCTCGTCGATCCCGATCGTGAAGCTGGCCGCCGCCACCTCGCGCCCGGAGCAGGTCATCGGCCTGCACTTCTTCAACCCGGCGCCGGTGCAGAAGCTGGTCGAGGTCATCCCGACGCTGACCACCTCGGCCGCCACCACCGAGCGGGTGGAGGCCTTCGCCACCCAGGTCCTCGGCAAGGAGCCGATCCGGGCCCGCGACCGCGCCGGTTTCGTGGTGAACGCGCTGCTGGTGCCGTACCTGCTGTCGGCGGTGCGGATGTTCGAGTCCGGCGTGGCGACCGCGTCCGACATCGACAAGGGCATGGAGGCCGGCTGCGCCCACCCGATGGGCCCGCTGCGGCTGTGCGACCTGATCGGCCTGGACACCATCGTGTCGATCGCCGAGTCGATGTACGACGAGTACAAGGAGCCGCTGTACGCCGCTCCCCCGCTGCTGTCCCGGATGGTCGACGCCGGGCTGCTGGGCCGCAAGTCCGGCCGCGGCTTCTACGACTACACCGCGAGCGCCTGACCGGAGCACGCGCAGGGGTCCGTCCTCCAACACCGCACCGCAGGCGGGAGTTCGACGACGGACCCGAGGGGCGGGGAGGCCGCGGCCTCCCCGCCCCTCGTCGTGCCCGCGCTCAGCTGTTGATGGCGTAGCTGTCGCCGTAGACCTTCCACTTGAGCGGGGGGTTGAGGTCGAAGTTCTTCGCGTTCAGGAAGACCAGCTGCTCGGTGTCGACGCGGCTGGTGTCGGAGTGCGCCTCCTCCAGCCTCATGGCGGCCTTGCGGGCGTCCAGGAAGGCCTTGAGGTAGGTGGCCTCGTCGCCGCCCTGCGCGGGGGACTTGGCCTTCTTCAGGGCGTTCTTGCGGATGGTGCCGAAGCCCGCGGCGTCGAAGCCGCCGCCGTGCATGACGATGGCGTCGTAGTAGGCGAACTGGCCGAGCGCGCGCAGGCCGTCGGCCTTGGCCTGGTTGACGGCGGGGTTGAAGTAGACGCGGTCGCGCTCGTCGTTCTGGGCCTGCAGGAAGACGGAGTCCTTGGCGGCGGTGGCCCAGTCCTTCACGAAGGCACTGCCGAGGCCGCTGTGCGACTCGGTGCCGTTGACCTTCCGCAGAGCGGGCAGGTACTTGGCGAGGATGTTGCCGGGCTTGAGGTCGGTGTAGTGCTCGACCAGGTCGAGCATGTCGCCGGTGCCGGAACAGAAGCCGATGATGCCGGCGGTGTAGCCGCGGCCGTCCTTGATGTCCTCGATGTACTTGTACTGCGCCTTCCAGTCCAGCGAGGAGTTCTCGGCGCTGGACACCAGCTGCATCGCGATGTCCTTCTTGTGCGGGTCGTCCAGGCCGACGGCCTTCACCTGGACGACGGCCGCGGCCGGTGCGGCGTGGGCGGCGCCGGCCGCCGCCACGGTGGCGGGCGCGGCCACCAGGAGGGCGGCGAGGGCTATGCGTACGGTGCGGTGCTGCGGACGGTGCATCTGACGCTCCGTTTCCTTGGCCCGGGCAGGGGGTACCCGGGCTCCGTGGGAGTTAGGAAACTTTCCTAACTAAGAGATAGCGCCCACCGCGGCGCGCCCGCAAGGGTTTTGACCCAAACTCCTCAAGTCGTAATCGCTTCACGTCGCAATCGCTTCAAGCCGCACGGCCGAAGCGCGCACCGCCCGGCACGCCGAAGGGCCCCCGGAGACCGGGTGGTCTCCAGGGGCCCTTCGGTTGCGGCCTGCGGATCAGGCGCCGCGCAGCACCGCGCCGGTGCGGGCGAGGGCCTCGGCCACGGCCGCCTCGCGGGCGGCGCTCGCCTCGTCGGCGGTCAGCGTGCGGTCCGCGGCACGGAAGCGCAGCGCGTACGCCAGCGACTTGCGGCCGGTGCCGACCTGCTCACCGGTGAAGACGTCGAACAGCCGGATGTCCTCCAGCAGTTCGCCCGCGCCGGAGCGCAGCGCCGCCTCCACCTCGGCGGCCGGGACGGCGGCGTCGACGATCAGCGCCACGTCCTGGGTGGCCACCGGGAAGCCGGAGACCGCCGGACCGGAGACCCGCTCGACGCCGTCGGCGGTGAGCAGGTCGAGGTCCATCTGCATCGCGCTGCTGCGCTCCGGAAGGCCCATCGCCTTCACCACGCGCGGGTGCAGCTCGCCGGCGTGGCCGACCACCCGGTCGGTGCCGGCGACCAGCAGCTCGGCGCAGCGGCCCGGGTGCCAGGGCATCAGCTGGCCCTGGCGCACGGTCAGTTCGACACCGGCCGCGCGGGCCACCGTGCGGGCCGCCTCGACGGCGTCCGCCCAGGAGGCCCCGGCGCCCTTGCCCCACCAGCCGGAGGGCAGCCGCTCGCCGGCCAGGGCGACGGCGACCCGGCGCGGCTGGTGCGGCAGGGCGGCGTCGAGGGCGGCGAGCTCCTCGTCGCTGGGACGGTGGTCGACGGCCGGGCGCGGCGCGACGGACAGCTCGTCCTTGGGCAGGAAGACGGTACCCGTCTCGAAGATCGCCAGGTCGGTGTTGCCGCGCCCGACGTTGCGGCGCAGCGCCCCGAGCAGGCCCGGCAGCAGCGTGGTGCGCAGCGCCGGCTCCTCGTCGTTGAGCGGGTTCACCAGCTTGACCGTGCGGCGGCGGCGGTCGTCCTTCTCCAGGCCGAGCGCGTCGAAGGCGGCCTCGCCGACGAACGGGTAGTTGTTGACCTCGACGTAGCCGGCGCCGGCCAGCGCCACGCCGACCCGGCGGTGCATCCGCTGGGCCTCGGTCAGGCCCTTGCCCGGCGGCACGGTGGGCATCCGGGCGGGCACGTTGTCGTAGCCCTCCAGGCGGATGACCTCCTCCGCGAGGTCGTACGGGTCGGTGAGGTCGGGCCGCCAGGTCGGCGGGGTGACCTCCAGGACGTCGGCGCCCGCGACGGAGCAGCCGATCTCCTGCAGGCGGCGGGTGACGGTCTCGCGGCCGTACTCGGCGCCGGCCACCCGGTCGGGCAGGTCCGCGGCGATGGTGATGGTGCGCACCGGGTGCGGGGCGGCGATGTCGGTGACCCCGGCCTCGGCGGTACCGCCGGCGATCAGGACCAGCAGGTCGACGGCGCGCTGCGCGGCGGCGCGGGCGGCCTCCGGGTCGACGCCGCGCTCGAAGCGCTTGGACGCCTCGGAGGGCAGCTTGTGCCGCTTGGCACCGCGGGCGATGGCGACCGGGTCGAAGTGCGCCGCCTCGATGATCACCTCGGTGGTGCCCGGGCCTGCGGCCGGGTCGAGGATCTCGGTGGAGGCGCCGCCCATGACGCCGGCCAGGCCGATCGGTCCGCTGTTGTCGCAGATCAGCAGGTCCTCGGCGGAGAGCTTGCGCTGGACGCCGTCGAGGGTGGTGAGGCGCTCGCCGTTCTCGGCCCGGCGCACGGTGATCGGGCCGTCCACGCGCTGCTTGTCGTAGGCGTGCAGCGGCTGGCCGACCTCCAGCATCACGTAGTTGGTGATGTCGACGGTCAGCGAGATCGGGCGGATGCCGGACTTCTGGAGCCGGCGCTCCAGCCAGATCGGCGACTTGGCGGTGGGGTCGAGGCCGATCACCGTGCGGGCGACGAAGCGGTCGCAGCCGGCCGGGTCGGCGACCTTGACCAGGTAGCCGAAGGAGTTGGCCGGGGGCACGTCCAGCAGCGCCGGGTCGGCCAGCGGCAGCCCGTACGCGGCGGCGGCCTCACGGGCCACGCCGCGCATCGACAGGCAGTAGCCGCGGTCCGGGGTGACGGCGATGTCCAGCACCTCGTCGACGAGCTGGAGCAGCTCGATCGCGTCGGTGCCGGGCTCGTGGTGCTGCTCCAGGACGATGATGCCGTTGTGGTCGTCGCCCATGCCCAGCTCGCGGGCGGAGCAGATCATGCCGGCCGAGGTGTGGCCGTAGGTCTGCCGCGCGGCGATCGGGAACGGGCCGGGCAGCACGGCGCCCGGGAGGACCACGACGACCTTGTCGCCGACGGCGAAGTTGGTCGCGCCGCAGACGATCTCCTGCGGTGCGCCGGTGCCGTTGGCGTCGCCGACGTTGACGAAGCAGTGCCGGATCGGCTTCTTGAAGCCGGACAGCTCCTCGATGGAGAGCACCTGGCCGACGACCAGCGGGCCCTTGAGGTCGGCGCCGATCTGCTCGACGGTCTCGACCTCGAGGCCGGCGCGGACCAGGCGCTCCGCGACGTCGCGGCCGGTCTCGCCGGCCGGCAGGTCGACGTACTCGCGCAGCCAGGAAAGCGGGACGCGCATCAGATCTCCATCCCGAACGGGAGGGTGAAGCGGACGTCACCCTCGACCATGTCGCGCATGTCGGCGACGTTGTGACGGTTCATCAGGATCCGCTCCAGGCCCAGGCCGAAGGCGAACCCGCTGTAGCGGTTCGGGTCGACACCGCAGGCGACCAGCACCCGCGGGTTGACGACGCCGCAGCCGCCGAGCTCGATCCAGCCCTCGGAGGAGCAGGTGCGGCAGGGCTTGTCCGGGTTGCCGACGCTCTCGCCGCGGCAGACGAAGCACTGCAGGTCGATCTCGGCGCTCGGCTCCGTGAACGGGAAGTACGAGGGGCGCCAGCGCAGCTCCAGGCCGTCGCCGATCAGCTTGGACACCAGCTGCTCGATGGTGCCCTTGAGGTCGGCGAAGGTGATGCCCTCGTCCACGGCCAGGCCCTCGACCTGCCGGAAGACCGGGGTGTGGGTGGCGTCCAGCTCGTCCGTGCGGTAGACCCGGCCGGGGCAGACCACGTAGACGGGCGGCTCGCGGTCGAGCATCGTGCGGGCCTGGACCGGGGAGGTCTGGGTGCGCAGCACCACGCCGGAGTCGGCGGAGCCGTCCGGGGCCTGGACGAAGAAGGTGTCCTGCATCGATCGGGCCGGGTGGTCCGGGCCGAGGTTGAGGGCGTCGAAGTTCAGCCACTCGGCCTCGACCTCGGGGCCCTCGGCGACCTCGTAGCCCATGGCCACGAAGGTGTCCTCGATGCGCTCGGCCATCGTGGTCAGCGGGTGGCGGGCGCCGCGCGGGGTGCGGTCGTACGGCAGCGTGACGTCCACCGCCTCCTCGACCAGTACGCGGGCGTCGCGCTCCGCCTCCAGCTCGGCCTGCCGCCGGGCGAGGGCCTGGTTGACGGCGCCCCTGGCCTGGCCGATCAGCTTGCCGGCGGCGGCCTTGGCGTGCGGGGGCAGGGCGCCGATCTCGCGGTTGGCGAGGGAGAGCGCGGAGCGGTCGCCGGTGTGGGCGACCTTGGCCTGCTTCAGCTCGTCCAGGGTGGTGGCGGCGGCGAAGGCTGCGAGGGCCTCGTCGCGGGCCTGCTCCACCACCTCGGGCTTGAGTGCCTCGACCTCGACCGGGTCGTACGACTTGTTGGGTGCCGACATCTCTATCTTCCCGTGCTCCTGCTCGTCCGTGCTCAGGTAAGGGGCTCGCCTCTGCGTCACGCCCGGCGTGGCCGGGGCACGGGCAACCGCTCTCCGTACCGAAGAGGGGGATGTCCGCGGCGCAGCCGCGCAGGGCGTTGCACAACGCCAAAGGTCGAGTGTAGTCGCAGTGCGTAGCGCGACTGTCGTGAAGCCCGTCCGGGAGCGCCCGTGAGCCTGCTCGGCTCCTTGCCCGCGCTCGGTCAGAGCATGAAGTCGGGCACCCCGGCGGGCAGGATAAATCGGAACCGGGCGCCGCCGCCGGGCGCGCGGTCGACGCGGACCGAGCCGCCGTGGGCCTCCACGATGCCCTTGACGATGTAGAGGCCCAGGCCCGTGCCGCCGCGCTTGGAGCCGCGCCAGAAGCGGGTGAAGACGCGCGGCATCGACTCCTCGGGGATGCCTCCGCCTTCGTCGCTCACGGTGATCGCTGTGCCTTCCACAATGCGGGGCGGGGTGCCGGGGCGCTCCCAGACGGGTGCCTCGACGACCTCCTTGGCCGGTGCCACCTCGATCGTGACAGTTCCCTCGCCGTGCCGCACCGCATTTTCCAGCAGGTTGGCGAGCACCTGGTCGACCTTGTCGGGGTCGGCCCACAGCACGGTGAGCGGCTCGCCGATCCGGATGTCGAAGCGGTCCTCGGGGGTGCCGGCGGCGACCTTGCCGTCCACGTGCCGGCGCACGGCGGCGGCCAGGTCGACCACCTGCTTGCGCAGCTCCAGCCGGCCGGCGTCGATCCGGGAGATGTCCAGCAGTTCGGCGATCAGCCGGGTGACCCGGTCGGCGTCGGCGTCGACGGTCTCCAGCATCAGCCGCTTCTGCCCGTCGGTGAACCGCTCCCACTTGGCCAGCAGGGTCGCGGTGAAGCCCTTGACGCTCGTCAGCGGCGAGCGCAGCTCGTGGGCGACGGTCGCGATCAGCTCGGCGTGGCTGCGCTCGGTGCGGCGGCGGGCCTCGGTGCCGCGCAGGGCGATCACCAGCCGCTCCAGCGGGCCCTGCGGGCGGGCCCGGACGTACCGGGCGGAGACCAGCACCTCACGGCCGCCGGGCAGCAGCAGGTTGCGCTCGGGCTGGCTGGTGCGGATCGCCAGGCCGCCGTACGGGTCGGTCAGCTGCCACCAGCGGCGGCCGTCCAGGTCCTCCAGCGGCAGCGCGTCCGCCAGCGGGCTGCCGAGCGCGTCCTGCGGTGCGATGCCGGTCAGCCGGGCGGCCGCGCGGTTGAAGCAGACCACCCGGCCCAGGGCGTCGGCGACCACCAGGCCGTCCGGCAGGTCGTCCGGGTCCAGCTCTGCCCCGCTGACGGCCATGGGTGTCCTCCCCGATTACCCACCGTGTCTTTCCCCCCACCGAGGCAGACCCTAGCGCTCCTGGCCCTGTGCGCGACACCCTCCGGGCGAGCGCTGAGCACGTGCGGAGGCGTAGAGGCAGACGGCGGCGGCCGTGGCGAGGTTGAGGCTCTCGGCGTGTCCGTGGATCGGTACGCGCACCACCTCGTCGGCGAGTGCGCGGGTCTCCTCCGGAAGACCCCACGCCTCGTTGCCGAACACCCATGCGCCGGGCGCGCCCAGGGTGCCCTCGTCCAGCTCCTGGTCGAGGTCGCGCTCCCCCGCGCCGTCCGCGGCCAGGACCCGTACGCCCGCCTCGCGCAGCCGGGCGACGGCCTCCTCGACCGGCACGCCGACGGCGACCGGGAGGTGGAACAGGCTGCCGACCGAGGCCCTGACGGCCTTGGGGTTGTACAGGTCGACCGAGGCGTCGGTCAGCACCACGGCGTCCGCTCCGGCCGCGTCGGCGGTGCGCAGCACGGTGCCGGCGTTCCCGGGGTCGCGGACGTGCGCGAGCACCGCCACCAGCCGGGGGCGGGCCCTGAGCACCTCCTCGAAGGGGGTGTCGATGAAGCGGCAGAGCGCCACGATGCCCTGCGGGGTCACGGTGTCGCAGATCTCGGCGACGACCTCGTCGGTGGCGGTGAGCACCGGCAGCCCCTCGGCGAGGGCGGCGGCGACGATGCCGGCGTGCCGTTCGGCGGCCTCGGGGGTGGCGTACACCTCGACCACGGCGTGCTCGGACGAGCCCGGCAGCTTCCCGAAGGCGACGGCCTCGCGGACGGCCTGCGGGCCCTCGACGAGGAAGCGGCGCTCCTTGGTGCGCTGGTTCCGCTTGGCGAGCCGGCGGGCGGCGATCACCCGGGGCGAGCGCAGGGAGGTCAGCAGGGGGGTGTCGGTGCTCGGCATGTTCTCGTCTCTGGGGCGGGGAGCCGGTGGCGGGGGGCCGGTACAGCGGGCCCGTGCGGCGGGCCGGTCCGGAGGGGCCCGTGCGGTCGGGCCGTGCGGTCGGGCCGGGGGCGCGCGAACGCGGAACGCGCGGAACGCAAAACCGGACCCGCAGGATGGAGCCTGCGGGTCCGGTCAGCTCAGCTGATCCAGGAGGATCAGGCGGCGTCGGCGGCAGCCTTCGGGGCGTTGACGTCGGCCGGCAGCGCCTTCTGGGCGACCTCGACGAGCGACGCGAACGCGCCCGGGTCGTTGACCGCGAGGTCCGCAAGCATCTTGCGGTCGATCTCGACGCTCGCGGCCTTCAGGCCCTGCACGAAGCGGTTGTAGGTGATGCCGTTGGCGCGGGCCGCAGCGTTGATGCGCTGGATCCACAGCTGACGGAAGTCGCCCTTGCGCTTCTTGCGGTCGTTGAAGTTGTAGACCAGAGAGTGGGTGACCTGCTCCTTGGCCTTGCGGTACAGGCGCGAGCGCTGGCCCCGGTAGCCGCTGGCGCGCTCCAGGATGACCCGGCGCTTCTTGTGGGCGTTGACTGCCCGCTTGACGCGTGCCACTTGATTACTCCTTGAGTTGGACCACGGACTACTTCACGTGGTCCGTCATTCGAATGGGTCGGGAAGGATCAGCTGCCCCGTCGACGGCTCGCACCGGACGGGAGGGCGATCACTTGCCGAGAAGCTTCTTGATCTTCTTGGCGTCAGCCGGGGCCACCACGACGGTGCCGGCCAGCTTGCGGGTCAGCGTCGAGGGCTTGTGCTCCAGGAGGTGGCGACGGCCCGCGCGCTCGCGCAGCACCTTGCCAGAGCCACTGATCTTGAAGCGCTTGCTGGCGCCACTGTGCGTCTTCTGCTTCGGCATTTCGCCGTATCTCCTCGTCGGTCCGTCCACGCCCGCACGGCTTGCGCCGCGCGGGCGTGAAGGATGGATCTGTGATGACCGGGCGGGACGCCCCGTCACCCTGGTGGCCGGTCCCCCGGGCCGCCCTGGCCGGTGAAGGCTCAGGCGTCCTGGGAGGCCTCGGCCGGCTGCTCGACCTCGGCGGCGGCCTCGGTGTCCTCGGCGGCCTCGACATCCTCGATGTCGTCGGCCTCGTCGGCCTCCGCCTCGGCCGCGGCGTTCTCGGCCTCGAGCGCCGCGTCCTCGTCCAGCTCGGCGGCGTCGGAGCCGGGGGTCCGGCCCTGTCGCTCGGCCTTGCGGGCGTCGGCGAGCGCGCGGGCCTCGGCCATCGCCTCGGTCTTCTTCTTGTGCGGGCCAAGAACCATGATCATGTTTCGGCCGTCCTGCTTGGCCGAGGACTCCACGAAGCCCAGGTCCTGGACGTCGTTCGCCAGCCGCTGCAGCAGTCGGAAGCCCAGCTCGGGGCGGGACTGCTCACGACCGCGGAACATGATCGTGATCTTGACCTTGTCGCCCTGCTTGAGGAACCGGACGACGTGACCCTTCTTGGTGTCATAGTCGTGCGGGTCGATCTTCGGCCGGAGCTTCATCTCCTTGATGACCGTGTGCGCCTGGTTCTTGCGCGCCTCACGGGCCTTCATGGCCGACTCGTACTTGAACTTGCCGTAGTCCATGAGCTTGCACACCGGCGGCCGGGCGGTCGCCGCGACCTCGACGAGGTCAAGGTCGTACTCCTGCGCAAGCTCCAGCGCCTTGGCAAGCGGCACAATGCCGACCTGCTCGCCGCTGGGACCGACGAGTCGCACCTCGGGGACGCGAATCCGGTCGTTGATGCGGGGCTCGGTGCTGATGGGGCCTCCTCGGTTGCACCTTCTGCGATGCGGCCGTCGGGCGGCGGTCGCACGTAGTGGACTCGACCACTGGGCGGGGCTTCATTCGTGCTGCGCTGCCTGACTTGCTGCTAGGCACTGCATGCACCGCGACACGAAAAAAGCCCCGCTCGGTGCAAGCGGGGCTCCACATATCCGGGGGCGGTACCCGTGAGGGGTACTGCGGCGACTCGGCGCCCTGCGGCGCTTGTCGCGGACCGGGACCCGTCGACGGTGAGGCCGATCAGGTGGGAGACTTTCGCGGTTGCCCTCTCGGGCCTCCTGTGTGAGTGGAGCCTCCACTTGCTGGCCAGGCGCCCTGGGGGCTCCCGGCCGGTCAGTCTCGAAGCATACAGCGTTTCGACTCCCGGCGGTATTCCGCCCCTCGCTCCCCGTGGCCCGGGCCGTCCCCCCGCTCCCTTGTACGCTCCTGGTGTACGTACACCGGCACGACGGAGTGAGTCCCCTTGAGCACCGAGCCCACCCAGAACCCCGCCTCCGACGACGAGGCGCTCGGCTTCGACGACCTCACCCGGGACATCGCCGAGGTCCCGGCCGTCGAGGTGATCACCACCGTCGCGGTGCACCTGATGAGCGCGGCCGCCGTCAAGTGCGGGCTGGCCGAGGGCGGCGAGGCGGACAAGGACCTCGACGAGGCCCGCAAGCTGATCACCGCGCTGGCCGGGCTGGTCACCGCCGGCGCCCCCGAGATCAGCAACTTCCACGCCGCGCCGCTGCGGGACGGCCTGAAGTCGCTCCAGCTGGCCTTCCGCGAGGCCTCCCTCGTCCCGGACGCCCCGGGCGCGGGCCCCGGCGAGAAGTTCACCGGTCCGGTCTACGCCTGAGCCCCGGCTGCCCGGCGAAACCGCCGGACACCGCTGAAGGCGCCCCCTCGTCGGACGAGGGGGCGCCTTCAGCGGTGTCCGGGGCCTGCCGCTACCGCTGGTACAGCGGCTCGCCGGGCAGCCGGGCGCCGGCCGGCAGCACCGCCAGGCTCAGGCCGCGGTCGAGCCGGACCCGCAGCACCGGATCGGCCGCGACGGCCTGCCCGACCCGCTGCGCGGCCGCCTGGACGGCCTGCTGGTCCAGGCCCGGCTCGAACACCACCGCGAGCAGGCCGTCCCCGTCCTCGTAGGGCGCCAGCAGACCGGTCACCACCTGCGGCTCGGCCGCCAGCAGCGCCCGCACCGCCTCGCGCACCTCGGGGTCGCGCACCGGCGGCAGGTACGGACGGTTCTCCGCCAGCGCGCGCAGCCGGGCGCCGGACAGCTGGTAGGCCACCGGGCCGGCCGGGTCGATCAGCAGGGTGTCGGCGCGCTCGGAGAAGGCGACCATCGCGGCCTGCGGCGCGGCCACCGGAGCCGGGCGGGCGTCGGCCCGCCAGCGGGCCATCGCCTCCAGGGAGGTGAAGGCGGGCAGCGCCCGGCGGCCGTCGGGGGCCTCGACCACCGGGACGGCCATGTCGCTGCTCTTGTCGTGCTTGTGGCCGTGCTCGTCGATCTCCACCTCGCCGAGGATCGCGACGATCGGCACCATCAGCCGGGTCGGCGTCAGCGCCGCGAGCACCTCCGGTTCGGCCGTGCGGTCCTCGGACCAGCGCGTGAGCGCCGCGGCGAGCGCCGGGTCGGCGGTGCCGTCGTCCTCGGCGAATCCTGGGTTCGGAATGTTCTTGCGATCCACCCGGCCGACCCTATGCCACCTCACGCCCCCGGCCCGGTCCGGCCGCCCGGGCCCGGCCTGGGCCGGTCGTGTCGCGCCCCTACCCACCGGTAGTGGCTGTGTGGCAGTCTGCGCGCATGGCCACGCCCGAACTCGCCGCCCGCACCGCCGCGTCCGCCCCCGCCGAGGCCTCGCCCGGTGCCGACCGGGCGCGGTACGACCGGGCCACCGCTGGGCTGGACGGCCCGGTGGCCGTGGTCGACCTGGCGGCCTTCGACGCCAACGCCGCGGACCTGGTGCGGCGGGCCGCGGGCAAGCCGGTGCGGGTGGCCAGCAAGTCGGTGCGGTGCCGGGCGCTGCTGGAGCGGGTGCTGGCGATGGACGGCTTCGCCGGGGTGATGAGCTTCACCCTCGCCGAGTCGCTCTGGCTGGCCCGCCACGGGTTCACCGACATCCTGCTCGCGTACCCCTCCGCCGACCGGGCCGCCTTCGCCGAGCTCACCGCCGATCCGGCGCTGGCCGGCGCCGTCACCGTACTGCTGGACGACCCGGCCCAGCTGGACCTGATCGACCGGGCCAGGACCGGCACCGCCGAGATCCGGGTCTGCCTGGAACTGGACACCGCACTGCGGCTGTTCAACGGGCGGGTCCGGGTCGGCGCCCGGCGCTCGCCGCTGCACGCGCCCGAGGACCTGGGCGCCTTCGCCGAACTGGTGCAGCGCCGCCCGGGCTTCCGGGTGGTCGGGCTGATGGCGTACGAGGGGCACATCGCCGGGGTCGGCGACATCGTGCCCGGGCGGCCGGTGCGCTCGCGGATGATCCGGCTGATGCAGGCCAGGGCGCGCGCCGAACTGGCCGGGCGCCGCGCGGCCGCGGTGCGGCGGCTGCGGCAGGTCGCCGACCTGGAGTTCGTCAACGGCGGCGGCACCGGCAGCGTCGAGTCGACCGCGGCCGAGCACGCGGTGACCGAGGTCGCGGCCGGCTCCGGGCTGTACCTCCCGCGGCTGTTCGACCACTACCGCTCGTTCCGGGGCCGCCCGGCCGCGCTGTTCGGCCAGCCGGTGGTGCGCCGGCCCGGCCTCGGCGTGGTGACGGTGCTCGGCGGCGGCTACCCGGCCTCGGGCGCGGCCGGACCGGACCGCTCGCCGGTGCCGTACCTGCCGCAGGGGCTGCGCTACGACCCGGTGGAGGGCGCCGGAGAGGTGCAGACGCCGCTGCTCGGCGCGGCCGCCGACGACCTGCTGATCGGCGACCGGGTCTGGTTCCGGCACGCCAAGGCGGGCGAGCTGTGCGAGCGCTTCCCCGAGCTGCACCTGATCGAGGGCGACCGGGTGGTGCGCAGCGTCCCGACCTACCGGGGCGAGGGGCTGACCTTCCTCTGAGGGCGGCCCGCCGGGGGCGCGTCGGCCGCGGCTTAGCCAGACCTTAAAAGGGCCCGATGGGACACCTAACTCCGGTGTCCCATCGGGCCTTTGTGCTGCGCGTACGGCTACAGTCCGTCAAAAAGTACGCCACCACAGGCTATTGCCAGTTGGTCTAGTCCAATCATACGCTCAGCCGGGGGTCAGAGTGCCGGGCCGGCGGCCCCTCGGGCAGACGTGTCCACTCCCCCACACTCTCGGCCCGGAAGACGGTCAAGGAGTCCCCACCCCATGTCCTTCAAGCGAAGTGCCCTCTCCGTCGGCGTCCTTGGCGCCGCCTTCCTCGCCGTGGCGGCCTCCACCGCCGGTACGGCCAGCGCCCACGGCACCATGACCAACCCGGTGAGCCGGGTCGCGGCCTGCTACGCCGAGGGCCCGGAGACCCCCAAGTCCCAGGTGTGCAAGGACCTCGTCGCGATGAGCGGCACCCAGCCGCTGTACGACTGGAACGAGGTCAACATCGCCAACGCGGACGGCCACCACCAGGCGCTGATCCCGGACGGCAAGCTCTGCTCGGCGAACCGGGACAAGTACAAGGCCCTCGACCTGCCGCGTACCGACTGGCCTGCCACCCCGGTGAGTTCGGGCTCCTTCAACTTCAAGTTCCGCGTCACCGCGCCGCACCAGGGCAACCAGACCGTCTACATCACCAAGCAGAGCTGGGACCCGACCAAGCCGCTGAAGTGGTCCGACCTGGAGGCCACCCCGGTCGCGGTGATCCCGACCAGCCGGACCGCCGCGGACGGCTACTACAGCTACACCGGCACGCTGCCGCAGCGCACCGGCCGCCAGCTGCTCTACATGGTGTGGCAGCGCACCGACAGCCCCGAGGCCTTCTACAGCTGCTCCGACGTCGACTTCGGCAGCGCGGCCGCCGCCGGGCAGCCGGTCCCGGCCCTCGCCGCCGACGCGCCCGTCGCGCCGAGCGAGCAGCAGATCGCCGCGGGCCAGTCCAAGTCCACCGTGTCCCACAACGGGCACGGCGGCAACGCCCTCGAGCCGGCCGGCGCGGTCGTTCCGACCGCCAACGCCGCCGTCGGCACCTCGGCCACCGGCCCGCTGCTGCTGAGCGGCGCCGCCGCGATCAGCGTCGGCTGGGCCGGCATGGTTCTCCGGCGTCGTCGTATCGAGGCTGTTCGACGCGGCGCCTGACCGCCGGAGGCCGGGGCCGGACCGTTCACCGACCCCCGTGCGGTCCGGACCCGGCCGATGCCCCCGCATCGGGTGAAACCATGACGGCGGCCCACCCGGATTCCGGGTGGGCCGCCGTGCGTGAGCAGCGCGGGCCGGTCAGGTGTTGGCGCCGCCGTCGGCGCCGCCCGGGCCGCCACCGCCGGGGAAGGCGGGGAGCTTGCCGGTGTAGTCGGCGATGCCCTTGACGATCGTGTCCATCACGGCGACGTCGGGCGCCTTGTCCGCGATGTCGAAGCCGAGGTGGACGGCGACCAGGTTCTTGCCGTCGGCGGACGGGAAGACCACGGTCTCGACGTAGCCGTCGTTGCCCTTCGCCGCGTCGACCTTCCAGCGGACCAGGTAGCCGTCGCGGCCGTCGACCTTGACCGCCTCGGACTTCAGCTCCTCGTGGGAGTTGATCTCGTTGTAGGACTCCTTGGCGGCCTTCTCGATGTCGGCCTTGGCCGCCGCCTGGACGTCGCTGCCGCCCCCCGCGATCCGGTTGGTGTTGGCGCCGCCGAGCGAGCACTGGTTGGCGCCCTCGGCCGCGCCCTCGCACTTGTACGAGCCGATGCTGAGCGCGGCGTAGCCGTCGCTGGTGGTGCCGCCCTCCCAGCCGGCGGGGACGGGCAGGGTGATCCGGTTGACCAGGTCGGCCGCGGTGCCGCCGCCGGCCTGCTTGCCGTCCCCGGAGCCGCCGTTGCCGCCGCCCTTGCCGTTCCCGTTGCCGCCGCCGTTCCCGTTGCCGCCGTCGCCGAAGTCGGGCAGGCCGCCCCAGGGGCCGTTCTCACCGCGCGGGGCGGACTGCGGCGTGGCCCGGCGCGAGCCCCGGTCCGAGTCGTGGTCCATCGCCAGGTAGGTGACGCCGGAGCCGACGCCCAGCCCGAGCACGGCCGCCACGGCGGCCGCCACGACCGCCGCGGAGGGCTTGCGCCGGGGCTTGGGCGGCTGTGGCACGGCCGTGCCGTAGGCGGCGCCGAAGGGGGGCGGCTCGGGGTAGCGGACCGACGGCCCGCTCCCCAGCACCTCCCCCTCCAGCACCGTCGTCTCGGCGGCCGTCTCCGGCCCCGGAGCCGCCGCCCTGGTCGGCGGGGCGTCCGAGGGTGCGGGCCGGGTGTCGGCCGTCCAGCCCTTGCCGTCCCACCAGCGCTGCGGCCTCGGGTCGCCGCCGGTGTCCTTGGGGTCCGGGTACCACCCGGCGGGGATCTGCTCACTCACGAAAGAGAATCTAAAGGGCGCCGGATAAACGCGATATCAGCGCGGGCCCGAATTCCCGGTGTTTTCCATGAGATTCCGGTGAGAACCCCGGATACGGCCTACAACGGGGTGACGTAGGCCCCCGCGATGCCGCCGTCGACCAGGAACTCGCTCGCCGTGATGAAGGACGAGTCGTCGCTCGCCAGAAAGGCGACGGCGGCCGCGATCTCCTCCGGCCGGGCGAAGCGGCCCAGCGGGATGTGCACCAGCCGGCGCGCCGCCCGCTCCGGGTCCTTGGCGAACAGCTCCCGCAGCAGCGGGGTGTCCACCGGCCCGGGCGACAGGGCGTTGACCCGGATGCCCTCCCGGGCGAACTGCACGCCAAGCTCCCGGGACATCGCCAGCACCCCGCCCTTGGAGGCGGTGTAGGAGATCTGCGAGGTGGCCGCGCCCATCCTGGCCACGAAGCTGGCGGTGTTGATGACCGAGCCGCGTCCGTGCCGCCGCATGTACGGCAGCGCCGCCTTGCAGCACAGGTAGACGGAGGTCAGGTTGACCTCCTGGACCCTGCGCCAGGCCTCGAGGTCGGTGGTCAGGATGGAGTCGTCCTCCGGCGGCGAGATCCCGGCGTTGTTGAACGCCACGTCCACGCTGCCGAAGGTCTCGTAGGCCTCGTCGAACAGCGCCTCGACCATGTACGGGTCGGTGACGTCGGTGTGCACGAAGAGGCCGCCGACCTCGGCGGCGGCCGCCTTGCCGGTCTTCTCGTCGAGGTCGGCGCAGACCACCCGGGCCCCCTCGGAGGCGAGCCGGCGGGCGGCGGCCAGGCCGATGCCGCTGCCCGCGCCGGTGATCACGGCCGTGCGGCCGACCAGCCGCCGGCAGACCGGGGCGTCCTTCGCGGTCCCGGCTGGCTTCTCGGTCATGGGGGCTCCTACTCCTCGGACCCTAGGGCTCGGTGTGGATGAAGACGTTCTTGGTCTCGGTGAAGTGGCGCAGCGCGTCCGGCCCCAGCTCGCGGCCGATGCCGGACTCCCCGAAGCCGCCGAAGGGCGTCCAGTACCGCACCGAGGAGTGCGAGTTGACGGAGAGGTTGCCCGCGGCCACGCCCCGGGCCAGCCGCAGCGCCCGGCCCAGGTCGCGGGTCCAGATCGAGCCGGAGAGCCCGTAGCGGGTGGCGTTGGCGAGCCGCAGGGCGTCCGCCTCGTCCTCGAAGGGCAGCACCACGGCGACCGGGCCGAAGATCTCCTCGGTGACGGCCGGTACGCCCGGGTCGGCGGGTGCGAGGACGGTCGGCGGGTACCAGAAGCCGGGGCCCTCGGGCACCGCGCCGCGGGCGAGCACGGGCAGGTCGGGGGTGACGTAGGAGGCGACCCGGCGGACCTGGGCGGCGGAGATCAGCGGCCCGAGCCGCGTGTCCGGGTCGGCCGGGTCCCCGGTGCGGACGGCCTCGACGGCGGGCAGCAGCAGGGCGAGGAAGTCGTCCACGGCCTCGCGCTGCACCAGGATCCGGCTGCGCGCGCAGCAGTCCTGGCCGCTGTTGTCGAGGAAGGACATCGGGTCGGCCGCGCGGGCGAGGTCGGCGTCGGCGAAGACGATGCTGGGGCTCTTGCCGCCGAGTTCGAGGGTGACCCGCTTGGCGCGGGCGGCGCAGCGGGCGGCGACCTCCTTGCCAGCCACGGTCGACCCGGTGAAGACGACCTTGCGGACGGCCGGGTGGTCGACCAGGGCCCGCCCGGTGGTGGTGCCGGCGCCGGGGACGACCTGGAACAGGCCCTCGGGCAGCCCGGCGGCGAGGGCGAGTTCGGCCAGTCGCAGGGCGGTGAGCGGGGTCGCCTCGGCGGGTTTGAGCAGGACCGCGTTGCCCGCCGCGAGGGCCGGGGCGAAGCCCCAGGCGGCGATCGGCATCGGGAGGTTCCAGGGGGCGATGACGCCGACCACGCCGATCGGCTCGTGGAAGGTGACGTCCAGGCCGCCGGCCACCGGGATCTGCCGGCCGGTCAGCCGCTCCACTCCCCCGGCGGCGTACTCCAGCAGGTCGCGGACGTTGCCGGCCTCCCAGCGGGCGTTGCCGAGGGTGTGGCCGGCCTCGCCAACCTCCAGCGCGGCGAGTTCGGGGATGTGCACCTCGACCTGGTCGGCGAAGCGGCGCAGCAGCCGGGCCCGGTCGCCGGGGGCGAGGGCGGCCCAGCCCTGCTGGGCCTTGAGCGCGCGCTGGACGGCGGCGTCGAGCCGCTCGGGGGTGGTGTCGGGGACGGTGGCGAGGACGGCCCCGGTGGTGGGGTCGAGGACGTCGGTGGTGCCGGCGGCGGGCTCGGGCATGGTGCTCACATCCGCTCGAAGGACCGGTAGCGCTCCCAGTCGGTGATGGCGCCGTCGTAGGCGGCCTGTTCGACCCGCGCCATATTGAGGTAGTGCTCGACCACGTCGGTGCCGAAGGCGGCGCGGGCGAGGTCGCTCCGCTCCCAGAGGTCGGCGGCCTCGCGCAGGGTGGCGGGCACCCGGGCGTACTCGTCGACGGCGTAGGCGTTGCCGAGGCAGGGGGCGGGCAGGTCGAGCTTCTGCTGGAGACCGTGCAGCCCGGCGGCGATCATGCCGGACACGGCGAGGTACGGGTTGACGTCGCCGCCGGGCACGCGGTTCTCCATCCGCAGGCCGGGGCCGTGGCCGACCACGCGGTAGGCGCAGGTGCGGTTGTCGCGGCCCCAGGCGACGGCGGTCGGGGCGAAGGAGCCGGGCCGGTAGCGCTTGTAGGAGTTGATGTTCGGCGCGTAGAGCAGGCTGAACTCGCGCAGCGCGACGAGCTGTCCGGCGAGGAAGTGGCGCATGGTGTCGGTCATTCGCCCGTCGCGGCCGGCGAAGGCGGGGGCGCCCACGGCGTCGCGCAGCGACAGGTGGATGTGGCAGCTGTTGCCCTCGCGCTCGTCGTACTTGGCCATGAAGGTGAGCGCGCAGCCCTGTTGGGCGGCGATCTCCTTGGCGCCGGTCTTGTAGACGCTGTGCTGGTCGCAGGTGGTGAGGGCGTCGGCGTAGCGGAACGCGATCTCGTGCTGGCCGAGGTTGCACTCGCCCTTGGCGGACTCCACGACGAGTCCGGCGCCGGCCATCTCGTTGCGGATCCGGGCGAGCAGCGGCTCGACCCGGGCGGTGCCGAGCAGGGAGTAGTCGACGTTGTACTGGTTCGCCGGGGTGAGGCCGCGGTAGCCGCCGAGCCAGGCCTGTTCGTAGGTGTCGCGGAAGACCAGGAACTCCAGCTCGGTGCCGATGTCGGCGGTGAGGCCGTACTCCGCGAGGCGTTCGATCTGGCGGCGCAGCAGCTGCCGGGGGGCGGCGGCGACGGGGCGCCCGCCGTGCCGGGCGAGGTCGGCGGTGACCTGGGCGGTGCCGGGCTGCCAGGGGGTGAGCCGCAGGGTGGCGAGGTCGGGGCGCATGGCGAAGTCGCCGTACCCGGTCTCCCAGGAGGAGAGGGCGTAGCCGTCGACGGTGTTGAGGTCGATGTCGACGGCGAGCAGGTAGTCGCAGGCCTCGGCGCCGTTCTCGGCGACCTCGTCGAGGAAGAACCGGGCGGCGAAGCGCTTGCCCTGGAGCCGGCCCTGCATGTCGGTGAAGGCGAGGGCGACGGTGTGGATCTCGCCGGTGTCGACCAGGGTGCGCAGCTGGTCCAGGGTGAGCGGCGGGCGCGGCGGCGCGGTGGCACCGGGGGTGTGGTCGGGCATGGCGGAACCCTCCTACTCGATCACTCAGCGAGATCAACCGGTCACAGCGAACCGTACGGCCTGGCCCGGACGGCGCGGAAGAGGGCGGGCGGGTGTGGCGCGCCGATATGCGTGATTGACGAGGGAACGGGCGGTGCGGGAGGAGAATGCCCGCCATGGATCGCAGGCCTTTCATCGGCGTCAGCACCTACGTGGTGGACGCGAGTTGGAGCGACTGGCGGGACCGCCGGGTGGCGCTGGTGCCCGAGCGGTACACCGCATACGTACGGGATGCGGGCGGGATCGCGGTGCTGCTGCCGCCGGACGCCGCGGAACGCGCACCGGAGGTGCTCGCCCGGCTGGACGCCCTGGTCATCGCGGGCGGGCCGGACATCGACCCGGCGTACTACGGGCAGCCGCCGCACCCCCGCACCGAGGTGGACTCACCGGAGCGGGACCACTGGGAGTCGGCGCTGATCCGGGCGGCGCTGGCGGCGGGGATCCCGCTGCTGGGCATCTGCCGGGGCATGCAGGTGCTGAACGTGGTCTGCGGCGGCTCGCTGGTGCAGCACCTGCCGGACGTGGTGAGCCCGGACGTGCACGGCGGCTCGCCCGGCAGGTACGGGGAGCACACCGTGCGGCCGGTGCCCGGGACGCTGCTCGGCGGGCTGCTGCCGGAGACCGAGCTGACCGTGCCGACCTTCCACCACCAGGCGGTGGACCGGCTGGGCGCCGGCCTGCGGGTGGGCGCGTACGCGCCGGACGGCACCGTCGAGTCGGTGGAGGGGCCGGGCTTCACGCTGGGCGTGCAGTGGCACCCGGAGCAGGGCGAGGACCTGCGGGTGATGCAGGCGCTGGTGCGGGCGGCGACGGCGGCCCGGTCGGTGCCGCTGGAGGCGGTGGCCGGCTAGGACCGGACGGGGCCGGACGGGGCCCAGGACGCGCCGGACAACTCCCTTCGGGTGGAGCAGGGTTGTCCGGCGCGGCGCCTGCCGGGCCCGGAGTGGACGAGCGGAGGTCCGACAGGCGGACGGGTCGGGCCCAGGGGCTCGGGGGTGACCTGACCGGGGGCGGCGGCGTTGAGGAGGTGGCGCCCGACGGGGGGCGTCCCGCCTGCTCACCACGGGCGTGCTCCGGTCGGGCGAGGCGGGCCAGGCGGCAACGACAACGGTCACCAGTACAGCCTTTGGATCTTTGTCCGATCTGCGGTTCACTTCGGGTGCAGGGCGGTTGCGCCCCTTACTCCACCCCGTGCGTCCAGGAGAGGACTTCGATGGCCGGGCACGAGCACTCCCACGATGATCATGCGCATGACCACTGGCATGCCCACGGCGGCCGCGGTCACGGCGGGCACGGTCACGGCGGGCACTCGCACGGGGTGGCCGCCGACGCCGACCGCCGCTGGCTGCTGAGCGCGCTCGCGCTGATCGTGGTGTTCATGGCCGGCGAGGTCGTGGTGGGCTTCGCCGCCGAATCGCTGGCACTGATCTCGGACGCCGCGCACATGCTCACCGACGCCGCCTCGATCGTGCTGGCACTGGTCGCGATGCGGCTGGCCGCCCGGCCGGCGAGGGGCGGCTACACCTACGGGCTCAAGCGGGCCGAGATCCTCTCCGCCCAGGCCAACGGCGTGACGCTGCTGGTGCTCTCCGCCTGGCTCGGCTACGAGGCGGTCGCCCGGCTGATCGACCCGCCGGACGTGGCCGGCTCGCTGGTCCTGGTCACCGCGCTGGTCGGGATCGTGGTCAACCTGGCCGCCGCCTGGTGCATGTCCAAGGCGAACCGCAGCTCGCTGAACGTCGAGGGCGCCTTCCAGCACGTGCTGACCGACCTGTACGCGTTCATCGCCACCGCCGTCGCCGGTGCGGTGATGCTGGTCACCGGCTTCTCCCGGGCCGACGCGATCGCCTCGCTGATCGTGGTCGCGCTGATGCTGAAGGCCGGCATCGGCCTGGTCCGGGACTCCGGGCGGATCTTCCTGGAGGCCGCGCCGGCCGGGATCGACCCGGACTCGGTGGCGGACCGGATGGTCGCCCAGCCGCTGGTGGAGGAGATCCACGACCTGCACATCTGGGAGATCACCTCCAACCAGCCCGCCCTGTCCGCGCACATCCTGGTCACCCCGGGCGGCGACTGCCACGCGGTGCGCCGCGGACTCCAGCGCCGACTGGCCGACGAGTACGGGATCACCCACAGCACCCTCCAGGTGGACCACGTCGGCGAGGACGAGGCGGGCGGGCTGCTGCAGATCACCGCGCCGACGGACACCGGCCCCGAGCACTGCGCCGACTCGCACGGCCCGGTCCACCGCGCCGGCCCGCACAAGCACTGACCCGCCGCGGACGGCGACCGGGCCCGGGCCCGGCACGGGCGGGGAGCGGCGCGGCGTCGGTCCGGTACGGCATGATCGGGGGCGTGACCGCACCCGTGACCGCACCGCGACTGATGCTGCTCGACTCCGCCAGCCTCTACTTCCGGGCCTACTACGGTGTGCCGGACACCCTGCGCTCGCCGCAGGGTGAACCGGTCAACGCCGTCCGGGGCCTGCTGGACTTCATCACCCGGCTGGTCCAGGACCACCGCCCGGACCAGCTGGTCGCCTGTATGGACGCCGACTGGCGCCCGCAGTGGCGGGTCGACCTGGTGCCCTCCTACAAGACGCACCGGGTCGCCGAGGCGGCCGAGGACGGCGAGGAGGAGGTGCCTGACACGCTCGCCCCGCAGGTCCCGGTGATCGAGCAGGTGCTGGACGCGCTCGGCATCGCCCGGGTCGGCTCCCCCGGCTACGAGGCCGACGACGTGATCGGCACCCTGACCGCCCGCGCCACCGGGCCGGTGCAGATCGTCACCGGCGACCGCGACCTGTTCCAGCTGGTCGACGACGCCCGCGGGATCACCGTCCTCTACCCGGTCAAGGGCATGGGGAACCTCCAGGTCACCGATGACGCCGTGCTGCTGGAGAAGTACGGCGTGCCCGGCTCCCGGTACGCCGACATGGCGGCGCTGCGCGGGGACCCGAGCGACGGCCTGCCGGGCGTCAAGGGCATCGGTGAGAAGACGGCCGCCCAGCTGATCAACGAGTACGGCGACCTGGCCGCGATCCGGGCCGCCGCCCTGGACATCGGCTCCAAGCTGACGCCGGCCCGGCGCCGCAACATCGTCGAGGGCGGCGCCTACCTGGACGTCGCGCCGACGGTGGTGCGGGTCGCCGAGGACGCACCGCTGCCGGACTTCGACCCGGCGCTGCCGCACGAGCCGCTGGACCCGATGTCGCTGGAGGAGCTCTCCGCCCGCTGGGGCCTCGGCACCTCCCTGGAGCGGGTCCTGGCCGTCCTGGCGCGCTGAGCCTCGGCGCGCGAAAGGGGCCCGTCGAGCTGACGGGCCCCTTTCCTGTCGCGCGCCTGCGTCAGCCCACCGAGGAGTAGGCGATGATGCCGCGGCGCAGGCCGTCCACCGCCTTGCGGGCGGTCCGGCGCAGCTCGGCGTCCTCGCCGGCGGCGTCCTGGATCTGGCCGAGGACGTCGATCAGCTGCTTCGTCCAGCGGACGAAGTCGCCGGCCGGCATGTCGGCGTCGCGCAGCACCTGGTCCAGGCTGTGGCCCAGCGCCCAGCGGTAGGCCGGCCAGGCGAAGCCGAGGTCCGGCTCGCGCTGGCCGACGCCCTCGGCGGTGTTGATCCGGTGCTGCTCCTCCAGGGCGTCCAGGTGGCCCCAGATCCGGACCATCTTGCCGAGCGCCTCCTTGGCGCCGCCCTCCGGGACGCGGGGGGCGGCGGCGTCGTCGGACTGCCGGGCCTCGTAGACCAGCGCCGAGGCGCAGGCCGCCAGCTCGGCGGCGCCCAGCCCGCTCCAGACGCCCTCGCGGATGCACTCGGAGGCGAGCAGGTCCAGCTCGCCGTAGAGCCGGCCCAACCGCTTGCCGTCGTCGGTGACGGTGTCGCCCTGGAGGTAGCCGAGGTCGGTGAGCAGCCCGCAGACCCGGTCGAAGGTGCGGGCGATGGTGTGCGTGCGGGAGCGCATCCGGCGCTCCAGCAGCTCGGTGTCGCGGTGCAGCCGGTGGTAGCGCTCGGCCCAGCGGGCGTGGTCCTCGCGCTCGTCGCAGCCGTGGCACGGGTGCTGGCGCAGCTCGGCCCGCAGCCGGCTGATCTCCGGGTCGTCGGCGGCGGCCGCGCGGCCCTTGCGGAACCGCTCGGGCTCCAGGTGGCCGGCCTTGGTCCGCAGCGCGGAGGCGAGGTCGCGCCGGGACTGCGGGCTGCGCGGGTTGAAGGACTTGGGGATGCGCACCCGCTCGACGGCGGCGACCGGATGCGGGAAGTCGATCATGGCGAGCCGCTTCACCTGCCGCTCGGAGGTGAGCACCACCGGGCGCGGGCCGTCGGCGAAGTCCGGGTGGCGCGGGTTGCCGCGCGGGGAGCGGCTGACCGGCGGCAGGCCCGGGTCGAGGACGAGGGCGAGGCCGGCGAACTTGCCGGTGGGGACGTGGATGACGTCGCCCGGCTTGAGCTGCTCGATGGACTCGACGGCCTCGGCCCGGCGCTGGCTGCTGCCCTCGCGGGCGAGGTCGTTCTCCCGGTCCTTGAGGCGGCGGCGCAGGTCCATGTACGCGTCGAAGTCCCCGAGGTGGCAGGTCATGGACTCGCGGTAGCCGTCCAGTCCCTCCTCGTTGCGCTGGACCTGGCGGGCGATCCCGACCACCGAGCGGTCCGCCTGGAACTGCGCGAAGGACGTCTCCAGGAGCTCGCGGGAGCGGTGCCGGCCGAACTGGGAGACCAGGTTGACGGCCATGTTGTAGGACGGCCGGAACGAGGACTTCAGCGGGTAGGTGCGGGTGCCGGCCAGGCCGGCCAGGGCCTCCGGGTCGAGGCCGCGCTGCCACAGCACGACGGCGTGGCCCTCGACGTCGATGCCGCGCCGCCCGGCCCGGCCGGTGAGCTGGGTGTACTCGCCGGGGGTGATGTCGGCGTGGGTCTCGCCGTTCCACTTGACCAGCTTCTCCATGACCACCGAGCGGGCGGGCATGTTGATGCCCAGCGCCAGGGTCTCGGTCGCGAAGACGGCCTTGACCAGGCCCTTCACGAAGAGCTCCTCGACCACCTCCTTGAACCGCGGCAGCATGCCGGCGTGGTGGGCGGCGATGCCGCGCTCCAGCCCGTCCAGCCACTCGAAGTAGCCGAGGACGTGCAGGTCCTCGTCGGGGATGTCGGCGCAGCGCTCCTCGACGATGGCGCGGACCCGGCCCCGGTCGCCGTCCTTGTTGAGCCGCAGGCCCGAGCTGAGGCACTGCTGCACGGCGGCCTCGCAGCCGGCCCGGCTGAAGATGAAGGTGATGGCGGGAAGCAGGCCCTCGGAGTCCAGGCGGTCAATGACGTCGACCCGGCCCGGGGTCCAGACCTTGCCGGGCCGCCCGTTGGGCATGCTCCGTCCGCGGCCGCGGCCGAACTTGTCGCGGGGGTTGCGGTCGAGCTCGGAGCGGGCGAGGCGGACCAGCTCGGGGTTGACCGCCTTGGCCGGGTTGCGCGGGGCGTCCTTGGGCCGGCCGTCGCGGTCCGGGTTGGCGAACAGGTCGTACATCCGGTTGCCGGCCATCACGTGCTGCCACAGCGGCACCGGGCGGACCTCGGAGACGATCACCTTGGTGCCGCCGCGCACGGTGTCCAGCCAGTCGCCGAACTCCTCGGCGTTGGAGACGGTGGCGGAGAGCGAGACCAGGGTGACGGACTCGGGGAGGTGGATGATGACCTCCTCCCAGACGGCGCCGCGGAAGCGGTCGGCGAGGTAGTGCACCTCGTCCATGACCACGTAGCCGAGGCCGTTGAGGGTGCTGGAGCCCGCGTAGAGCATGTTGCGCAGCACCTCGGTGGTCATCACCACCACGGGGGCGTCGCCGTTGACGCTGTTGTCACCGGTGAGCAGGCCGACCTTGTCGGCGCCGTAGCGCTTGACCAGGTCTCCGTACTTCTGGTTGGAGAGGGCCTTGATCGGCGTCGTGTAGAAGCACTTGCGCCCGCCCTGGAGCGCGAGGTGGACCGCGAACTCGCCCACGATGGTCTTGCCGGAGCCGGTGGGGGCGGCGACCAGGACGCCCGAGCCGCCTTCCAGGGCCTGGCAGGCCTCCAGCTGGAAGTCGTCCAGCGGGAAGTCGTACAGCTGCTGGAAGCCGTACAGGGCGGTGGCCTGCTCCTTGGCCCTGCGGCGGAAGGCCGCGTACGCCTCGGCGGGGCTCAGCTCCTGGTCTTCGGACTGCTCGGGCTGAGGGGTGTTCATCGCCGTCCGGGTGTGGTTGGTGTGATCTCGCATCTCAGCGAGAGGTTACCCGGGAGGACCGACATCGATAGCACCGTTTTTCGTGCGAAGAGATGCGACGAGATCAGTTCTCTCTCAGATCCATAGTTGCAAACATCTTCAAGTGATCACGATGGCACCGGCTTCGAACTTCTCCGGTCATCCCCGGTGGACCGCCCGCGACCCTCCCTACATTCGGAGCCCAACAGCCACCACGCACGGGAGGAGCAAGACGATGGCGAACCTGGAGACGTCCCTCAAGGAGGCCATGGGCATCGACGGCGCGATCGGCGTCGCCCTGGTCGACTACGGCAGCGGCATGGCGCTCGGCACCCTCGGCGGGGACACCGGCGAGCTGGACCTCAACGTCGCCGCCGCCGGCAACACCGACCTGGTCCGGGCCAAGATGCGGACCATGGAGATGCTCAGCCTCCACGACAACGAGATCGAGGACATCCTGGTCAGCCTGACCAGCCAGTACCACCTGGTCCGCCCGCTCACCACGCAGAACGGCCGCGGCCTGTTCCTCTTCCTGGCGCTCAACCGCGGCCGCTCCAACCTCGCCATGGCCCGCCACCAGCTCAAGCGGATCGAACTCGCACTGGAGATCTGACCGGCCTGCCACCAGGGAGGGGAGAGTCGTGGCGGTAGCGCTGTACCAGGCGAAGGCCGAGTTCTTCCGGATGCTCGGCCACCCCGTCCGGATCCGGGTGCTGGAGCTGCTGCAGGCCGGGCCGACGCCCGTGCGCGACCTGCTGGGGGAGCTGGAGGTCGAACCGTCCAGCCTCTCCCAGCAGCTCGCGGTGCTGCGCCGGTCCGGGATCGTCACCGCCACCCGCGAAGGCGGCACGGTGGTGTACGCCCTGGCCGGCGGGGACGTCGCCGACCTGCTGCGGGCGGCCCGGCGGATCCTGACCGTGCTCCTCGCCGACCAGCACCTGCTGCTCGCCGAGCTGCGGGCGGCCGCCGACTGACCGGCCCCGCCGGGCCCGTCCGTCAGCCGCGCAGCATCTCCCCCAGGGCCGCCGCCAGCCGCTCGTACTCCTCGGGCCGGTTGTACAGCTGCGCGCTGACCCGCAGCACGCCGCCGCCCGCCCAGGGGCGCACCGCGATCCGCACCGCCGCCCGCTCCCACAGCCAGGCCATCACCGCGCGGGCGTCCGCATCGACCTCGCCCCGCCCCGGCGGCAGCCGCAGCGCGCGCATCGGCACGCCCGCCTGGCCCGGCAGCGGCCGGAGCCCGGCGCGTTCGGCCAGCACCCGCTGCCCGTGTTCGGCGAGCCGGTCGTTGTGCGCGCGCACCCGCTCGGCGCCGAGCCCGTGCAGCACCTCGAAGCCGGCCGGGGCGGCCAGCCACGCCGTGTAGTCGACCGTGCCGCGCCACTCGACGGCGGCCGGGAAGCCCCCGGCGTGCTCCCAGGACACGGCGAGCGGGCGGACCCTGCCGGCCCACTCGGGGCGGACCGCGAGCAGGCCGGTGGCCCGCGGGGCGAAGGCCCACTTGTGCAGGTTGCCGACCCAGAAGTCGGCCGCCTCGTCGATCGGGTCGGTGAAGGTGCCGGGGGCGTGGGCGCCGTCCACCACGGTGGTCACCCCGCGCCCGCGCAGGGCGGCGAGCAGCTCGGGGGCGGCGATCCGGCGGGCGCCGACCGAGGTGATCTGGTCCAGGACGGCCAGCACGGTGCGGTCGTCCACCCCGGCCAGGACGGCCTCGCGGACGGCGTCCTCGTCCGGGGCGTCCAGCGGCAGCCGGACGACGTGCACCTCGGCCCCGGCCTCCGCCGCACGCCGGCGCACCGCCAGCTCGACCGCGCCGTACCCGTGGTCGGTGAGCAGGATCCGGTCCCCGGCCGCCAGCGGGACGGAGTCCAGCACGATGGCGATGCCCTCGGTGACGTTGCCGACCAGCACCGACCGGTCCGGATCCGCGCCGAGCTCGGCGGCGAGCCTGACCCGGGCCGCCGCCACCCGGGCGGGCAGGTCGGCGAAGAAGCCGTCCGGGTCGCGCTCCATCTCCCTGCGCAGTCGCTCCTGGACCCGCTGCACCGGAACGGGGACGGCACCGAAGGAGCCGTGGTTGAGGTGCGCCGTCTCCCCGTCCAGCGTGAACAGACCGTCCGTGTCCGGCAGGGGGGCCGGGGGCTCGACAGTCCGCAGGGCCTCGGTCACGATTCCTCCGTCATGATGTGTGACATTTCACATGACATAATACTGGTGAGCCGACCGCCTCGCGGAGACCATCGGGCGGTGACCATCACCGACCCCTTTCTCTCCCTCAGCGCCCGCACCGGCCGCTTCACCTACGGCGCCCCGCGCGCGTTCGTCCTCGCCGGGGACGGCAGCCGGCTGCTCCTGCTGCGCTCGACCGGCTCCGAGGACCCGGTCGACCGGCTCCGGCTGCTCGACCTGGCCACCCGCCAGGAGCGCCTGGTCGCCGACCCCGCCGCGCTCGCCCCGGAGCGCACCGGCGACCGGGACGACCTGCCGGCCGTCGAGCGCCGCCTGCGCGAGCGTATCCGGCTCACCGCGGCCGGCATAGGCTCGTTCGCCGCCACCGCCGACTGCGCGACCGCCGTCTTCGCCCTGGACGGCCGGCTGTTCCGCACCGACACCGCCACCGGTGCCACCACCGAACTCCCCACCGCCGGAGCGGCCTTCGACCCGCGCCCGGCCCCGGACGGCCGGCGGGTCGCCTACGTCGCCGGAGACGCGCTGTACGTCCACCCCGACCCCCGCCCGCTCAGCCCCGCCGACGGCGCCCGCTGGGGCGTCGCCGAGTTCGCCGCCGCCGAGGAGCTGGGCCGCTCCCGGGGCCACTGGTGGCGCCCCGACGGCGGTGCGCTGCTGGCCGCCCGGGTGGACGAGTCCGCCCTCCCCCGGCGCTACTTCGCCGACCCGGCCCGGCCGGCCGAGCGGTCCGAGGACTTCGCCTACCCGCAGGCCGGCGGGCCCAACGCCGAGGTGCGGCTCTGGATCCTCGGCCTCGACGGCACCCGGGTCCAACTGCACTGGGACACCGAGGCGTTCCCCTACCTCTGCGCCGCCGAATGGGCCTCCGACGAGGAGATCCTGCTCACCGTCGCCGACCGCCTGCAGCAGAACGTGCTGCTGCTCGGCGCCGACCCGGCCACCGGCGTGTGCACCGAACTCTCCCGCACCACCGACGAGTTCTGGGTGGACGACCTGCCCGGCACCCCGGCCCGGCTGGACGGCGGCCGGCTCCTCACCGTCCTCGACACCCCCGAGGCCCGCGGCCTGGCGGTGGACGGCAAGCCGCTCGACACCACCGGGCTGCAGATCCGCCGGGTGGTCGGCCGGCTGCGCGGGCGGCTGCTCTGCGAGACCGGCGAGGGCGACCCGGCCGACCAGCACGTCCACCTGATCGACCCGGACGGCGGCGCGCCCGAGCGGCTCAGCACCGGCCCCGGCGTCCACTCGGCCCTCGCCGCCGGCGAGACCCTGCTGCTCACCTCCGCCGGCCCGGACGGGGTCCGCCGCCGGGTGCTGTTCCAGGGCGAGGAGATCGAGCTCGCCGACCACGCCGCCGCGCTGCCCTACAAGGTCACCCCGCAGCTCGCCCGGGTCACCGAACTCGCCCTGCCCACCGCCGTCGTGTACCCGCGCGAGCACCGGGTTGGCGAGCGGCTGCCCGTCCTGCTGGACGTCTACGGCGGGCCCGGCTTCCAGGCCGTGGCCAACGAGCCGCGCCGCTGGCAGCTCCGCCAGTGGTGGGCCGACCAGGGCTTCGCCGTGGTCACCACCGACAACCGGGGCACCCCCTTCGTCTCCCCCGACTTCACCCGGGCGATCTTCCGCCGGTTCTCCCAGGTGGCGCTGGACGACCAGGTGGCCGCCCTGCACGCGCTCGCCGCCACCCACCCCGACCTCGACCTCACCCGGGTCGCCGTGCGCGGCTGGTCCTACGGCGGCTACTTCGCGGCGCTCGCCGTCCTGCGCCGCCCGGACGTCTTCCACGCCGCCTGCGCGGGCGCGGCACCGACCGACTTCCGCCAGTACGACACCGCGTACACCGAGCGCTACCTCGGCCTGCCGCAGGACAACCCCGAGGGCTACGCGGCCGACTGTCTGGTCGACGACGCGCCCGGCCTCTCCCGGCCGCTGCTGCTGATCCACGGCCTGGCCGACGACAACGTCCACCCCTCGCACACCCTGCTGCTCTCCCAGGCGCTCACCCGGGCCGGCCGGGCGCACCGCGTGCTGCCGCTGCCGGGCATCACCCACATGACCCCGAACGGGGTGAACGAACAGCTCACGGCCGCCGAACTCGCCTTCCTGCGCGAGACCCTGGGGTGATCCGTTGAGTTCACCGGTACCGCCTGCCACACTCCGGGTGCGGTGCCCGCACGGGCGCCGCACCCGACGGGGGAGGCAGGACGGATGAGGATCGCCAGACCGGGACCGGTCTCCGCACGGAAGTGGACCCCGCTGACCGTCGCCAACGGCGCGCTGGCCTTCGCCCTGGAGCTGGGGCTGCTCGCGGCGCTCGCCCTCTGGGGCTTCGGGACGGGCTCGGGGCCGGTGGCCAGGACGCTGCTGGGCGTCGGCGCACCGGCGCTGGCGGTCCTGGTCTGGGGGCTGTTCCTGGCGGCGGGCGGACCGAGGGTGCGGCTGCCGGTGGCCGCCGAGATCGCGCTCAAGCTGCTGGTGCTGGCCCTCGGCGCGCTGGCCCTGGACGCCGCCGGGCACCCGGCGGCCGGCCTGGTGTTCGGCGGCCTCGCGCTGCTCAGCGTCGCCGTGGAGTACACCGCGAGGTGACGGACCGGCCTCCGGAAGGGGCGTCGTGCGGACCCACCGCACGGCGCCCCTTCCGCATGCGCCCACCGGGCGGCCATCGGTTTGCCCACCGGTGTACCCACTGCCGTGCCCACTGATGCGCCAACACTCTTCCATGTGACCCATGACATGTGAAATATTACCTGCGCCCATCCGGTCACCCCCATCTCCCCGAAAGGACCGGTCAGTTGCGCAGACTGTCCGCGGTACTCGCGGCAGCGCTCACCACGAGCGCGATAGCGGCCACCCTCCTCGGCACCCCCGCCCAGGCCGCACCCCCCTCCCCCGCCGCCACCATCGCGGCCCAGAGCGCGGAGGAGGGCGGCGCCGAAGCCCCGCCCGGCCCGCTCGCCCCCCAGGAGCGCGAGCGCCAGTCGCTGCGCACCAAGGCCCTGGAGCAGCTCAACAAGGGCGCGGTCGCCAAGACCTCCGACAAGCGGGCGCCCGCCAAGGTGAAGGTCGGCAACGACTACGTCCAGCTCGCGCAGCAGCGCAAGGACAAGGTCTTCGTCATCCTCGCCCAGTTCGGCGACGAGGTGGACAACTCCACCCTCTACAACGGCCAGCCCCGCTACGGCGGCACTCCCGGCCCGCGCGCCAACACCATCCCCAAGCCCGACAAGAGCGACAACCACACGCTCTGGAGCAAGGACTTCAGCCGGGACTACTACCAGCAGCTGTTCTTCGACGACCGGCCCGGCGCCGTGTCGATGCGCAACTACTACCGCACCCAGTCCTCCGGCCGGTACGACGTCGAGGGCACCGTCAGCAACTGGGTGACCCTGCCGTACAACGAGGCCCGGTACGGCAGCAACAAGGGCCCGCAGGGCTCCGGCGCCTGGACCCAGGGGCAGGAGTTCATCCGGGACGCGGTCAAGGCCTGGTACGACGGCGAGGTCGCCAAGGGCCGCTCCGCCGCGGACGTCAAGGCCGAGCTGGCCCAGTACGACGTCTACGACCGCTACGACCACGACAAGGACGGCGAGTTCAACCAGCCGGACGGCTACCTGGACAACGTCGTCGTCGTGCACGCCGGTATCGACGAGACGTGGGGCGGTGGCGCCCAGGGCGCCGACGCCCTGTGGGCGCACCGCAGCTGGGCCTTCCCGGACGCGTCCGGGCAGACCGGTCCGGCCGGCAACAAGATCGGCGGCGCGCCGGTCGGCGACACCGGCCTGTACGTCTACGACTACGTCCAGGGCGGCGAGAACAGCGGCGTCGGCCTGTTCGCCCACGAGTTCGGCCACAACCTCGGCCTGCCCGACCTGTACAGCACCAGCGGCGGCGACAACAGCGTCAACTTCTGGTCGCTGATGTCCTCCGGCTCGTACCTGGGCAAGGAGAAGAACACCACCGGCGCCTACCCGGGCGACCTCGACGCCTGGAGCAAGCTGCAGTTCGGCTGGCTCAACTACGACGAGGCGCAGGCCGCGACCCGCTCCAGCCACGCGCTCGGGGTCAGCAGCTACAACACCGACCAGGCCCAGGCTGTCCTGGTCCACCTGCCGGACAGCACCACCACGACCGACCTCGCCGACCCGTTCCAGGGCGGCCGGCAGTGGTGGAGCGACACCGGCGACAACCTGGACAACGCGCTGGCCCGCACCGTCGACCTGCGGTCGGTGAGCGGCCCGGCCGCGCTCGACGCCGCCGCCTGGTACGACATCGAGCAGGACTACGACTTCCTGACCGTCGAGGCCTCCACCGACGAGGGCAAGACCTGGAAGGCCCTCGGCGGCACCGTCGACGGCGCCCCGATCGGCACCACCGCCGCCAACACGCCCGGCTTCAGCGGCACTTCGGGCACGTACCGGAAGGTGCACATCCCGCTGGACGGCTACGCCGGCCAGCAGGTGCGGCTGCGGTTCCACGTCACCTCCGACAACAACACCCACGGCCGGGGCGTGCTCGTCGACGCCGTCCGGATCACCGCCGGCGACACCGAGCTGTTCGCCGACGGCGCCGAGAACGGCGCGGGCGACTGGACGGCCACCGGCTTCTCGGTCATCACCGGCCGCGCCGCCGTCAAGCAGCACCCGCGGGCCTACATCGTCGAGAACCGCCGCTACACCGGCTACGGCGCCTTCCTCAAGACCGGCCCGTACAACTTCGGGTACTCGGGCGTCGAGGGCAAGCAGAACATCGTCGACAACTACCCGTACCAGGAGGGCGTGCTCATCTGGCTCTGGGACACCGCGTACGGCGACAACAACACCAAGGACCACCTGGGCGGCGGCCTGATCCTGCCGATCGACGCCCACCCGGCGCCGATCCGCTTCAAGGACGGCACCCTGGTCAACGGCCGCGCGCAGACCTTCGACGCGACCTTCTCGCTCAAGCCCACCACGGCGTTCACCCTGCACAAGGCGGGCGTCGCGGTGAAGGTCCCGTCCGAGCCCGCCGTCCCGGCCTTCAACGACCGCACCGGCGTGTACAGCGACCCGGCCACCCCGCAGCTCGGGGTGAAGGTGCCCGACACCAACACCAAGATCGAGGTGGTCCGCGAGACCCGCGGCGGCCAGCTCACCACCGTCAGGGTCGGCCCGGCCTCCTGACCCCGGCAGCAGCAGAAGGCCTCGGTCCCCGCTCAGGAGCGGGGGCCGAGGCCTTCTGCCTTGGTCCCGGTCGGGCGCGGCCCTCGTGAGGTTCCCCGCCGCGCCCGACCGGGGGTCGGTGGGAGGACTACCGCCGCAGCGGGCCCTCACAGGTGTAGTCGGCGGTGCCGGCCTGGCCGGAGGGCCAGACGTCGACCTTGCCGAACCAGCAGTTCATGTCGGCCAGGTTGTTGGCCGCCGCGCCGCCGCGACCGAGCAGGAAGTAGTCGACGGTGCCGGCCATGTCCCCCCGGACCCGGCCCGCATCGGCCGCGTTGGTGAGGTTGGCCGTGATGCGGCCCGTGCAGGTGAAGCGCATCTTGTTGTTCCAGTCGCCGTTGTCCTTGCAGGTCGGCGAGTTGGACGTGGCCGCGGCCAGCGCGGCCTGCACCTCGGAGGCGTAGGCGTACTGGAGCGAGCCGTTCGGGGCGTAGCGGGTCACCGGGACGAGCAGCTTCTCCGCCAGCGGGATCTCCGCGTCCAGGAAGGCCGAGTACTCGCGCTGCAGCGCCGCGTCCCGGCCCAGGCGGTCGCGCCAGGCGTCGTAGCCGGCACGGTCGTCGGCCCGCATGAGGCGGTACATCTCGGCCAGCTGGTCGGGGTGCTTCTCGCCCAGCAGGTTGAAGAAGGTCGCCGCGTACGGGTAGACCGTGAAGCCCCGCGAGGCCCAGGTGGCCTGGAGGATCTGGGCGATGGTCAGACGGGCGGCGCCGTACCCCTCCACCGAGGCGATCTGGTTGACCATCATCTTGCGTGCCTTGACGCCCCCGTCACGGGTGGAGCCGGCGAAGTACTCGGCGGTTCCCTCGTTCATGGCGAAGGTGGAGTCGTCGGTCCAGCGGGCGGAGTTGGCGGGGCCGGGGATGGCCCAGCGGGCGTTGAGGTAGTGGGTGTACTCGTGCCGGAACAGCTCCTCCAGGCTGAAGTACGACTCCTCGCTGGTGCGCTGGTAGGTGTAGAAGGTGGAACGGCCCTCCACGAACATGCCGCCGTTGTTGACGTCACCGATCCCGAAGAGCAGGTTCTGCAGGTTGATGTAGCTGGACTTGGTGCCGTACAGCTGGATTTCCAGGGTGGGGTTGGGGTCGTCGGCCACCGGCCGGTCGGTCCCGATCACCCGGAAGAACTGGGCCTTGACCTGCTTGGTCGCGTAGTACAGCTGGTCGGCGGTGGCCCGGTCGAGCGGGGTGTGGATGATCAGGCCGCCGTTGTCGTAGCTGTACGTGTTCGGCAGGATCTCCTTCTGGACGTCGGCCCGGCAGACGTTGTACTGGCCGCAGGTCCCCATCTCGTTGAGCCACACGCCGAGGCTGGCCCAGGGCTTGCTGAGCCGGCCGAAGACATCGGTGACCTGCGTGAAGGTCTGGCCCGCCTGGTCGCGCAGCCCGGACTTGAGCGCGTCGATGGTGCTGAACCGGCCGTACTCCAGCATCGCGTCGCCGGCCGCCCACTCGCTGCCGGTGCCCTTGAGGTGCCGGTAGCCCGCGTACGCCCGGAAGGCCTCGCGGTAGCCGGTGTCGGCGGCCACGGCGGCCCGGAACAGCCCCTGCGGGTCGTCCCCCTCGTTGTAGACGCCCTGGAAGTTGAGCTGCAGGGCGCTCTGGACGGCCCAGTTCCAGCCGTAGTCGCCGACCGCGGCGCTGCCGGGGGCGAACATCCCGAGGACCCGCTTGACCAGGGGGATGCGGCCGAGCCGGAGGGTCGGCATGGTGCCGGTCTGCAGCAGCTCGCCCATCGCGCTGCCCGCGGCGGTGGTCGGCTCGAACACCCTGGGGTTGGCGGTGTAGCGGGCGATCGCCCGGTCGAGGGCCGCCGTGGTCACGGCGTCGCGGATGTCGATCACGTCGTGGTGGTAGAAGTCGAACAGCACCGCGACGTGCAGGAAGTACCAGAGTTCCCTCTGGTTCAGGTTGTCGGCGCTGTCGAAGGACGGCGCCAGATCGCTGATCCGGTCGGCCACCGCCCGGACGTGGGCGCCGGTCATCACCTTGGCGAACCGCGCGTCCCAGCTGGTCAGCAGCGGCAGCAGGCACTCCTGGTACGGGTGCCGGCGGTCGGCGAGGAAGTCGGCCAGCTCACCCGGGGTGAGTGCGCTGAACCGCTCGACGGTGCAGGGTGCGGCCTGGTCCGCGGCGGCGGCGACCGGCGCCGTGCCGGCCGGCGCCGCGGCCTGCGGCGCGGCGGTGGTCGGCTGGAGGGCCGCGGCGCCGGGCCAGCCGCCGGGACCGGCCGAGAAGGCGCCGGCCGGCGCGGCGGCCTGGTGGGCCACCTCGCCGTCGGGGCCGTACGCGGCCTGGCCGAAGGCCCCGCCCGGGGTGGCGGCGGAGGCGGCGCCGGCGGCAGCGGCGGCGGGGTTGCCGGCCGCCTGCGCGCTCTGGACGAGCGGCGCGGCCAGGGTTGCGGCGAGTGCGATCGAGAGCATGGTGGTGCGCATGCGTCGCGTGGAAGACACCAATGACTCCTGCGAGTGTGGGGTGATGGGCAGTTGGTGTCGTGCAGGAACCCCGTACCGACCCGTGGGGATTGTGGAGGCGGGCGGGCACGAGGGACCGGGCCCGGGCGCGGCGGGGAGAGGTGCGCGCCCGGGCGGGGCCGGCCGGGTGGAAGGAACGGCCGGATCAGGCCCGTACGGGCCCACCGCGGAAGCGGTTGAACGGCAGGCCCGTACGGGGGTCTTGGGGAGCGGGGTCTACCGCCGCAGCGGGCCCTCGCAGGTGTAGTCGGCGGTGCCCGCCGTGCCCGAGGGCCAGACGTCGACCTTGCCGAAGGTGCAGTTCATGTCGTTGAAGTTGTTGGCGACGTCCTTGGTCCTGGTGAGGATGAAGTAGTCGACCGTGCCGGACATGTCCTTGAAGACCTTGTCCTGGCTGCCCGCGTCGGACAGGTTGGCGGTGATCCGGCCGGTGCAGACGAAGCGCATCGGCTTGTTGTCCCAGTCGCCGTTGTCCTTGCAGTTCGGCGTGTTGGAGGTGGCCAGCGCGAAGGCGGACTGCACCTCGGAGGCGTACGCGTACTTCAGCGAGCCGTTCGGCGTGAAGGCCGTCTGCGGCACGTACAGGCTGTTCACCGCGGCGATCTGGGCGTCCAGGAAGGCGCTGTACTGCGCCTGGAGCGCGGCGTCCGCGCCGACCCGGTTGCGCCAGGCGTCGAAGCCGGCCGGGTCGTCGGCCCGCTGGTAGCCGTACATCTCGCGGATCAGCGAGGGGTGCTGCTGCCACAGGAACTCGAAGAACGTGCCGGCGTAGTTGTAGAAGTGGAACGCCGGGGTGTCCGTGTACGTGGCGTGGATCAGCTCGTTGACGGTCATCCGCGGCAGGCCCTTGGCCTCGTCGGCGGCGAGCTTGGCGACCAGCGACCTCCGCACCAGGATGCCCTGGTCGCGGGTGGCGCCGTCGAAGAACTCGGCCGTGCCCTCGTCCATCGCGGTGGTCTTGTCGCCCGCGTACCAGCGCGGCTCGCTGAAGTAACCGGGCGTCGCCCAGCGGCCGTTGAGGTAGTGCACGTACTCGTGCCGGAACAGCTCCTCCAGCGTGAGCTGGGAGTCCTGCGGCACCCTGCGCTGGTAGGTGTAGAAGGTGGCGCCGCGCTCGATGTACATGCCGCCGTTGGCGGTGGAGTAGCCGGTGAGCACCGGCTGGTACACCTCGTAGTCGGCGCGCGAGGCGTAGAGGTGGATGTGCAGCGTGGAGTTGACGTCCCCGGCCAGCGGCACATCGGTGCCCAGCACCCGGAAGTACTGGCTCTTCACCTGCTTGCTGGCGTAGTACATCTGGTCGACGGTGGCCTTGTCGAGGGCCGTGCGGACCTCGATCGCGCCGTTGTCGTAGCGGTAGGTGTTGGGGAAGATCCGCGCCTCGAGCTGGTCGGTGCAGACGCCGTACTGCGCGCAGACGTTGTAGTAGGCGGCCCAGCCGATGAGCTTCACCCACGGGTCGGAGAACTCGCCGAAGGCCGTCTTCGCCGCGTCGAGCAGCGGGCCGAGCTCGACGGTGACGCCGTCCCGGAGCTGGGCTATCTGGCCGAAGCGGCCGGCCTCGGCCATCGCGTCGCGGGCCACCCAGGCGTTCTTGGTACCCTTGAGGTGGCCGTAGGAGGCGAAGGCCCGGAAGGACGTGCGGTAGCCGCCGTCCGCAGCCACGGCCGCCGTGAACGCCGGGTCCTGGTCGCGGATGCCCAGGTAGTTCAGGTTGAGCGCGGCGAGCGCGGCCTTGCCCCACAGGACGTTGTCGGCGACGGTGGTGCCCGGGGCGAGGACGGCCAGGATCCGGCTCGCCACCTGGAGGTTGTGCTGGCGCAGGCCGAAGCTGCCGGCCGTGATGGCCAGCTCCCGGATCGTCGCCGCGGCGCGGTCGGTGACGTCGAAGGCGTGGGCGCTGCCGGTGTACGCCTCGATCGCCCGCTGGATCGCCGCCAGGGTGGGCGCGTCGGTGACGTCGATCTCGCCGCGGCTGTAGTCGTGGTAGACGGTGGCGTGCAGGAAGGTCCACAGCTCGTACAGGTGCGAGGCGCCGGTGCCGTCGTCCGCGGCCGCGAGCCGGGTGATCCGGTCGGCGACCGCAGCCACGTGGGCGTCGTCCATGGTGGTGGCGAAGCGGGCGTCCCAGGTCCACAGGAGGGAGGTCAGACAGCCGTCGGCGCTCACCGCCGGGTCGGTCAGGAAGTCGGCCAGCTGCGCCGGCCCGAGGCCGGTCATGCCGTCGAGCGTGCAGGGCACCCCGGCGGCCGTGGTGGCCGGCGCGGCGGCGGTGGCGGTGGCCGGGCCGTCCGCCGTCGGGGCGGGCGCCCCGACGTGGTCGGGCAGCAGGCCGGGGACGAGCGCGTCGCCGAGCGAACCGCCGCCGGGCGCGGGGGCGGCGGTGCCGGCCCTGGCGACGGCGTCGCCCAGGCGGTCCACCTCGTCGTAGCCGGTCCGGGCGCCGTCGAAGGTCCCGGCGGCGGACGGCGAGCCGGTGGACGGCGTACCCGTGGACGGCGCGCCGGCGGACTGGGCGCCGACGGACTGGGTGCCGAGGGACTGGGTGCCGACGGCCGGCTGCGCGGCACCGAACGCCTGCGCGCTCTGGACGAGCGGCAGCGTGAGGGTGGCGGCCATCGCGGCCGCGAGCAGAACTCTTCGGCCGGTACGGGAAGTTGACACCAGTGCTCCTGGGATGTGGAGGTGTGGGGGGTGGAGCGGTGTACCTGTGCACACGCGAAAGGGCGCGGTGTGGGGTGCGACCTCTGGCGGGTGTTGCGCCCGTCGGGCACACCTGGGGCTGTACCGCCGGGCGTGGGGTGCCGGCGGTACAGCGGCAGGCGGGCCCGAAGGACTAGGCCTCCGGGAAGTGGCAGGCCGCCTCCCGGGTGCCCGGCCCGGCGATCTGCAGCAGCGGCCGCTCGGTGCGGCAGACGTCCTGCACCTTCGGGCAGCGCGGGTGGAAGCTGCACCCGCTCGGCGGGTTCGCCGGACTCGGCGGGTCGCCGAGCAGCACGATCCGCTCCCTGGCCCGCTCCGCCGCCGGGTCGGGCAGCGGCACGGCGGAGAGCAGCGCCCGGGTGTAGGGGTGGGCCGGGTTGCCGTAGACCTCCGCCTTGTCGCCGATCTCGACGATCCGGCCGAGGTACATCACCGCGACCCGGTCGCAGACCCGCTTGACCACCGAGAGGTCGTGGGCGATGAAGATGTACGCCAGGCCGAGCTCCTTCTGCAGGCGCTCCATCAGGTTGACCACCTGGGCCTGGATGGAGACGTCCAGCGCGGAGACCGGCTCGTCGGCGACCACCAGCCGCGGGGAGGTGGCCAGCGAGCGGGCGATGCCGATCCGCTGCGCCTGGCCGCCGGAGAACTCGTGCGGGTAGCGGTCCAGGTGCTCGGGGATCAGCCCGACCAGCTCCATCAGCTCCGCCGCCCGCTTGCGCGCGTCGGCCGCGCCGGTGCCCTGGACCAGCAGCGGCTCGGAGATGATCCGGGCCACCGTCTGCCGGGGGTTGAGCGAGGAGTACGGGTCCTGGAACACCATCTGCAGGTCCCGGCGGTGCGGGCGCAGCTGGGCCTGGGTCAGGCCGCCGATCTCGGTGCCGTCGAAGTCGACGGTGCCGGAGGTCGGGTCGATCAGCCGGACGACCATGCGCCCGGTGGTGGACTTGCCGCAGCCGGACTCGCCGACCAGGCCGAGGGTCTCGCCGGCGCCGACGTCGAAGCTGACGCCGTCGACGGCCCGGACGGGCGCGCCGGGCCGGCCGGTGCGGGACCGCCGTCCGGGGAAGGTCTTGACCAGGTCCCGGACGGACAGCAGGGGCTCGGTCATCCGAGGGCTCCTTCCGCCACCAGCGGCAGATGGCAGGCGGCCTGGTGGCCGGTGGAGAGCGGCCCGAACTGCGGGCGCTCGGCGAGGCAGCGGGCGTGCTCCGGTGCGGTGGCGGCGGTGGTGCGGGCGCAGCGCGGGGCGAAGGAGCAGCCCGGGGAGGGGTTGATCAGCGACGGCGGGCTGCCGGGGATGGCCCGCAGCGGGGCGTCGTCGGTGTCGTCGAGGCGGGGCAGCGAGTCGAGCAGCCCGCGGGTGTACGGGTGCGCGGGTGCGCCGAACAGCCTTTCCACGGGGGCCTGTTCGGCGGCGCGACCGCCGTACATGACCATCACCTCGTGGGCGACCCGGGCGACCACGCCGAGGTCGTGGGTGATCATCACGACGCCGAGGCCGCGGTCCTGTTGGATCTTGGCGATCAGGTCGAGGATCTGGGCCTGGACGGTGACGTCGAGAGCGGTGGTGGGCTCGTCGGCGATCAGCAGGTCCGGCTCGCAGGCGAGGGCCATGGCGATCATCACGCGCTGGCGCATGCCGCCGGAGAACTGGTGCGGGTACTCGTCCACCCGGCGGGCGGGTTCGGGGATGCCGACCTCGCCGAGCATCTCGATCGCGCGCTGGCGGCCCGCCTTGCGGGAGGCCTTGAAGTGGATCCGGTAGTGCTCGGCGATCTGCTCGCCGACGGTGTAGAAGGGGTGCAGGCTGGAGAGCGGGTCCTGGAAGATCATGGCGATCCGCCGGCCCCGGACGGTGCCGAGCTCCCGCTCGCCCAGGCCGTTGAGCTCCTGGCCGTTCAGCCTGATCGAGCCGGTGACGCTGGCGCCGCGGTGCAGGCCCATGACGGCCAGCGAGGTGACGGACTTGCCGCTGCCGGACTCGCCGACCAGGCCGAGGGTGCGGCCGGCCTCGACGGCGAAGCTGATGCCGTCGACGGCCTGGACGGTGCCGCGCGGGGTGTTGAACGCGACCCTGAGGTCGTCGACCTCCAGAAGAGCGCCGTGCCCTCCGATGAGCTCGCTTCGCTCGCCCATGGTCAGTACCTCACTCTCGGGTCGACGTATGCGTAGAGCACGTCGACCAGCAGGTTCGCGGCGACGATGAAGAAGGCCGCGAGCAGGGTGACGCCGAGGATGACGGGCTGGTCGGAGCGGAGCAGGCCGTCGTAGAAGAGCCGTCCGATGCCGGGCAGGCCGAAGATGGACTCGGTGATGACGGCGCCGGCCAGCAGGCCGCCGAGGTCCATGCCGAAGATGGTGAGGATCGGCGTCATGCCGGAGCGCAGCCCGTGCTTGACGGTGACGGTCCGGGACGGCAGCCCCTTGGCCCGGGCCGTGCGGATGTACGGCTCGGCCATCGCCTCGATCATCGAGTTGCGGCTCTGCCGGGCGTACATGGCCGCGTACAGCAGGGCCAGGGCGGTCCAGGGCAGCAGCAGGTTGGACGCCCAGGCGACCGGGCCGTCGGTGAAGTCGTGGTACGCGGGGTAGGGCAGCAGGCCGGCGGTCCGGACGACGCCCCAGATCAGCATGATCGAGGTGAAGTAGACCGGCAGCGAGGCGGTGCCGACCGAGAGCACCATCAGCGTGCGGTCGGTGAGGCTGCCCTTGCGCAGCGCCGAGGTGACGCCGGCGCCGAGGCCGAGCAGCAGCCAGAGCACGGACGCGCCGAGGGCGAGCGACACGGAGACCGGCAGGCGGTCGACGAGCAGGTCCCAGACCGGCAGCGAGTACTCGTAGGAGTAGCCGAGGCAGGGGAAGCCGCAGTGGACGGCGCTCAGGCCGCTGCCGTAGTCGCGGCCGGCCACGATGCCGGAGAGGTAGGAGCCGAACTGCTCCCAGATCGGCGCGTCGAGGCCCATCGCGGCCTTGACCTCGGCGAGCCGCTCGGGGCTGCAGGTCTTGCCGCAGGCGGCCGCGGCCGGGTCGTTCGGCAGCAGGTAGAAGATGGTGAAGGTGATGGCGCAGATGGCCAGCAGGATGCCGGCCACGCCGAGCAGTCTGCGGCCGAGGAAGAGGATCACGACCGGCCTCCCCGGGGGTCGAGGATGTCCCGCAGCGCGTCGCCGAGCAGGGTGAAGGCGAGCACGGCGATGAAGAGGAAGGCCGTCGGGATCAGGAAGTACGTCGGGTCGATCTCGTAGTGCACGATGGACTCGGCGATCATCTGGCCCCAGGAGGCCGTGGGCGGGCGGACGCCTACGCCGAGGTAGGACAGGGCCGCCTCGGTGGCGATCATGCCGGGGATCAGCAGCGTGGTGTACGCGATGATCGGGCCGGAGACGTTCGGCAGGATCTCCCGGGTGAGGATGCGCCAGGAGCGCGCGCCGCCGACCTTGGCGGCCTCGACGTACTCGCGGTGCTTGAGCGAGAGGGTCTGGCCGCGGACCACCCGGGCGATGCCGGGCCAGCCGAACACGCCGATCACCAGGGTCATCAGCAGGATCCGGTTGACGTCCTTGGCCACCGACATCATCGCGATCATGAAGATCAGCGACGGGAACGACATCGTGAGGTCCATCAGCCGGGACAGCACGGTGTCGACGCGGCCGCCGAAGTAGCCGGACGCGATGCCGGCCAGGGTGCCGGAGACCACGACCACGGCGGTGGCGGTGAAGGCGATGATCAGCGACACCTGGCCGCCGTGCAGGACCCGGGCGAACAGGTCGCGGCCGGTGACCGGCTCGACGCCGAGCCAGTGCCGGGCGCCGATGCCGCCGAAGTCGCCGATGGGCACGCCGCCCAGGTACGGGTCGATGGCCCGCTTGTCGAACTCCTCGGGGGACCAGCCGCCGAGCGCGCTCAGCGGACCGGCCAGGGCCGCCATCAGCACCAGGACGCCGACGGTGATCAGGCCGAACCGGGCCGAACCGCGGGCCCAGAGCTGGTCCCAGACCAACCGCCAGGGCCCGCGCCCGGCCTTCTCGGGGCCCGCCGCCGCGACGGGCGCGGCGGCGGGCTCAGTGGAAGTACTACTCATGGCGAAAGATCCCTCAGCCCTGGCTCTTCGAGGGGTCCTTGAGGCCGATCACGGCCATGTCGATCATGCCGGCGTAGCCGGAGTTGCCGAACGCGCCGGCCACGTTGGTGCCGGCCAGCAACGGGCGGCGCTGCCACATCAGCGGGACGGCCGGGGCCTTCTTCATCAGGTCCTCGTCCAGCTGCGCCCAGGCCTTGTTGGCCTCGTTGACGTCCGTCATGGCCGCGATCTGGTCCATCCGGTCCATCGTGGCCTGGTCGCGGAACTGGCTGTAGTTGCCCTGGTTGCCCTTCTCCTTGATGGTCCGGCCGTCGAACAGGAACGGGAAGAAGGTCGCGGCGGACGGGTAGTCCGGGCACCAGCCGTTGATGGTCAGCTCAGGGGCGTTCTTGGTGTCGCCGAGGGTGTCGGTGAAGGCCGACGGGTCGACGGTGTTGACGGTGACCTGGATGCCGGCCTTGCTCAGCGACTGCTGGATGGCCTCGCCGCGGGTCTTGTCACCGAGCGAGACGGTGAGCGAGAGCTTGAGGTCGGACTTGCCGGCCGCCTTCAGCATGGCCTTGGCCTTCTCCGGGTCGCCGGCGGCGGGGATCTTCAGCGGGTCGGCCTTGGTGCCGCCGTTCAGCGACGGCGGCAGGAAGGAGGTGGCGACGTCGGCCATCGCGGGGCCGCCGAACGCGGTGACCTGGGCCTCCTTGTCGACGGCGTACATCATCGCCTCGCGGACCTTCGGGTCGTCGAAGGGCGCCTTGGAGGTGTTCAGGTAGAGGCTGTCGGTACAGCCGGTGCGCTCGGCCACCATGCGGGCCTTGACGTCCGCCTTGGGCAGCACCTTCGGCACGGACTCGGGGCGCATCCACGGCATCTCGATGGCGGAGGCGTCGGCGCCGTCGCTGGCGATGATGCGGTCGTCGACCTGGCCGCCCTTGAGGCCCTGGGTCACCACGATCTTGTCGGGGTAGGCCTTGCGGACCGGGTCGCCGGCGGGGTCCCAGTTGGTGTTGCGGACCAGCACCAGCTGCTTGCCGCGGTCGTAGGTCTCGATCTTGTACGGGCCGGAGGAGAACGGCCGGATGTCGTACTGGGTGCCCTTCTCCTGGGCCTGCGGCACCGGGGAGAACGTCGGCAGGGTCGCGGTGTAGGCGAACTCGGCGACCGGGCGCTTGAGGCGGAAGACGATGGTCTTGTCGTCCGGCGTCTCGATGCTCGACAGGTGCTCGCCGGTCAGCGGGCCCTTGTAGTTCTCGCCGCCGGCCAGGTACTGGGCGGCGTAGTCGGGGCCGCCGGTGAGGTCGGGGGAGAACGAGCGCTCGACGTTGTACTTGATGTCGGCGGACTTGATCGGGCTGCCGTCCTCGTACTTGAGCCCGTCCTTCAGGGTGAAGGTCCAGGTCTTCCCGCCGTCCGACGGGCGGCCGGTGTCCGTGGCGAGGTCCGGTACGATCTCGCTTCCGGCGGCGCCCGGCTCGGCCTTGAAGGTGACCAGGGTGCGGTAGATCAGGCGGGTGCCGAAGTCCATGTGCGGCAGCGTCCAGTTGCGGGCCGGGTCGAGGTGCGCGAAGTCCTGGTTGGTCAGCACGGTGAGGGTGCCGCCCTTGACCGGCGTGCCGCCGATGATCGTCCCGGTCTCGGCGCCCGGGCCCTTGGTGGCGCTCGGCGCGGCGTCCCCGCCGGTGTCGCTCTTGTCGTTGCTGCAGGCCCCGAGGCCGAGGGTCAGTGTGGCTGCGATGGCCGCCGCGAGGGCGGCGTGGGTGCGCCTGGTCATGTGCAACTCCGCAATGGGGGGGCCGGAGGTGAAGGCCCGTGACTCGCCCCGGGGCAGGTCCGGGGCCAGACCGGGAGGGCGACTTCAGGGGTCTAGCCGCTCCACGGTGTGACCCGTAACATAGTAATGTGAAATTGCACTGCACAAGAGGTGGCGGCTCCCGTTACCGACCTGTGTCCGTGCAGCACCCCCAGCCCCTTTAGGAGTACCTCCGGTGACCCTCCGTCAGACCGGTCTCAACACCGGCAGCCACGACCTCCCCGTCTCCCCCGCCCTGGACGCCTTCATGGGCACCGCCTGGGCGCCCACCCCGCTCCCCGCCGAGCAGCGCGTTCCCGGGTACGCCGTCATGCCGCGCCGCCGGGCCCGGCTGTCCGCCGCCTTCCCCGGCGAGCGGCTGATCGTCCCGGCCGGGGAGCTCAAGGTCCGCAGCAACGACGAGGACTACCGCTTCCGCCCGCACAGCGCGTACGCCTGGCTGACCGGCCTCACCGGCGAGGACCAGGTCGGACACATCCTCGTCCTGGAGCCCTCCGGCCCGGAGGGCCACGAGCCGGTGCTCTACCTGCGCCCGCGCTCCCCGCGCGGCGGCCCCAACCGGGGCTCGGAGTTCTACCGCGACCGCCGCTACGGCGAGTTCTGGGTCGGGCGCCGCCCCGACCTCGCCGAGGCCTCCCGGCTCACCGGCGTGCGCACCGAGCACCTCGACGACCTGGAGAAGCTGCTCACCGGCCCGCAGCCCGCCACCCGGGTGCTGGCCGGCGTCGACCCCGCGCTGGACGCCGTCACCGAGCGGCCCGGCTCGCCCGCCCTGGCCGCGGGCGACGGCCGGCTCGCCTCCGTCCTGTCCGAGCTGCGCCTGGTCAAGGACTCCTGGGAGGTCGAGCAGCTCCAGCTCTCCGTCGACCACACCGTGCTGGGCTTCCAGGACGTCGTCCGCGCGCTGCCCACCGCCCTGCAGCACACCCGCGGCGAGCGCTGGATCGAGGGCGTCTTCAACCTGCGCGCCCGCGCCGAGGGCAACGGCACCGGCTACGACACCATCGCCGCGTCCGGCGCCCACGCCTGCGTCCTGCACTGGATCCGCAACGACGGCGCGCTCGACCCGAACGCGCTGCTGCTGCTCGACGCCGGCGTGGAGACCGACACCCTCTACACCGCCGACATCACCCGCACCCTCCCGCTCAGCGGCACCTTCTCCCCCGTCCAGCGCCAGGCGTACGAGCTGGTCCTCGCCGCCCAGGACGCCGGCATCGCCGCGCTCCGGCCCGGCGCCAGCTTCCGCGACTTCCACCGCGCCGCCATGCGGGTCATCGCCGAGGGCCTCGCCGACTGGGGCGTCCTGCGCATCCCCGCCGAGCAGGCCCTCCAGGAGGACAGCGGCATCTTCCGCCGCTACACCCTCTGCAGCACCGGCCACATGCTCGGCCTCGACGTGCACGACTGCGCCAAGGCCCGCGCCGAGACCTACCTGGACGGCGTCCTGGAGGAGGGCCAGGTCCTCACCGTGGAGCCGGGCCTCTACCTCCAGCCCGACGACGAGACCCTCCCCGCCGAGCTGCGCGGCCTCGGCATCCGCATCGAGGACGACCTGGTGATCACCGCCGACGGCGCCCACCTGATGTCCGGCGCGCTCCCCCGCACGGCCGACGGCGTGGAGTCCTGGATGGCGAACCTGCTGTCCTGACGCCGGCCCGCCGAAGGGGTGCACGGGCGCGGGCGCGCCGCGCGGTCAGCGGCGCGCCCGCGCCCGGGGCCCGCCGAGGAACTCCGCCGACGGGCCCCTCAGGCCCCGCGGCGGATCAGCCCCCGCCCGCGCGCCTCGCGCACCGCCGCGGTCCGCGAGTCCACCCCCAACTTCACGTAGATGTGCACCAGATGGGACTTCACGGTGGCCTGGCTGAGGTGCAGGTGCTGGCTGATCTGCCGGTTCGTCAGCCCGTCCGCCACCAGCCCGAGCACCTCCGTCTCCCGCGCGCTCAGCGCCGCCGCGGGCGTCCGCATCCGTTGCAGCAGCCGGTCCGCGACGGTGGCCGCCAGGGCCGTCCGCCCCGCCGCCGCCGACCGGACGGCCCGTGCCAGCTCCTCCGGCGGCGCGTCCTTCAGCAGGTACCCGGTGGCGCCCGCCTCCAACGCCGGCACGGTGTCGGCGTCCGTGTCGTAGGTGGTGACGATGAGCACCCGGGGCGCCCCGGGCCGGGCGGTGATCGCCGCGGTGGCCTGCGCACCGTTCATCGCGGAGCCCGGCCCGAACTGCAGGTCCATCAGCACCACGTCCACCGCCAGCTCGCCGGCCAGCTCGACGGCGCGCTCCGCCGTGGCCGCCTCGGCGACGATGGCGAGGTCCGGCTCGGCCTCCAGCACCGCCCGCAGCCCGGCCCGGACCACCGGGTGGTCGTCGGCGAGCAGCAGGCGGATCACCCGGTCGGTCACGGCCGCTCCCCGGCGGCGACCGGCAGCAGCACGGCGAGCGCCGTGCCCTCCCCCGGGGCGGACTCCACGGTGAAGGTGCCGCCGAGCGCCCGGGCCCTCGCCCGCATCGACGGCAGGCCGAAGCCCCCGTCGGCCGCCGGCCCGCCGTCCGCCGCCGTCCTCGCTCCCGCGCCGGCCCCCGCCGGATCGAACCCGGCCCCGTCGTCGAACACGTCGAGTGCCACCTCCCCCTCCATGTAGCTGAGCGTCACCTCGGCGCGCGAGGCGTGCGCGTGCCGCACGGTGTTGCCGAGCGCCGACTGCGCGATCCGCAGCAGCGCCACCTCCTGCGGCACCGGCAGCCCCACCGGATCCCCGGAGACGTGCAGATGGACCGGCAGGCCGCTGTGCGCGGTCGTGGTGGCGCACAGCCGCCCCAGCGCGACCGGCAGCGAGGCGTCGTCCAGGCCCGGCGGGGTGAGCGCGCGAACGAAGCGGCGCGCCTCCTCGAGGTTGTCCTGGGCCGCCTGCCGGGCCTGTTCGACGTAGCCGCCGGCGGCCTCGGTGCGCTCCGGCAGGGCCCGCTGGGCGGCGCGCAGCAGCAGCTGGATGCTGGAGAGGCTCTGCGCGAGCGTGTCGTGGATCTCCCGGGCCAGCCGCTCCCGCTCGGCCAGCACCCCCGCCGCGTGGTGGGCGGCGGCCGCGTCGGCGCGGGCGGCGGTCAACTCGTCGATGAGCCGGCGCCGCTCCTCGCTCTCCCGGTAGAGCGCCTGGTAGCCGAGCACGGTGGCGGTGGCGACGGCGGCCCCGAGCGCCGGGCCGATGGCGGCCGCCGCGCTGAGGGTGTGCTGGTGCCAGGAGTAGGCGGTGATCGCCGCCACGGCGGTGCCGGCGACGGCGGCGGGCCCGGTCCGGCGGCCGAGCAGGTGCAGCTCCAGGAAGTACAGCGGGAAGGCCAGCCAGACCCCGTCCGGGGTGGTGACCAGCAGCCCCGCCCAGGCGGCCCCGAGCAGTCCGAGCCAGAGCGCGGCGGCCCGCCGCGACCGGCGGACGGCCGCCAGGAACGGGCCCGCCGCGTAGACGGCGGCCATCGCGAGCGCGGCGGAGGCGACCGCCGCCGGATCGCCGCCGCGGCCGGCCGCGGCGCGGGCCACGGCGAGCCCGAGCAGGCCCGCCACCAGCAGGTGCAGGCAGACCTGGAGTACGCGGGCGACGGGGGTGGTGCGGGGTTGTTCGGTCGCCATCCGTCCAGCCTAGGAGCAGCCCCGCCGCCCGGCATCAATCAAAAGGTTGAACTCCGCCTCCGCCCTTGGACGCCGAGGATCCAATCCCCGGTGCGATGCCCGCGCCGCCCCGCCCCGGCCACTGTGGGGAGCGTCGTACTGGGACCGGAGAAAGGGCTCGTCGTGTTCGTCGCCTGGAGGGATCTGGGGTTCGCCAAGGGGCGGTTCGCCCTGATGGGGAGCGTCATCGTACTGATCACCGTGCTGGTCGGCCTGTTGTCCGGCCTGACCGCCGGCCTCGGGCGGCAGAACATCTCGGCGATCACCGGGCTGCCCGCCGACCACCTGGCCTTCTCCCGGCCGGCCGACGGCCAGAAGCTCTCCTTCACCGACTCCCAGGTCACACCCGAGCAGTGGCAGGGCTGGGCCCGGGAGCCGGGCGTCACGGCGGCGCAGCCGCTCGGCATCGCCACCACCAAGGCGGCGGCCGGGCAGCGCACCGCCGCGCTCGCCGCCTTCGGGGTCCCGGAGGGCTCCGCCCTCGCCCCGCCGGGCGCGCAGCCCGGCTCCGGCCGGGTCGTCCTGTCGCAGGCCGCCGCCGACCAGCTGGGCGGCCTGCGGCCGGGCGCCGAGCTGACCCTGGCGGGCCGCCCGCTGCGGGTCGCGGCGGTGGCCGGCGACGCCTCGTACAGCCACACCCCGGTCGTCTGGACCGGCCTCGACGACTGGCAGCAGCTCGCCCCGGGCGGCGCCGGGCACGCCACGGTGATCGCCCTCGGCACCGCCTCCGGCGCGGACCTCGCCGCCGCCGACTCCCGGTACGGCACGGAGACCCGCGACCGCGACGGCGCACTCGCCGCGATCGGCTCCTACACCTCGGAGAACGGCTCGCTACAGCTGATGCGCGGGTTCCTGTTCGCCATCTCGGCCCTGGTGATCGGCGCCTTCTTCACCGTCTGGACGATCCAGCGCAGCGGCGACGTCGCCGTGCTCAAGGCGCTCGGCGCCTCCACCGGCTACCTGCTGAAGGACGCGCTCGGCCAGGCCGTCCTGCTGCTGGTGCTCGGTACGGCCGCGGGTACCGCGATCGCGCTCGCCGCCGGGGCGGTGATCGGCCCGGCCGTGCCGTTCGTCCTGGACGCCCCGACCCTGCTGTTCCCGGCCGCCGTGATGATCGCGCTCGGCGCGGTCGGCGCGGCCCTGTCCATCCGGCGGATCACCTCCGTCGACCCGCTGACCGCCCTGGGGAGCGCCCGATGAGCCTGCACCTCGACCGCATCACCCTCACCTACCCGGACGGCGACGGCCGGCTCACCGCCCTGGACGAGGTCTCGCTCACCGTCCCCAAGGGCTCGCTCACCGCGGTGGTCGGCCCGTCCGGCTCCGGCAAGTCCAGCCTGCTGGCCGTCGCCGCGACGCTGATCGCCCCGGACCGCGGCCGGGTGGTGGTCGACGGCGTCGACACCACCGGGCTGGGCCGCGCCGGGCTCACCGCGCTGCGCCGCCACCGGATCGGCGTCGTCTTCCAGCAGGCCAACCTGCTGCCCTCGCTGACCGCGGCCGAACAGCTCCAGGTGATGGCCCACCTGGACGGCCGCTCCCCGCGCGCCGCCCTGCCCCGGGCCCTTGAACTCCTCGCCGCCGTCGGTCTGCGCGACCAGGCCGGCCGCCGGCCGCACCAGCTCTCCGGCGGTCAGCGCCAGCGTGTCAACATCGCCCGCGCCCTGATGAACGATCCGACCGTCCTGCTCGTCGACGAGCCGACCAGCGCCCTCGACCACGAACGCGGGTCGGCCGTGATCGACCTGATCACCGATCTCACCCACCGCCGTGCCACGGCTACCGTGCTGGTCACCCACGACCGCACCCATCTGAGGGCCGTCGACCAGGTCGCGGAGGTCCACGACGGCCGGCTGACCGTCCCCGCGGCGGCCTGAGCTGCTTCTTGGCGGTGAGCACGTCGGCCACCGAGAGCGTCACCGACGCCCCGATCGACTCGGGCCGGTTCTTCCACTGCTGCGGCGGACATGGAAGTCCTCCTGGCTGCCGATGCCGAGAGCATCACCGTGGAGCCCGGGCGCCGATGACCGCCCGATCATCGGCGTTCATCCGAACGAGTGCCGCAGGCCGTCAGCGCGTCCGCAGCCGAAGCCCCGGCGGGGCCGCCTCCGGCGACTCCTCCCGGCCGGCCGCCCAGAGCGAGCGGACGTGGCCGAGATGGCGGGACATGCACTCCTCGGCGGCGGCGGCGTCGCCGGAGATCATCAGGTCGAGCAGCTCCAGGTGCTCCTCGGCGGAGGAGACCAGCTCGCCGCGCTGGTCGAGCCGGTTGAGGCCGTAGAGCCGGGAGCGCTTGCGCAGGTCGCCGACGACCTCGACCAGGCGGGCGTTCCCGGCCAGGCCCAGCAGGTCGAGGTGGAACTGGCGGTCGGCCTCCAGATAGCCGATCAGGTCGTGCTTGCGGGCCGCCGCGACGATCGCCTCGGCCTGCGGGCGCAGGGCCTCCAGCTGCTCGGCGGCGGCGGAGCGGGTGACCCGGCCGATGGTGGGGACCTCGATCAGGGCACGGATCTCGGTGAAGTCGTCGAGGTCGCGCTCGGTCAGCTCGGTGACCCGGAAGCCCTTGTTGCGGACGGCCTCGACCAGGCCCTCGCGGGCGAGGTCGAGCATGGCCTCGCGAACGGGGGTGGCGGAGACCCCGAAGTCGGCGGCGAGGGCGGGCGCGGAGTAGACGACACCGGGGCGCAGCTCGCCGGAGATGAGGGCGGCGCGCAGCGCGTGGGCGACCTGGTCGCGCAGCCGCTCCTGGACGGAGATCAGGGTGCGGGGTTTGAGGTCGGCCATGGTGTTCCTCCGGTGGTTGCTGAACACCAGCGTACAATGTCACGTTACGTTGAGTGTGCAACAGTCCGGGATTCGGGTGATCCCTGAGCATCCCGGAAGAACGTGTCACCCCATGGTGGCAGCGGCCGCCGGCCGTGACAACGGCCGGCGGCCCCCCACTCCTTACGGCCTGCCGAACGTCGAGGCGGCATAGGGCGGGAAGTCCCGCGCGGAGATGCCGTTGGCCTCGGCGACCGCGGCGGCGTGCAGGTGGCCGACCAGCGAGCTCCAGAACCGGTCCATCCGGATCTGGTGGTACAGCGCCGCCAGCCCCGGGTCGTCGCCCCGGTAGTCGGCGCCGGTCAGCACCTCCAGGGTGGCCCGGTGCCGCCGGTACGGCTCGACCGGCCCGCTGTAGAAGGTGGCGGACTCGGGGGCGCCGATCCCCGAGGGCGGCACCTGGACGCCGCCGGTGAGCTGGGCGGCCCCGCGCCCGGCCAGCCAGCGGGCGAGTTCGCGGGCCCGCTCCGGGGTGCCCGAGCCGAGGTTGACGATCACCCGGCCGGCGAGCGCCGGCGCCGCGGACTCCAGCACGGCGCGCACCGCGTCGTGGTCGGCGAGGCTGAGGACGACCAGCTCGTTGGCGGCCACCGCCGCCTCAGCGCTCGGCGCCAGGACGGCCCCGCGGGCCACCAGCTCCCCGGCCCGGGCGGCGGTGCGGTTCCAGACCGTCACGGGGTGGCCGGCGTCCAGGTAGGCGGCGGCCATCGCCCGCCCCATCGGACCGAGGCCGATCACGGTCACCGGGACGGCGGGCGCCGCGGCCGCGGCCGCCTGGCCCTCGGCCGTCGGGCTCCTGGGCATGGAAGCTCCCCCTCCACTAGAACGATCGCTCTATCCAGCACCTGGAAGCTAACACACTCCGGAACGAACGCTCTATTCAGAAGATCGGCCGGACGGGCCTAGACTCGCCGGGTGAAGACGACCACCACCGGCACCCGCGAGCGGATCGTCCGGGCCACCTCCCGGCTGCTGCGGCGCCAGGGGTACGAGGGCACCGGGATCAAGCAGATCTCGCGCGAGGCGGAGGCCACCCTCGGCTCCGTCTACCACTTCTTCCCGGGCGGCAAGCAGGAGCTGGCGGCCGAGGCGATCCGGCACGGCGACCAGGAGTTCGCCGAGCTGCTGCGGCAGGGGCTGGCCGCGGTCGACGACCCGGCCGACGCGGTCGTGGTCTGCACCCGGCTGCTGGCCGAGGGGCTTCGCGAGTCCGGGTGGCAGGACGGCTGCCCGATCACCACCACCGCGCTGGAGACGGTCGGGCGCGCGCCCGCGATCGAGGAGGCCGTCGCGGAGGCCTTCGCCCACTGGCGCGCCGTCGTGGAGGCGAAACTGCGCGCGGCCGGGATCGGCGGGGACGACGCCCGCGAGCTCGCCGCCACCGCCATCAACACCCTGGAGGGCGCGGAGCTCGCCGCCCAGGTGGCCCGCAGCGAGGAGCCGCTGCACCTGGCCGGCCGGCACCTGGCCCGTCTGATCAACACCTACCGCTGACCCGACTCCGCAGCACCCGGCACCCGGCACTCCGCGGCGACGTGCACGCAGAAGCGGCCGGTGCGGCGGGGGATCCCTCCCCGCCGCACCGGCCGCAGCCTTTCCGTCGCCCTGCTCCCGCCCGGTCAGCCGCCCTGGCGGTGGACCTCCGCCGCGACGGCGAGGTCCTGCCAGGCCATCCCGACGCTCTTGAAGAAGCGCGGGCGGTCGGCCGGCACCGGGACTTCGCCGCGCACCAGCTCGGCCAGGTTCCACAGCGTGTCCGCGCCGGTGACGCCCGCCGCCAGCAGGTCGCCCGCCTCGCGCAGGGCGGCGGCGCGCGCCTCCACGTACAGCGCGGCGCGGCGGACCAGCACGGTGTCCACCTCGCGCGCCTGCGGCTCGTGGGAGCCCACAGCCGCGACCACCGCGTGGTCGGGCACCAGGGCGCCGTCGAACAGCGGGGTGCGGGCCGTGGTGCAGCAGACCACCAGGTCGGCGTGGGCCACCGCGGACGCCGTACCGACGACGGCCTCCAGCCCGCGCCGGCGGGCGTACGCGGCCAGCGCCTCGGCGGGCTCCGCGCGCCGGGCGACCACCGTCACCCGGGTCAGCGGGCGCACCCCGAGCAGCGCGTCCAGGTGCCCGTACGCCTGCGGTCCCGCGCCGAACAGGACGAGGTGCGCCGCATCGGGCGCGGCCAGCCGGCGCAGCGCGACGGCGGTGACGGCGGGCGTGCGCAGCGCGGTCAGCGCCGCACCGTCGAGCAGTGCGAGGGGCTGCAGCGTCGGGCCGTCCAGCAGCAGGTAGCTGCCGGTGATCCGGGGCAGTCCGACGGCCGGGTTGGCGGGCACCACCCCGGCGATCTTGACGCCCGCGTACCGGGCCGAGGCGGCCGGCATCAGCAGCAGCTCGCCGGCGGGCACCGGCACGGCCGAGCGGGCCGGCCCGGCCTCCGGGTCCAGCCCGTCCAGCAGCACCTGCTCGATGGCGTCCGCCGCCTGCGCGGGGGTCAGGTCGACGGCGCCCGGCGCGACGCGCGGGAGCGGCTCAGCGGCCGCGCCGGACAGGAGGGGGGCGGCCGCGGGGTCCGCGGCCGCGCGGGGGTCGGTCACAGCAGGAACCCCGCACCCAGCTCGTCCTGCGCGTCCAGCAGGAAGCGGTGCTCACCGGTGCGGTACGCCGTGCCGGTGACCTCGGTGACCACGCCGCCGGCCAGCGGGTCGCCGCCCGAGGGCACCCGGCCGGTGAACTCCGTCCCGATCACCGATTCGTGCCGCAGCTCCTCGCCGGGTGCCAGCCGCCCCTCGGCGGTGAGCACCGCGAGGCGGGCGGAGGTGCCGGAGCCGCACGGGGAGCGGTCGATCTGGCCGTCGGCGAAGACGGTGACGTTGCGCTGGTGCGGGCCGGACGGCGTGTCGGGCAGCTCGTCGTACAGGATGACCCCGTACACGCCGGACAGCCGCGGATCCTCGGTGTTGCGCACGGCGGGCGAGCCGGCCAGCGCCGCACGGATCTCCCGACCGGCCTCCGTCAGTTCGGGCAGCTGCGCGGTGGCCACCGACAGGCCCAGCGCCGCCGCCGGAACCGAGGCGTAGCAGGCGCCGGAGTGCGCGACGGCGACCTCCACGACCCCGCGGGACGTCTCCACCGGGAGCTTCAGCGCACTGACCACGGTCGGCACGTTGCGGAAGGTCACCCCGGTGGTCCGCCCGCCCGCGCGGTGGACGGTGGCGGTGACCCGCCCGGAGGGGACGTCGATCCGCACCCGGGCGACACCGTCGTCCGGGGCCGCGACCAGACCGGAGTCCACCGCCCAGGCGCCGAGCGCGATGGTGCCGTGCCCACAGGCGGTGGAGTAGCCGTCCTTGTGCCAGAACAGCACGCCGAGGTGGGCCTCGTCGTCGTCCGGCGGCACCAGGAAGCCCCCGTACATCCCGGCGTGGCCGCGCGGTTCGCGGGTCAGCAGCCGCCGGACGTCGTCCAGCGCGCTCGGCCGCGGGGCCGTCGCCTCGCCGCCCGCGCCGAGCGCGATGGCCCGCCGCTCGGCGACGCTGTCCCCGGGGATCACCGGCGCGCCGGTCAGGACGATCCGGAACGGCTCGCCGGCCGCGTGGTAGTCGACCGTCTCGACGATCACGACGCGCCCCCGGCCGGAAGCAGCGTCACCGTCCGGCTGGTGGTGTAGAAGTCCAGTGCGGCGGCGCCCTGTTCGCGGTCGCCGTGGCTGGCGCCCTTGGCCCCGCCGAACGGCAGGTGGAAGTCGACGCCGCTGGACGGGGCGTTGACCCGGATCATGCCCGCGTCCAGCCGGTCGGCGGCGGCCAGCGCCGCGTCCAGGTCGCGGGTGTGCACCGAGGCCGACAGCGTGTACGGGGTGTCGTTGGCGAGCGCGATCGCCTCGTCCAGGTCGGCCGCCGCGTGCAGCACGGCGATCGGGCCGAAGAACTCCTCGCGCCGCAGCGGGTGGTCGTCCGGCACGTCGGCGACCAGGGTCGGGGCGAGGTACCAGCCGGTCCGCTCCGGTGCGCCGCCGCCGGTCAGCACCTCGGCCCCGGCGTCACGGGCCGAGGCCACGGCCGCGACGATCTCGTCCCGGGTCGCGGAGTTGATGACCGGCCCGCACGACGTGTCGTCGACCTGCTCCAGGGCCTTCACCAGGGCGGCCCGCAGCGGCTCGTACGCCGCGCCGACGGCGATCACCCGGCTGGTGGCGGTGCACTTCTGCCCGGCGTACCCGGCGATCGCGGCGGCCAGGTGAGCGGCGGCCTGCGCCATGTCGGCGTCCGGAAGGACCAGTGCCGCGTTCAGCCCGCCGAGTTCGGCCTGGACCGGGATGCCGCGCTCGGTGGCGGTCCGGACGACCTGCCGGCCCACCCCGGTGGATCCGGTGAACGAGACGACGTCGGCGCTGCCGACCAGCTCGCCGCCCTCCGCGCCGCCGCCCGGCAGCACGGTGAAGACGTCCGTCGGCAGACCGGCCTCCGCGATCAGCCCGGCCAGCCGCAGCGCGCAGCCGATCGCCTCCGAGGACGGCTTGAGCACCACGGAGTTGCCGACGGCCAGCGCCGGGGCGGCCTTCCAGGTGGGGATCGCCAACGGGAAGTTCCACGGCGTGACCAGCCCGGCCACCCCGTACGGGCGGCGGCGGGTGAGCAGCAGCCCCGGCCCGGCGGCGGTCTCGTGCACGGCGCCGGACGCCGCGAACGGCGCCTGCGCGTAGTAGCGCCAGATCGCGGCGGTGCGGGCGACCTCGCCCCGCGCCTCGGCGAGCGGCTTGCCGACCTCGCGGACGACCAGCGCCGCCAGTTCCTCGGCGTTCGCCTCGACCAGCTCGGCGATCCGGGTGAGCGCGGCGGAGCGGGCACCGGCACCGGCGGCGAGCCACCCGGCCTGCGCGGTCCGGGCCCGGCCGACGGTGGCCCGCACCGCTTCGACACCGGGTGCGTCGACCTCGGCCACGAGGTCCTCGGGATCGGCGGGGTTGTACGAAAGGATCGTCACAGCAGGCAGCCCTTCAGGGTGTTCAGGCGGTTCAGAGCAGGAACCCGGCCGGGAACGGGTCGCTCGGGTCGAGGAAGTACTGGGCGGTGCCGGTGATCCAGGCCCGTCCGGTGACGGTGGGCACCACTGCGGGGTGCCCGGCCACCTCGGTCTCCTCGACCAGGCGACCGGTGAAGGTCGTCCCGATGAAGGAGTCGTTGCGGAAGTCCCGGCCGATCGGCAGCTCACCCCGCGCGTGCAGCTGGGCCATCCGCGCGGAGGTGCCGGTGCCGCAGGGCGAGCGGTCGAACCAGCCGGGGTGGATGGCCATCGCGTGCCGGGAGTGCTCGGCGGTGGAGCCGGGAGCGAGCAGCTGGACGTGGTGGCAGCTGTGGATGGACGGGTTGTCGGGGTGCACCGGCCGGTCCGGGCCCGAGTTGATCGCGTCCATCAGGGCCAGGCCCGCGTCCAGGATCTCCTGCTTGCGCTCGCGCTCGAACGGCAGCCCGAACTCGGCGAGCGGCAGGATGGCGTAGAAGTTGCCGCCGTAGGCGAGGTCGTAGCCGACCGTGCCGTATCCGGGCACCTCGATCTTGCGGTCCAGCGCGACGCTGTACGAGGCCACGTTGCGGATCGTGACGGCCTTGGCCGCACCGTCCTCGACCTGCACCTCGGCGACGACCAGTCCGGCGGGGGTGTCCAGCCGGATGGTGGTGACCGGCTCCACCACCGGGACCATGCCGGTCTCCACCAGGACGGTGGCGACGCCGATGGTGCCGTGCCCGCACATCGGCAGGAGGCCGGACACCTCGATGTAGAGCACGCCGAAGTCCGCGTCCGGCCGGGTCGGCGGCTGCAGGATCGCGCCGCTCATCGCGGCGTGGCCGCGGGGCTCGTACATCAGCAGGGTGCGGAAGTGGTCCAGGTGCTGCTGGAAGTGCACCCGGCGCTCGGCCATCGTGGCGCCGGGGATGACCCCGAACCCTCCGGTGATGACCCGGGTGGGCATGCCCTCGGTGTGCGAGTCGACGGCGTGGAACACGTGGCGGCTGCGCATGTGGGTGTGACTCCCGTCGGGTGGGGGGTGTGGTGGGGCCGGGCCGGCTGCCCCCGCAGCCGGCCGATCCCGGGCTTGTCGAGCCGCGCGCGTACTACGCGAGGCCCTCGGCGAGCGCCTTCTCGGTGGCCGCGCGGACGGCCGTCTCGATCTCCGGGGACAGCGGCAGGCGCGGCGGCCGGGTCGGGCCGCCGGGGCGGCCGGCGATGTCCTGGGAGAGCTTGATGGCCTGGACGAACTCGGTCTTGGAGTCCCAGCGCAGCAGCGGGTGCAGCGCCTTGTAGAGCGGCAGCGCGACGTCCAGGTCGCGGGCGACCGCGGCGCGGTAGAGCGCGACGGTGGCCTCCGGCAGGGCGTTCGGGTAGCCGGCGATCCAGCCGACGGCGCCGGCCACGGCCAGCTCCAGCAGCACGTCGTCGGCGCCGATCAGCAGGTCCAGCCCGGGGGCCAGCTCGGCGATCTCGTACGCCCGGCGGACGTCGCCGCTGAACTCCTTGACCGCCACGATCGATCCCTCGGCGTGCAGCTTCGCGAGCAGCGACGGGACCAGGTCGACCTTGGTGTCGTACGGGTTGTTGTACGCCACGATCGGCACGCCGGCCTTGGCGACCTCGGCGTAGTGGGCGCGGACGATGGCCTCGTCGGCGCGGTAGGCGTTCGGCGGCAGCAGCAGGACGGAGCCGGCGCCGGCCTCGGCCGCGTGCTCGGCCCAGCGGCGGGACTCGGCGCTGCCGTAGGCGGCCACGCCGGGCATGACGCGGGCGCCGTCGCCGGCCGCCTCGACGGCGACCGTGACGATCCGGCGGCGCTCCTCGTCGGTGAGGGTCTGGTACTCCCCCAGCGAGCCGTTGGGGACGACGCCGTCGCAGCCGGAGTCGATCAGCCAGCGGACGTGGTCGGCGTAGGCGTCGTAGTCGACGGAGAGGTCCGAGCGCAGCGGGATCGTGGTGGCGACCATGACGCCGCGCCAAGGACGAGTGGTGTCGTACGGGGTGTTGGACACGAGGGACTCCTTGGTGAGGTGTGACATTTTATTAGAGGGCGCGGGCGAGGGCAAGTACCTACGCCCGCAGGTTCGAAAGCCGTTTCCCGACCGGGTGCGATCCGGCCGGGAAACGGGGTCCAGGTCAGTCCGGTGCGCCTGCGGCGAGCTGCGAGAGCGGCACCGGACAGGCCAGCGGACGCCGGTCGGCGGTCGGTTCCCCGCCGCCGGCCAGCGCGGCCACGGCCGGACCGCACATCCGGCCCTGGCACCAGCCCATCCCGGCCCGGGTGAGCAGCTTGACCGTCCGGGCGTCGCCGGCGCCCAGCTCCTCCACGGCCTCCGTGATCCGGGCCGCGGGGACCTCCTCGCAGCGGCAGACGTCGGTGTCCGGGCGCAGCCACCCCGTCCAGCCGGGGCCGGGGCGGTGGGCGGCGGCCATCAGGTCCGCGAAGGCCCGCAGCCGGGAGCGGCGGCGCAGCAGGGCGGCGTGCGGGAGCCGGTCGGCCACGGCGTGCGCGGCCAGCTCCCCCTCGGTGATCGCCAGGTCGGCGCCGCCGACGCCGCAGGTCTCGCCCGCCGCCCAGAGGCCGGGGACGGTGGTGCGCATCCGGGCGTCGACCTTCAGCGCGACCGCGCCGTCGGCGACGGCCCGGGTGTCGGCGCCCAGCTCGACGGCCAGCTCGATCTGCGGCAGCAGTCCGTGCCCGACGGCGACGGCGTCGCAGGCGATCCGCCGCTCGGTGCCGGCCACCGGCCGCCAGTCGGCGTCCAACCGGGCCACCGTGACGGCGGTGACCCGGTCGGTGCCGTGCGCCTCCACGACGGCGCTGCGGCGACGCAGCCGGACGCCGTGGCGCAGCAGGGCGGTGCCGTGGCCGGCACCTTCGACGAGCTTGGCCGGGACGGCGGCCAGCACGCCGGGGCGCCGGGCGTAGCCGAGGTAGTCGGTGGCCTCGACCACCGCGGGCACCTCGGCACCGGCGGTGACCAGGGAGGATGCGGCCGCCAGCAGCAGCGGTCCGCTGCCGGCCACCACGATCCGTCGGCCGGGCAGGACCAGGCCCGCCTTGAGCATCGCCTGCGCTCCGCCGGCGGTGACCACGCCGGGCAGCGTCCAGCCGGGGAACGGCAGCTGCCGCTCGTAGGCCCCGGTGGCCAGCAGGACGGCGCGGGCCCGGACGGTGGCCCGCTCCTCGGCCTGCGCGCCGAGCGTGACGTGCACCGCCCAGGCGTCGGCCGCCTCGCCGGTGCGCTCCAGCGCCCAGACCTGGTGTCCGCCCAGGAAGTCGACCAGGCCGATCTCCTGGTGTGCGGCGAGCCGGTCGGCCAGGTCGGTGTAGACGGACCAGCCGTGGTGCAGCCGGTCCGGCCGGGCGGCGCCGAGACCGGGCGCGGGGTGGCGGTAGTACTGGCCGCCGGTGCGCGGGCCCGCGTCGAGCAGGGCGCAGCGCAGCCCGAGGTCGGCGGCGGTGACGGCGGCGGCGAGGCCGGCCGGGCCGGCTCCGATCACCGCGAGGTCGTACCCGGGGTGGCGGGCGTCAGACGGCGAGGTCGGCACGGCCGTTGCCCTCCTGGGTGGTGACGGTGGTGCCGGGCTCGGCGGGGATCAGACAGGTCCGCTGGTTGGGGCGGCCGTCGACGACCGCCAGGCAGTCGAAGCAGGCGCCGATTCCGCAGAACGCCCCGCGCGGCCTGCCGCCGACCCGGGTGGTGCGCCAGGCCAGCACGCCGTCCGCCCACAGGGCGGCGGCGATCGACTGCCCGGGCAGTGCGGTCACCGGTCGCCCGTCGAACTCGATGGTGTGGGCGGTGCCGGGTACCGCCCTGACCAGGGCGGCGGGGGTTCGGCGCATCGGCGGCGTCTCCGTTCCGATCGGGAGGCTGAGCGGGTGCTGAGCGAGGTGCTGGGCAACGGTGCCGAGCAGGACAGGGGGCGGGGCATGGGGCAGGCCGTGAGCCGGGAGCCGGTCCCGGATCGGCCGTCGGTGCACTTTGCAAAGTGGCAATCCACTTTGCAAAGTCATCAGGCTCTTTGCAAAGTGCACCGACGGTCAAGCATCGACCGGAAACCGGTCCGCCCTGAAGGGCGTGAGGTCCAGCGAGGGCGCCTTCCCGACCAGCTGCTCGCTGATCAGCAGCCCGGTGGCCGGGGCCAGCCCGATGCCCGCGCCCTCGTGGCCGCAGGCGTGGTAGAGCCCGGGCACCCGCGGGTCGGCGCCGATCGCGGGCAGGTGGTCGGGCAGGTACGGCCGGAAGCCCCGGTAGGCGCGCAGCACGTTCACGTCCGCCAGGACGGGGAACAGCGCGGCGGCCTGCGCCGCGAGCCGGTTCAGCACCTCCACCGAGAGCGTCCGGTCGAAGCCGACCCGCTCCCGGCTGGCGCCGATCAGCACCGGTCCGCCGGGCGTTCCCTCGACGACCGCCGAGGTCTGCAGCGCCGCCGACCCGCTGGCGACGTCCGCGACGTAGTCGGCGGCGTAGACCTTGCGCCGGACGATCCGCGGCAGCGGCTCGGTCACCAGGACGAACCCGCGCCGGGGCAGCACCGGCAGGTGCACCCCGGCCAGGGCGGCCAGCTCGCCGCCCCAGGTGCCGGCCGCGTTGACCACGGCGGGCGCGTCCAGCCTGCGCCGGTCGGTGTCGACGCCGAGCACGGCGCCGTCCGGCCCGGTCCGCACCGCCCCGACCGTCTCGCCGGTGTACAGCAGCGCACCGTCGCGGCGGGCGGCGCGCAGCAGGTGGGCGGCGGCCAGGGCGGGCTGGACCTGGGCGTCCTGCGGGTAGAGGAAGCCGCCGGCCAGGCCGGATGCGAGGTGCGGTTCGAGCTCCTGCAGCCGTTCGCCGGGGATCTCCTCGGCGACGACGCCGACCGCGGCCTGCTCGGCGGCGAAGGCGCGCAGGGCGTCCTGCCGGGCCGGGGTCGCCGCGACCACCAGGCCGCCCTTCGGCTCGTACTCGACGTGTTCGCCGAGGCTCTCGGCGAGCTCGGTCCAGAGCCCGGTACTGAACAGCGCGAGGTCCAGCTCGGGGCCGGGCTCCTTGTCCGAGACCAGGAGGTTGCCCTCACCGGCCCCGGTGGTGCCGCCGGCGACCGGGCCGCGGTCGACGACGGCGACGGAGAGTCCGGCGCGGGCGGCGTAGTAGGCGCAGGCGGCACCGACCACGCCGGCACCGACCACGACGACATCCAGGGAGGTCTTGGACTTGGGCACGTCAGTAATATGTCACATGCCATCCCGCCTGCCAAGACCACCCCGCCAAACGGCCAAACCGGCGCAAAGAAGCCCCGGCCAGCCGACACTCGGCGGACCGGGGCTCCTGGCCGGACGATCACCGGACGATCAGGTGATGTCGTCCATCTGCTCGTGACGGGCGGCCGGCACGGGTGCGCTCGCCACCGGCGCGGTGGAGGCCTCCACCGCCTCGGCCCCGGAGACCGGCTGGACGCTGAGGTCCAGCTGCGAGGCCTCCTCGTCGTCCAGCGCGAGGTCCGGATTGCGCCTGGCCTTGCGCTTGTCGTTCACGATGGCGATCCCGACCGCGACGAAGTACAGCGCCCAGATCGGCGCGGCGAGCACCAGCATGCTGACCGGATCGGCGCTCGGCGTCGCGAAGGCGGCGAACACGGTGATGGCCATCACGATGCCGCGCCACCAGCCGAGCAGCCGCCTGCCGGTGACCATGCCGACGATGTTCAGCATCACCAGGAGCAGCGGGAACTCGAAGGCGAGGCCGAAGACCAGCACCATCCGGGTGGCGATGTCGAGGTAGTCCTCGGGCGGCAGGATCGGCGTGGTGTTGTTCGGCGTGAACGAGATCAGCACGTCCACCGTGGTCGGCAGCACCAGGATGGCGCAGCTCACGCCGGCCAGGAACAGCGGCGCCCCGCAGGCCATGAAGATGACCGTGTACTTCTTCTCGTGCTTGTGCAGGCCGGGCGCGATGAAGGCCCACACCTGGTAGAGCCAGATCGGCACGGCCGCGACCACACCGGCCGTCAGCGACACCTTGAGCATCCAGGTGAAACCGGCGGTCAGACCGATGTTGGAGACCTGGGCGCACTTGCCGTGGAACTGGGAGGAGGTCTCCGGCGTGCAGTGCGGCAGGGGCTTCAGCAGGAAGTCCTCGATCTGCTTGTGGTAGATCGCCGCAACGATCGTGACGATCACGATCGCCAGGACCGACTTGACCACGCGGTTCCGCAGTTCCCGCAGGTGGTCGGCGAGCGCCATCCGCCCGTCAGGATCCTTGGGCGCCTTCGACGCCTTGGAGAGCTTGCTCAACCCCGGTCCTCAACTCGTGCGTCGAGGCCCGCCGGTCGGCGGGCCTCCATGGTCACGTGCGGCGCGTCCCGTACGTGGATCGCCCGCCTCACCTGCGGCGGGCGTGCCGCTCACCGCGGCTGTCCGCCGTCCGGGGCGGGGTGCGCGGACTGCCCGGAGGCCGGCTCGGCCACCGGCCGGGCCGTCGCGGACGCGCCGGGGGCGGCCTGGATGGTCCTGGCCGCCCCGGACTCGGCGCCCACCGCGGACGCGGGCGGCTGAGCCGGCGCGTCGGCGTCCTGCGCGCCGTCGGAGCGCATCGCCTTGGTCTCGCTCTTCAGGATCCGCAGCGACTGGCCGAGCGAGCGCGCCAGGTCGGGCAGCCGCTTGGCGCCGAAAAGCAGAATGGCAAGGACCACGACCACCAGGATCGCGGTCGGCGAGATCCGCATGCTCGACCACCTTCAGTCATGGCGGCACCGACAGGCCGCTCGCTGCGGGGATGGTAACCGCTGCGGGTGACACCTGGACGACGGCCGCCCGAACGGGACAGCGGCCCCCGTCGCACCTCAGGAGCCTGCTGAGAGGGTAACCCGACGCCCCCCGCGCGCATCAGCCCCCGTACCGCTCACGACCGGGCCGTGGTACGGCTCACCCGGCGCCTCAGCGCCCGGGCACCGCCGCCGCGAGGTCGCCGGCCGCCTCGGCCAGCGCCCGGGAGGCGGCGTCCACTCCCTTGGCCAGGGCCCGTACGTCCAGCCAGAGCCGGACCGCGAGGACCCCGAGGACCAGCAGCCCGGCGGTGGCGAGCAGTACGGCGGCGACGAGCATCCAGGACATGGGCACCACCCTATCCGCCGGGCCCGGTGGCCCTGCTCAGCCCTCGGCCGGGACGAGTCCCCCGCCCGGGAACAGTCCCCCGGCCTGGACGACGCTCCCGCCCTGGACAGTGCCCTGGCCCGCGCCCCTGGCCTGGCCGCCGCCCGACTGCGGGCCGCCCGCGGCCGGCCCGGGTCCGCCCGCCGTCGCGGCGCCCTCCACCGGGACGAGCCGCATGGTGCGCACCCCGGCGCCGGTCAGCGCCGCGACGATCTTCTCCCCGGCGGCCTTGCGCACCGCCGCCCCGCAGAGCGGGCAGCCGAAGCTGTAGTGGGCCTGGTCCGGAGTCCGACCGAAGGTCAGGCGGAACTCCTCCGTCGGCAGCTCCACCTTCTCGCGGCACTCCGAGCAGTACACCTTGAATCTGGTACCCGGCTCCACGGCTCAGTCCCGTCCGTCCCCGTACCCGGCCAGCGCCTCCAGCGCCGCCGACCGCGCCTGCTCGACGAGCTCGGGCGGGGAGACGATCCGGCCGTCCCGGCCCAGCCGCAGCGCCAGCGGGCGCAGCTGGGAGGGGTCGGCGCTGCGCAGGGTGATCCGCAGGCCGCCGTCGGGCAGTTCCTCGGCGCGGTCGTGGGTGTAGTACTCGGCGACCCAGCGGCCGCCGGAGGTCACCTCGACGACCACCTCGGGGTCGTCGGCGGACGGGTTGACCAGTCCGCCGGAGAGGTCGCGGGGCTCCCGGCGCGGCGGGTCGGCGGGGGCGTCGAGCACCTTGATCTCGGCGACCCGGTCGAGCCGGAACATCCGGTGGTCCTCGGAGGTCCGGCACCAGGCCTCGAGGTAGGTGTGGCCCTCGGTGAGCAGTCGGATCGGGTCGACCTCGCGCTCGGTCATCCCGCCGCGCCCGTGCGAGTAGTAGCGCAGCCAGAGCCGGCGGCCCTCGCTGAGCGCGCGGTCGATGTCGGCGAAGACGTGGCTCTCGGCCTCGAAGGTGACGCCGACCCGGGCGCTGCCCTCGGCGCTGTCCCCGGCGGCGTTCTCGATCTTGGCGACGGCCCGGGTGAGCGCCTCGCGGTCGCCCGCCCGCAGTCCGGGCAGGCCGGCCACCGCGCGGGCGGCGACCAGCAGCGCGGTCGCCTCGTCGGCGGCCAGCCGCAGCGGCTGGGCGACATCGTCGACGTTGTGCCACCAGATCCGCTCGCCGTCGGTGTCGATGTCGAGCAGGTCGCCGCCGCGGAAGCTGGTGCCGCACATGGGCAGCACGTTGAGGTCGCCGATCAGCTCGCGTTCGGTGATGCCGAAGGCGCGGGCCACCTCGGCCACCTCGGCGCCCGGCCGCTCGCGCAGGTAGGTGACCAGCGAGAGCATCCGGCGGGTCTGGTCGATGGCGTTGCTCATGCCTGTGCTCCCTCTCCAACGGCGGTGACCGGCTCCACGGCGGTGACCGGTTCCACGGCGGCCACCGCGCGCAGCCGCTCGATCACGTCGGCGCGCAGCTCCTCCGGTCCGAGGACCAGGACGTCCGGTCCGAACTCGGCGAGGTCGGCGCCCAGCCCGTTGCCGTACGGGATCTCCAGCTCGTCCCAGGCCTCGTCGATCCGGCGGGTGCTGAGCGCCTTGGTGCGCAGCGGGAACCCGGCGCCGCGGCGGACCTTGACGGCGGCGGTCGCGGTGGCGCCCTCGCCCGCGAACTTGGCGACGGTGGCGCGGACGTCCACGTGCTCGGGTACGGCGCCGAGGAAGGCGCCGGTGCGGGCGCGGACCTTGGCGGTGATCCGGCTGAGCCGGAACACCCGGGCGTCGCCGCGGTCGCGGTCCCAGCCGGCCAGGTACCAGTGGCCGCGCCAGCACTCCAGGGCCCAGGGCTCGACGCTGCGCTGCTCGGCGGTGGCGGCGCCGGCCTTGCGGTACTCGAAGGTGACCGGGCGGCGGTCGCGGGCGGCGGTGAGCAGCGGTTCGAAGGCGGCCTCGCGGGCGGGGATGCGCGGCTCCAGGGCGGTGCGGCCCTCGGTCTCGGTGAAGGGGACGCCGGCCGCGCGCAGCTTCTGCAGGGCTCCGCTGGCGGCGCCGGACATCTTGGCCTGCTGCCAGACGCGGGCGGCCAGGGTGAGGGCCGCGGCCTCCTCGGCGTCGAGGGCGATCTCCGGCAGGCGGTTGCGGTCGGCGCGGGCGAGGTAGCCGAGTTCGCCGTCGAGGGCGTTCTCGTCGACGTCGATCACCAGACCGAGTTCGCGCAGGTCGTCCTTGTCCCGCTCGAACATCCGGTTGAAGGCGTCCTCGCTGCTGTTCTGCCAGGCCTCGCGGTACGCCTCGATGGATTCCCGCAGCTCCTTCTTGGAGAGCGGCCGTCTGGTGTTCATCAGGCACAGGGCGAGATTCATCAGCCGCTCTGCCTTGGCGATCGCCATCGCTGACCCTTCCGGTGTGCCGCGCCGCGCGCGGGGTGCGCCCGCCGGGCAATTGTCGACCCGGCGGGACCGACCGTACCGGTAGCGGTACGCAGTGCAAAAGCCGCGTCCGGAAATGCCGCGGGCCGCACCCCGGAGGAGGGGTGCGGCCCGGTGGAGCGGCCGGTGTCGGACGGTGTCAGACGCCGAGCAGGTCGACCACGAAGATCAGGGTCGAGCCGGCCGGGATGAGCGGGCTCGGCGACTGGTTGCCGTAGGCCAGGTGGGGCGGGATGGTCAGCTCGCGGCGGCCGCCGACCTTCATGCCGGCGACGCCCTGGTCCCAGCCCTTGATGACGCGACCGCCGCCGAGCGGGAACTTGAAGCTGCTGCCGCGGTTCCAGCTGGCGTCGAACTCCTCGCCGGTCGCGAAGGTGACACCGACATAGTGCACCTCGACGACCTGGCCGGGCTTGGCCTCCTCGCCGGTGCCGACCTCGATGTCGCGGATCTTCAGCTCGACCGGCGGCTCACCGATCGGGAAGTCGATCTCCGGCTTCGTCTTGTTGCTCACTACTGCCTCTTCTCGCGGTTGGTTCCATTCATGACCAAGCGGCGGGCGCCCGCACCCCGGTCCGTTTCCCGGACCACGGTACGGGCGCCCGCCGCCCGTCCGGGCCCGGCCACGCGGCCGGGCCCGAAGGTCACACGCACACCATTGTCACCCGAAAGTGGATCAGCCGACGCCCGCATCCAGGATGTCGACCACGAACACCAGGGTGGAGTTGGCCGGGATGTCGCCCTGCGCCTGGTCCTTGTAGCCGAGCGAGGCGGGGATCACCAGCTCGACCCGGCTGCCCACGGTCTGGCCCTCCAGGCCCTGGTCCCAGCCGGCGATGACCTGGCCGCCGCCGAGCGGGAAGGAGAACGCCTGGCCCTTGCTCAGCGAGGAGTCGAAGACCTTGCCGTCCTTGAACAGCGCGCCGGTGTACTGGACGACGATCTTCTCGCCCTTCTCCACCTTGGGACCGGTGCCCTTGATCAGGACGTGGGACTTCAGCTCGGTCGGGTCGGCGGCGCCGGCGATCGGGGTGATGTCGGCCGGCTTCTTGCCGTTGTCCTTGACCTGCGGGAAGTCCGCGGGCGGCGGGGTGACGGTGCCGCTGACCACGGCGTCCGGGGCGTTGCTGTTGCGGATGTCGATGACGAACACCAGGTTGTCCTTGGCGCCGATCGACATGCTCGGGTTGCCCTGCGAGCCGAACGCGGCGGCCGGCGGGGCCACCACGAGCAGCCGGCTGCCGGCCTTCTTGCCGAGCACGGCCTGGTCCAGCGCCGGGATCAGCGCGTCCATGCCGGCCTGGAAGATCTGCTGCTTGCCCTTGTCGTCGTACGAGCTGGGGATGTCCTTGCCGGTCGTCCAGTCCTTGGCGGTGTAGTCGACCGAGGTCCAGGAGTTCTTCTCGACCTTGGCGCCGGTGCCCTCGGAGAGGACCTTCACCACGAAGCTGCCGTCGGACTGCTCGGCGGGCACCTCGATGCCGGCCTTGGTGCCGAACGCACCGGTGATCGTCGGCATCACCTTGGCGCTGTCCTTGATCGGCGGCACCGGGTCGGCGGTCGGCGTGGCCGGGGCGCTCTTGGCGGCGTCCGGCTTGGCGGCGGTGTCGGCCTTGTCGCCGCCGTCGCGGTTGACCACGTACAGCGTGATGCCGCTGCCGACCAGCAGCACGGCGAGCACGGTGCCGAGGATCACGCCGAGTCGGCCGACCCCGGGCGGGTTCTCGTCGTAGCCGGCCTCGGAGCTGTCCTGGCGGCGCACGTTCGACGCGAAGATCTGCGGGGTGTCCTCGGTCTTCGTCCCACCGGCCGGCCGCGGGGCCTGGCCGGGCTGGGCCCAGCCCGCCTGCTGCTTCAGGATCGACGGCGGTACGACGATCGACTCGCCGTCACCCGGAAGCGGACCGCCGGGCCGCGAGTCTGCCGGGTCCCCGGCGGAGTTTCCGTTCGCGGTGCCGGCCCCGCCCGGGCTCGACGCTTTCTCAGACATGACTCCCCATCCATCTCGCCACGAGGTCTTCGAGGTCTACGGCCGGCGTCGTGATCGCCGGGGTGCGGTCGCACTGCCGCCCGGACCCCGCACATCGGCGGCGCCTACCACAGTGCGAGGGCAGTATGACAGGTCAGGATGAGGGCGGACGCTTCCTTGTGCGAGCGCCCGCCCAAGCGTACGGAATCCACCCCGTCGCTTCCTAGGGCGCATCGGAACAATTCCCGCCAGGTGCATGGCGAGAACCGCCGGACCGCCCCGGACACGGCCGGACGGGGCCTGAGCTGCCTGGCCCTGTCCGGACAGGATCCGCGCTACACCGCCTCAAGGATGTCGATCACGAACACCAGGGTCGAGTTCGGCGGCACCGAGCCCTGGGCGCTGTCCTTGTAACCGAGGGCCGGCGGCACCACCAGCTCGACCCTGCTGCCCACGGTCTGCCCGACCAGGCCCTTGTCCCAGCCCTCGATCACGCTGCCGGTGCCGATCTGCAGCGCCTGTGCACCGCCGTGGCTCCAGGACGAGTCGAACTGCTGGCCATTGCTCCAGAGCACCCCGGTGTACTGCACCACCAGGGTCTGCCCGCTCTTGACCTGCTTGCCCTCGCCCTTGATCAGCACCGCCTGCTGGAGCTCGGTGGGCGCGGGCTGGCCGGGCGGAATGGTGATCGTCACCGCGGCCTTGCCGTTGTCCTTCACCTGCGGCAGCGTCGCCGGCGGCTGCGTCATCGCACCCGAGAGCGTGGAGTCCTGCGGCAGGCTCTCCATGATGTCCAGCACGAACACCACGGTGTCCCCGCCGGACACCCCGAGCTGACCGCTGCCCTGGTTACCGAACGCGGCGGCCGGCGGCGCCACCACCAGCAGCCGGCTGCCGACCTTCTTGCCGAGCACGCTCTGGTCGAAGGCGGGCACCAGCTGCCCGCTGCCGGCCTGGTACAGCTGCGGTTTGCCGCCCTCGTCGTAGGAGCTCGGCAGGTCCTTGCCGGTCGTCCAGTCCTTCGCCGTGTAGTTGACCGTCACCCAGTCGCCCTTGTTGACCGTGGAGCGGTCGCCCTCGCTGACGGTGTTCACCACGAACTGGCCGCTGGGCTGGCCCTCGGGGAGGGTGATGGTGGCCTTGCTTCCGAACCCGCCACCGGACAGCGTCGGCATCGGCGAGGCCTCGCTCACCGGCGACGGCACGGTGGGGGCCGCGCTGGACGCCGTGGGCGAGGCCGGGCTGGCCGCCTTGGTGGAGCTGCTGCAGGCGACCGCCAGCAGCAGCGGCAGGGTGAGAAGCAAACCGGCGGTGCGACGCACGGTGTTCCTAACTGTCGGTCAAAGTCGGTCTCCGGACTCGACGGACAGCGTATGCCCAGGCGGTGTCCGGCCCCGGTAGACAACGCCGGGGCCGGACACCGCAAAGATCACATCGGGGCCGGGGCCGCTCACATCCCCGCGATCAGCTTCTCCACCCGCTCGTCCACCGAGCGGAACGGGTCCTTGCAGAGCACCGTCCGCTGTGCCTGGTCGTTCAGCTTCAGGTGCACCCAGTCCACCGTGAAGTCCCGGCGCTGCTCCTGCGCCCGGCGGATGAAGTCCCCGCGCAGCCGGGCCCGGGTGGTCTGCGGCGGGATCGACTTGGCCTCGAAGGTCTTGAGGTCCGTGGAGACCCGCTTCGCCTGGCCCTTGCCCTGGAGCAGGTAGAACAGCCCGCGCCGGCGGTGGATGTCGTGGTACGCGAGGTCGATCTGGGCCACCCGCGGGTTGGACATGCTCATCTCGTGCTTGGCCCGGTAGCGCTCGATGAGCTTGTACTTCATGATCCAGTCGATCTCGGTGGCCACCGAGTCGAGGTTCTCGGTGCGGACGGCCTCCAGGGTGCGGCCCCAGAGCTCCAGCACCGTGGCGATGGTGCCGGTGTTGATGCCCTTGCGGTCCGCGAACTCCAGCGCCTTGGTGAAGTACTCCTCCTGGATGTCCAGGGCGGAGGCCTCCCGGCCGTTGGCGAGCCGCACCTGGTGGGTGCCGGTGAGGTCGTGGCTGACCTCGCGGATCGCCCGGATCGGGTTCTCCAGGGTGAGGTCGCGCATCACCACGCCAGCCTCGATCAGCCGCAGCACCAGGTCGGTGGCGCCGACCTTGAGCAGGGTGGTGGTCTCGGACATGTTGGAGTCGCCGACGATCACGTGCAGCCGGCGGTACCGCTCGGCGTCGGCGTGCGGCTCGTCACGGGTGTTGATGATCGGGCGGGAGCGGGTGGTCGCGGAGCTGACCCCCTCCCAGATGTGCTCGGCCCGCTGGCTGACGCAGTACACCGCGCCCCTCGGGGTCTGCAGCACCTTGCCGGCCCCGCAGATCAGCTGCCTGGTCACCAGGAAGGGGATCAGCACGTCCGCCAGCCGGGAGAACTCGCCGTGCCGGGCCACCAGGTAGTTCTCGTGGCAGCCGTAGGAGTTGCCGGCCGAGTCGGTGTTGTTCTTGAACAGGTAGACGTCGCCCGCGATGCCCTCCTCGTGCAGCCGCCGCTCGGCGTCCACCAGGAGCCCTTCGAGGATGCGCTCGCCCGCCTTGTCGTGCGTCACCAGCTCCACGACGTCGTCGCACTCGGGGGTGGCGTACTCGGGGTGGGAGCCGACGTCGAGGTAGAGCCGGGCGCCGTTGCGCAGGAAGACGTTGCTGCTGCGGCCCCAGGAGACAACGCGGCGGAAGAGGTACCGGGCCACCTCGTCCGGCGACAGCCGTCGCTGCCCCCGGAATGTGCAGGTGACTCCGTACTCGTTCTCGAGCCCGAAAATTCGGCGGTCCATGGCACCTTCTTTCGAAGGAATCACCGGTTGTGGCCGGTGAGCGGATCGGGATCCTGAACTCTGCGGCGCCAGGCCGCAGCAGGCCTTGAAGGCTGATCCCCTGCTTCGGCAGCGGGCAGGGCTTGTCCGGGGCCGGCCGTCAGGCGGGCTCGAAGTCCCGCGGTCTCGACCGTCGGTGAGGAGTCACGAGGCATCCGTTCTCTGAGAGGGCCTCCGGGGTGGTCCCGTACGACGGCGGACAGCCGCCGTACGGGACCGCTCCCGTCCTGCTAGTCCGAGTCCGCCGACGGGGCGGCCGCCGGCTTCTCCTCGTCGTCCGTCTCGGCGGACTCGTCCCCGTCGAGCAGCCGGGCGAGCTGGCCGCCCAGGATGCGCTTGAACTTGCGCTGCTGGAAGCGCTGGCGGTCGAGCACCGCCACCTCCAGCTGCTCGGGGGTCAGGGTGCGCGGGCTGCCGCCGTTGGGATCCCGGGCGAGGGAGTCCACGGCGACCTTGACCGCCTCGGTGAGGGACAGCCCGCTGCGGTGGCGCTGGCCCAGGTAGTTGCCGATCGAGTCGGCGTTGCCGCCGACCACCACGTAGCTCTTCTCGTCGACGACCGAGCCGTCCGGGGTGAGCCGGTAGATCTGGTCCTCGTCCGGGGTGCGGCCGACCTCGGCCACGATCAGCTCGACCTCGTACGGCTTCTCGCCGACCGAGGAGAAGATGGTGCCGAGCGTCTGGGCGTAGACGTTGGCCAGGCCCCGCGCGGTGACATCGGCCCGGTCGTAGGAGTAGCCGCGCAGGTCGGCGTAGCGGACGCCGCCGATGCGCAGGTTCTCGAACTCGTTGTAGCGGCCGACCGCCGCGAAGGCGATCTTGTCGTAGATCTCGGAGACCTTGTGCAGCGCCCGGGAGGTGTTCTCCGCGACGAAGACGATGCCCTCGGTGTAGGTGAGCACGACCACGCTGCGACCGCGCGCGATGCCCTTGCGGGCGTATTCCGCGCGGTCCGCCATGGCCTGCTGGGGCGAGACGTAGAACGGTGTCGACACCGGCGGTCGTCCCTTCCTTGGTAGGTGATGGCTAGAGCAGCGGAGCCTGCGGGCCGTTGGGGTGGATCAGGCGCTCGTCGGTGATCGAGACGGCGATCTCGGAGACCTCGGCCTCGGTGAGCCGGCGGAAGCCGTCCTCGGTGATCAGCGAGACGATCGGGAAGATCTTGCGGGCGAGGTCCGGACCGCCGGTCGCGGAGTCGTCGTCGGCCGCGTCGTAGAGGGCCTGGACGACCAGGGTGGCGGCCTGCCGGGCCGTCAGGTCCTTGTGGTAGAGCTTCTTCAGCGAGCCCCGGGCGAAGACCGAGCCGGAGCCGGTGGCGGCGAACCCGCGCTCCTCGGAGCGGCCGCCGGTGACGTCGTAGTTGAAGATCCGGCCGCGGCCGAGGTCGAGGTCGTAGCCGGCGAACAGCGGGACGACCGCGAGGCCCTGCATCGCCATGCCGAGGTTCCCGCGGATCATGGTGGTCAGGCGGTTGGCCTTGCCCTCCAGGGAGAGCACGGTGCCCTCGATCTTCTCGTAGTGCTCCAGCTCCAGCTGGAACAGCCGGACCATCTCGACCGCGAGGCCTGCGGTGCCGGCGATGCCGACCGCGCTGTACTCGTCGGCCGGGAAGACCTTCTCGATGTCCCGCTGGGCGATCACGTTGCCCATGGTGGCCCGGCGGTCACCGGCGATGACCACGCCCTTGTCGAACACCGCGGCGACGATCGTCGTCCCGTGCGGGGCCTCGATGGCCACCCCCTCGGGCAGGCCGCGGCGGCCCGGGATCAGCTCCGGCTGGTGGTCCGCCAGGAACTCGAGGAACGACGAGGATCCCGGGGTCAGGAAGGCAGCCGGTAGACGCCCGGTGCCACGAGTGTTGGCTTCCACACGATTCCTTCCAGGTAGCTTGAAGCGCGCGCTGCCCGCACCCTACCCGCCCGGCGATCACTATCCACCCGTGGCTGGGGCCGGACCCGGGCGGACGAACGGCCTTCGCCGCCCGCCCGCCGTGACGGTCGCAACCGAGAATTCCCTGAATGCCCGGACGGGGTTACTGGCCGCCCTTTTGCACGAACTGCCGCACGAAATCCTCGGCATTGGACTCGAGGACCTCGTCGATTTCGTCCAGAACCGCGTCGACGTCGTCGCTGAGCTTTTCCTGGCGTTCCTTGAGGTCGTCGGAATTCTGCGCTTCCGCGGTCTGCTCCTCGACCTCCTCGGAGGAGCGGTTCGCCCGCTGCTGGCCGCCGTCGGTGTCCTTGCTCGCCATTTCCCTCACCCCGCTCGATTCGTCTGGCACGGTTTGGTCGCTGCTTGCTGCACCGACCCTATACACAAGGTGCGACAACCGCTCCCGGTTTGCCGGTGGCGCTTCCTGTCCAACACCCGCTGCCACCCCGGATGATTCCCATTCGACGGCCGTTCACCCGTGGTGATCGAAAAGTTACCCGCCGGAGAGGACCCGGAGCAGGTCCTCGGCCGTGCGACAGCGGTCCAGCAGTTCCTTGACGTGGTTGCGGGTCCCCCGCAGCGGCTCCAGCGTGGGCACCCGCTGCAGCGAGTCCCGGCCGGGCAGGTCGAAGATCACCGAGTCCCAGGAGGCCGCCGCGACGTGCTCCGCGTACTGCTCGAGGCAGCGGCCGCGGAAGTACGCCCTGGTGTCCTCCGGGGGCTTGGAGACGGCCCGCTCGACCTCCGCCTCGGTGAGCAGCCGCTCGAACCTGCCGCGGGCCACCAGGCGGTTGTAGAGGCCCTTCTCGGGGCGTACGTCGCTGTACTGGAGGTCCACCAGGTGCAGCCGCGAGTTGTCCCACTCCACGGCGTCCCGGCTGCGGTAGCCCTCCAGGATCTCCCGCTTGGCGACCCAGTCCAGCTGCCGCGAGAGCGACATCGGGTCGCGCTCCAGGCGCCCCAGCACGTCCTCCCAGCGGGCCAGCACGTCGATGGTCTGCTCGTCCGCGTCGGTCCCGAAGCGGTCCTCGACGTACTTGCGGGCCAGTTCGAAGTACTCCAGCTGAAGCTGGACCGCGGTGAGCTTGCGCCCGTTGCGCAGGGTGATCAGATGCTTGAGGGTCGGGTCGTGGGAGACCCGGTGCAGGGTGCGCACCGGCTGGTCGACGGCGAGGTCCGAGGCGATGAAGGAGTCCTCGATCATCGACAGCACCAGGGCGGTGGTGCCCAGCTTGAGGTAGGTGGAGATCTCCGAGAGGTTGGCGTCCCCGATGATCACGTGCAGCCGGCGGTACTTCTCGGCGTCGGCGTGCGGTTCGTCCCGGGTGTTGATGATCGGCCGCTTGAGGGTGGTCTCCAGACCCACCTCGACCTCGAAGTAGTCGGCGCGCTGGCTGATCTGGAAGCCGTGGGCGGAGCCGTCCTGGCCGATGCCGACCCGGCCGGCGCCGGTGACCACCTGGCGGGAGACGAAGAACGGGGTGAGGTGGCGGACGATGTCGGCGAACGGCGTCGCCCGCTTCATCAGGTAGTTCTCGTGGGTGCCGTAGGAGGCGCCCTTGTTGTCGGTGTTGTTCTTGTAGAGGTGGATGGTCTGCCCGTTGGGCAGTTCCAGGGCGCGCTGGGCGGCGGCCGCCATGATCCGCTCGCCGGCCTTGTCCCAGAGCACGGCGTCGCGCGGGTTGGTCACCTCGGGCGAGCTGTACTCGGGGTGCGCGTGGTCCACGTAGAAACGCGCGCCGTTGGTGAGGATGACATTGGCGAGGCCGATGTCCTCGTCGGTCAACTGGCTGGCGTCCGCGACGTCGCGCGCGAGGTCGAAGCCCCGGGCGTCGCGCAGTGGATTCTCCTCCTCGAAGTCCCAGCGGGCCCGCCGTGCCCGGTGCATCGCCGCCGCGTACGCGTTGACGATCTGGGACGAGGTGAGCATGGCGTTGGCGTTGGGGTGCCCGGGCACGGAGATCCCGTACTCGGTCTCGATGCCCATCACGCGCCGTACGGTCATGCGGCCCTCCTTGCCCGGTGTGCCGCCCCCCACGGGCGGGACACGCTGACGTACCGCTGAACAACACCGACGCCGGCGAGGTGCCGCGAGCGGTGGGTCGAGCCTAGAACGCCGCACCGACGGGCGGCCCCCGAGACGCGCCGTCCGGCTGCGGGGCCGCGAGGCGCCACAGCCGGACGGGGTGCGTGCTGCTCCGGGGACCGCTGGCGGCCCGGGGTACTGCGGGTAGTGCTCCTGCGGGGTACTGCGCGCGCTTACAGGTACTGCCCCGTGTTGGCGACGGTGTCGATCGAGCGGCCGGACTCGGCGCCCTGCTTCCCGGTGACCAGCGTGCGGATGAAGACGATCCGCTCGCCCTTCTTGCCGGAGATCCGGGCCCAGTCGTCCGGGTTGGTGGTGTTCGGCAGGTCCTCGTTCTCCTTGAACTCGTCCACGCAGGCGGCGAGCAGGTGGGAGACGCGCAGACCGCGCTGACCGTGGTCGAGGAAGTCCTTGATGGCCATCTTCTTCGCCCGGTCGACGATGTTCTGGATCATCGCACCGGAGTTGAAGTCCTTGAAGTACAGGACCTCCTTGTCACCGTTGGCGTAGGTGACCTCCAGGAAGCGGTTCTCCTCGGTCTCGGTGTACATCCGCTCGACGACGGCCTGGATCATCGCGTCCACCGTCGCCTCGACGGAGCTGCCGTGCTCCTTGAGGTCGTCCGGGTGGAAGGGCAGGCTGCCCTTGAGGTACTTGGAGAAGATGTCCTTCGCGGCCTCGGCGTCCGGACGCTCGATCTTGATCTTGACGTCCAGCCGGCCGGGCCGCAGGATCGCCGGGTCGATCATGTCCTCGCGGTTCGAGGCGCCGATGACGATGACGTTCTCCAGGCCCTCCACACCGTCGATCTCGGCCAGCAGCTGCGGGACGATGGTGTTCTCCACGTCCGAGCTGACACCCGAGCCGCGGGTGCGGAACAGCGACTCCATCTCGTCGAAGAAGACGATGACGGGCGTGCCCTCGCTGGCCTTCTCCCGAGCCCGTTGGAAGACCAGGCGGATCTGCCGCTCGGTCTCGCCGACGTACTTGTTGAGCAGCTCGGGGCCCTTGATGTTGAGGAAGTAGCTCTTGCCCTGCGGGCGGCCGGTGACCTCGGCGACCTTCTTGGCCAGCGAGTTCGCCACCGCCTTGGCGATCAGCGTCTTGCCGCAGCCGGGCGGGCCGTAGAGCAGCACGCCCTTGGGCGGGCGCAGCTCGTACTCCTTGAAGAGGTCGGCGTGCAGGTACGGCAGCTCGACCGCGTCCCGGATCAGCTCGATCTGGTTGGCCAGACCACCGATCTGGCGGTAGTCGATGTCCGGGACCTCCTCGAGGACCAGCTCCTCGACCTCGGACTTCGGCACCACCTCGTACACGTAGCCGGAGCGGGGTTCGAGCAGCAGGGCGTCCCCCGCCCGGATGGTGATCTCGCGGAGCGGTTCGGCGAGCCGGACCACCCGCTCCTCGTCGGTGTGCCCGACGACCAGGGCGCGTTCGCCGTCCTCGAGGATCTCCTTGAGGGTGACGATGTCGCCGATGCTCTCGAAGGCCATCGCGTCCACGATGTTGAGGGCCTCGTTGAGCATCACCTCCTGGCCGCGCCGCAGCTCGTCGAGGTCGACGTTGGGGCTGACGTTCACGCGGAGCTTGCGCCCGCCGGTGAAGATGTCGGCGGTGCCGTCCTCGTTCTGGCTGAGGAAGGTGCCGAATCCGGCCGGGGGCTGTGCCAGCCGGTCCACTTCCTCCTTGAGGGCCACGATCTGGTCGCGGGCCTCTCGCAGGGTGGAGGCGAGCCGTTCGTTCTGGGCGGTCACGCCGGCCAGGTTGGTCTGGAGCTCGACGATCCGCTCTTCGAGGATTCTCGAATTGCGCGGCGAGTCGGCGAGCTTGCGGCGCAACACGGCGATTTCCTGCTCAAGGTACGAGACCTGAGCGGTCTCGTCGGAACCACGAGCGGGCCTGCCGGTGCTGCGGTTGTAGTCGTCATCGTGGGCTGCCACGGTCCTCACCTCCTCCGGGGAGCTGGACGCTTCCAGACCCTACCTGGGACCAGGGGTCCGTAAACCCCTAGATCAAGAAAGATGGAACGGGCGTGTCCGATCTTCGCCCTCGCGTGCTTCCCCTCTGCTAAGGGGATACCCAGCGCGCACCGCCCAAAGCCGACCAGATGTATCGTCGAGCGAGTCGATATCCGATCGCGACCGAGGCCTTCGGTCCGATCGTTGTACGAATGGCGGGAATGCCCTCAATCAGGGGCGACCCGGGACAGAAACGGCAGGGGACCATGTCGGTGAGCGGTGAGGCGACGGCGAGCGAGCCGCTGGAGGTGTGGATCGACCAGGATCTGTGCACCGGTGACGGCATCTGCGTGCAGTACGCGCCCGAGGTCTTCGAGCTCGACATCGACGGCCTGGCGTATGTGAAGGGCCCGGACGACGAGTTGCGCCAGGAGCCCGGCCAGAGCGCCCCGGTGCCGCTGACGCTGCTTCAGGACGTGGTGGACTCCGCGAAGGAGTGCCCCGGCGACTGCATCCACGTGCGCCGGACCACCGACCTCGTCGAGGTCTACGGCCCGGACGCGGACTGACCCACGCCGCGGGCTCGCGGGCGGGTATCACTCCCGCCCCGAGCCGAAGGGGCGCGCCGGTGCCGAAAGTGACGAGCGACAAGCGAGGGACGAGCGCCGGAGCGAGGAGCGTCGGCACCGGGTCCGAGCGCCCCGGAGGCGAGCGGGCGAGTAGCAGTCAGGACTGCGCGAGCGGAGCGGCGGTCTGGGACCGGTCCCAGCCGCCGCCCTTGCGCGTCCAGGTGAGGTCCAGTGAGATGTCCGGGCTGAAGCGCGGCACGTCGTCGCTGGAATACCCCTGCCCGTGGCCGGTGATGACGCCGTCGCTGCGCAGCCCGAGCCGGCTGACGGTGAGGTTCTCGCGCTCGGAGAGCAGGGTGGCCAGTACCGCGGGGCGGCCGCCGGGGCCGGGGCCGAGCAGGTAGACGGCGTCGGGCGGGGTCCCGTTCTCGGCCGCGCAGTGCGCGGCGGCGATGGTGCCGGGCCGTCCGTCGCCGAGGTCGGCGGCGAAGCTGACCGATATCTTCACCGGGAACGGCCCGCAGTCCAGCGGGAGTTCCGCCTTCGCCGGGTCGGGCGCGGCGGCGGCAGGTATCGCCTTCGCGGTGGGGCGGATCGGGCCGGGGGTGCCGGTGGCCGAGTTCGCGGCGAGCGCGGTGGCCACCACGGCGGCGCAGCCGGCGGTCGCGAGGGCCCAGTGCCAGGGGGCGGAACGGGCGTGTGCGGGGCCGTTGCGGCCCTGCGGTGTCTGCTGCTCAGCCATCGTCCCGACCGCGCTCTCCACCAGGCGTTCCCCTCCTGTGGGCTGTGTGAGCGAGCATCGTCCCACACCTCGGCGACGGCGAAATGCGCCGGGGTGCGGAGGTAGCACGAAGGGGTGGCACGGTGGGCGGAAGCCCCTCGTGCCACCCCCTGTCGGGCGTACGGTCAGCCGAGGTCGGTCTGCTCGTCGCCGGAGGTGCGGGCGGCGGCCCGGGCCGCGGCGCGCTCCTGGAGGCTGGGCTCGGCCGTCGCGTTGTCGTAGTCCTCGCCGTACGCGCCCTTGGCGGGGCGGCGGCGGCGCAGCGGCGGCTCGACGCCGTCGGCGAGCCGGCGGGCGGTGAGCAGGAAGCCGGTGTGGCCGATCATCCGGTGGTCCGGGCGGACGGCCAGGCCCTCCAGGTGCCAGGTGCGGACCATGGTCTCCCAGGCCTGCGGCTCGGTGTAGGTGCCGTGCTCGCGCAGTGCCTCGACGGTCTTGGACATCTGCGTGGTGGTGGCCACGTAGCAGCAGATGAGGCCGCCGGGGACGAGCGCCTTGGAGGCGACGTCCAGGCACTCCCAGGGGGCCAGCATGTCGAGGATGACGCGGTCGACGTCGCCCTCGACCAGGTTGTCCTGGAGGTCGCCGACGGTGAGCTTCCACGCCGGGTGCGGCCCGCCGAAGTAGCGCTCGACGTTGCTCTTGGCGATGTCGGCGAAGTCCTGGCGGCGCTCGTAGGAGGCGAGCATGCCGGTGTCGCCGACGGCGCGCAGCAGGTAGGTGGAGAGCGCGCCGGAGCCGACGCCGGCCTCGACCACGCGGGCGCCGGCGAAGATGTCGGCCATGGCGAGGATCTGCCCGGCGTCCTTCGGGTAGATCACGGCGGCGCCGCGCGGCATGGACAGGACGTAGTCGGGGAGCAGGGGGCGCAGCGCGAGGTACGGGACGTTACCCGTGGTGCGCACGACCGTGCCCTCGGGGGCGCCGATCAGCTCGTCGTGGGGGAACGCACCCTTGTGGGTGTGGAACTGGTTCCCGGCCTGGAGCGTGAACGTGTAGTGGCGGCCCTTCGGGTCGGTCAGCTGGACCTGGTCCCCGACCTGGAAGGGCCCGCGTCGGCGGGTGGCACCGGTCGGTTCGGACATGCGGACAATCCTAAGGGAAGCAGCCGCTCCGCCCGACCACAGTGATCACCGGCCGGTCGCGGCCGCGCCGATCGCCGACCGGGGGCACGGGCCGGGGGGTCAGCGCCCGGTGACGGCCGCGGTCAGGCGCTGCTCGATGTCGGTGAGCGCGGCGACGCCGTAGAGCCGGCCGTCCTCCTCGACGACCAGGTACTCGCCGGCCGGGGTGGCGCGGACGGCGCGCAGCAGGTCCTCGCCGGTGAGCTCGGCGGACAGCCGCAGGCCGGGTTCGAGGTCGCGGGCGAGCGCGCCGACGGCGACCCAGGGGCGGCGGTGCTCGGGTACCGCCCGGACGGCGGACTCGCGGACCAGGCCGACCGGTTCGCCGCGGCCGTCGACGACCACCAGGGCGCCGGCGCCGCCTTCGCGGGCGCGCCGCAGCGCCTCGCCGAGGGGGGTGTCGGCGGTGACCTCGACGGCCCGGCGGGCGAGCTCGCGCAGCCGCAGGCCGGGCAGGGCCTCCTTGAGGCGGGCGTTACGCAGGCTGCCGCCGGCGCCGTTCCAGATGATCGCGGCGAGGACGGCGGCGAGGACGGCGTCGACCAGGGTGTCGGTGGTGCTGCGCTCGACGCCGCGGGCGGCGCTGAGCAGCGGCAGGCCGATCAGGACGGCGACGGCCAGGGCGCGGCCGACCCAGGCGGCGGCGACGGTGCCGCTCATCGGTCTGCCGGTGACGGCCCAGACGACGGCGCGCAGCATCCGGCCGCCGTCCAGCGGCAGGCCGGGCAGCAGGTTGAAGGCGGCGACGACGAGGTTGGAGACCATCAGGCCGGTGAGCAGGACCCCGGGCACGGTGGAGAGCTCGACGGCCTGGACGGCGAGGTAGAAGGCGCCGCCGAGGGCCAGGGAGAGCAGCGGGCCGACGAAGGCCAGCCAGAACTCGCGCCAGGGGGTCTCGGCCTCGTTCTCGATCTCGGAGACGCCGCCGAAGAACTGCAGCTGGATCCGGCGCACGCCGAGCCGGTAGCGCAGGGCGACCAGGGTGTGGGCGAGTTCGTGGACGAGGACGGAGCCGTAGAAGGCGACGGCGAAGGAGAAGGCGACCAGGTAGCGGGTGCCGCCGAGCTCGGGCAGCACGCGGTCGAGCTGGCCGCCGAAGACCCAGGTGATCAGGGCGGCGATGACGAACCAGGAGGGGGTGACGTAGATCGGCACGCCGAAGGGGCGGCCCATCAGGATGCCGCCGCGCCGCTCGGGCTCCTCGGGCGGCGGCGGGGGCCCGGGGCGGGCGCCGTGGTCGTCGTGCGGTGGCTGGTCGGAGGTCTGCCGACCCCTGCTGTCGCTCACCGTGATCCCTTTCAGGTCGAGTCCCCCGTCGTGCACCGCGCGTCGGTGCGCCCACGCTACGTGATCTGGGCCGCAACGCTCCGCGCGCCCCTCCTGGTGGCTTCATACCCACTGGGCGGGCGTTGTGGCAGCACCGTGGCAGCGGGATGACAGCGCAGGGCAATAGGGTCGGGGTATGCAGCAGACCGACCACAGCAGTGCCGCCGCGGCTCCGGCGCGCCCGGCGTCGCCTCCGAGCGGCCTGTCCCCGTCGCGTGCGGGGGATTTCCTGACCTGCCCGCTGCTGTACCGGTTGCGGGTGATCGACCGGCTGCCGGAGCCGCCGAGCCAGGCGGCGACCCGCGGCACCCTGGTGCACGCGGTGCTGGAGCGGCTGTTCGACAGCCCGGCGGCGGACCGGACGCCGGACCGGGCGCTGGGCCTGCTGCGCCCGCAGTGGGAGCGGCTGCTGGGCGAGCGCCCGGAGCTGGTCTCGCTGTTCCCGGACGATCCGGACGGCGGGGCGCTGACGCGCTGGCTGGCGGACGCCGAGAAGCTGGTCGAGCGGTGGTTCCGGTTGGAGGACCCGACCCGGCTGCACCCGGTGGAGCGGGAGCTGTACGTGGAGACGGCCCTGGAGTCGGGGCTGCTGCTGCGCGGGTACATCGACCGGGTGGACGTCGCGCCGACCGGTGAGGTCCGGCTGGTGGACTACAAGACCGGCCGGGCGCCCTCGCGGGACTTCGAGGGCAAGGCGATGTTCCAGATGAAGTTCTACGCCCTGGTGGTGTGGCGCTGGAAGGGCGTGATCCCGAAGCGGCTGCAGCTGGTCTACCTGGGCGGCGGAGGGGACGTGGTCAGCTACGACCCGGACGAGGCGGATCTGCTGGCGGTGGAGCGCAAACTCCAGGCGCTGTGGGAGCGGATCTCGCTCGCGGTGGCCACCGGGGACTTCCCCGCCACCCGCAACCGGCTCTGCGACTGGTGCGACCACCAGGCCAGCTGCCCGGAGTTCGGCGGCACTCCGCCGCCGTACCCGTTGCCGCTGGCCCGAACGTCTGACGAAGACGATCCCACGGGGGATCCGATGAGCAAGGAGTCCTAGGTGACGATCCGAGTGCTGCTGGTCGACGACCAGCCGCTGCTGCGCACCGGTTTCCGGATGATCCTGGAGGCCGAGTCCGACCTGGTGGTGGTCGGCGAGGCCGGCGACGGTCAGCAGGCGCTGGACCAGGTCCGGGCGCTGCAGCCCGATGTGGTGCTGATGGACATCCGGATGCCCAGGATGGACGGCGTGGAGGCGACCCGCCGGATCGCCGGCCCGGGGCGGGACGGCCCGGCCAAGGTGCTGGTGCTGACCACCTTCGACCTGGACGAGTACGTGGTGGAGGCGCTGCGCGCGGGCGCCAGCGGCTTCCTCCTGAAGGACGTGCCGGCCGAGGAGCTGGTGCAGGCGATCCGGGTGGTGGCGGACGGCGCGGCGATGCTGGCGCCGAGCATCACCCGGCGGCTGCTGGACATGTACGCCACCAAGCTGCCCTCGGGCGAGGAGGCGCCGCCGCAGGCGCTGAACTCGCTGACGGAGCGTGAGTTGGAGGTGTTGAAGCTGGTGGCGCGCGGGCTGTCGAACGCGGAGATCGCGGCGGAGCTGTTCGTCAGCGAGACGACGGTGAAGACGCACGTCGGCCATGTGCTGACCAAGCTCCAGCTGCGCGACCGGGTGCAGGCGGCGGTGTACGCGTACGAGAGCGGGCTGGTGCGTCCCGGCGCGCTCTGAGCCCGTGCGGTGCCGGCCGGGCCCGGTCCGGATGTGACGGTGGCCCGTCCGTTCCCCTTGCACCCTGGGGGATCGGACGGGCCACCGTGCTGAGGGTGGCCCGGTGCACTGAACCGCTCAGTGCACCGGGCTGCCTGCCTACTTGCCGACCCGGCTGATCTCCCAGAAGCGGAAGACGCCGGTGGTGTCGACGGTCGACTCCACACCGGTGATGTTGGAGCGGGAGACGAAGAAGGCCTTGTTCTGGAACAGCGGGATCAGCGGCGCGTTCTCGGCGACGATGGTCTGGATCTGGTTGAAGGTCGCGGCGGCGGCGCCTCGGTCGGCCTGCTTGAGGCTTTCCGGCACGAGCTTCTGGCTGATCCGGGGGTCGTCCCAGCCGTGGTGGTACGAGCCGCCTTCGACGATCAGCGGCGCCACGTAGTTGTCGGCGTCGGGGTAGTCGGCGAACCAGCCGATGATGTACGCCTGGTACTTGCCGTCGATCCAGCCCTTCTTGAAGGTGTCCCAGTCGGCCTCCTGCTGGACCGTCACCTGGAACAGGCCGCCGGCCTCCAGCTGCTTCTTCAGGGCGTCGGACTCGGCGCCCTCGGCGCGCGAGCGGGACCAGGTGAGGTTCAGCTTGACCGGCAGCGGGACCTTGGCGGCGGTCAGGATCGCCTTGGCCTTGTTGACGTCCTGGTCGCCGTACTTGTCGAAGAAGGCGGTGTTGTGGCCGATGACGCCGGCCGGGACCATCGAGTACAGCGGCTGGACGGTGCGCGCGAAGACGTCGCGGGCGAGCGCCTTGCGGTCGATCAGCTGGGCCGCGGCCTGCCGGACGGCGACGTTGCCGCCGGTCGCGTCCTTGGTGTTGAAGACCAGGGAGCGGGTGTCGTTGCTGTCGCCCTCGACGACCTGCAGGTCGGTCTTGCCGCCCTGCTGGTCGGAGCGGATCTGGGCGGCGGTGTTGGGCTCCAGGCTGTTGTCGGTGAGGTCGATGTCGCCCTTGTCGAGCGCGGCCTTCAGTTCGGCGGCCTTGTCGAAGTAGCGGAGCGTGAACTTCTTGTTCCGCAGCTTGGCGTCGCCGGTGTACTTGTCGTTGGGCGTCAGGACGACCTTGCCCGGGATCTTGGCACCGCTGCCGGCCGTGATGGTGTCGACCGAGTCGATCTTGTACGGGCCGGAGCCGACCAGCTGGTCGTTGGCCAGCAGCTTGTCGGCGGGGAAGACCTGGTGGTCGACGATGGCACCGGCCGGGCCGGCCAGCTTGGCGGGGAGCACCGCGTCGGGCTGCGAGAGGTGGAAGACCACCTCGGTGTCGCCCTTGGCCTCGACGGTCTTGATCGAGTCGAGCAGGCCGGAGGGGCCGTTCTCGTCCTTGATCTTCTTGCTGCGCTCGATGGAGTACACCACGTCGGCGGCGGTCAGCGGATGGCCGTTGGAGAACTTCAGGCCGGCGCGCAGCGTGCAGTGGTAGGTCATGGCGTCGCCGCCGGTGAACTCGCACGACTGCGCGGCGTCCGGGCTCGGCGAGCTGGAGGCCGCGGGGAAGGTCAGCAGCGACTGGAAGGTGTTGCGCAGCAGCAGCCAGGAGCCGGCGTCGTAGGCGCCGGCCGGGTCCAGCACGCTGGTGAGCGAGGTGGTGCCCATGGTGATCGTCTTGTCGCCGTCCCCCTTGACGGCGTCCGTGACCGAGCCGCAGCCGGCCACGGAGACGGCGACCAGGCCGGCACAGCCGAGCACTGCCAGTCGTTCAGCTGAGTTCTTCACGCGTCGCGTCCTTCTGGGTGCGGTCCGGCCGGGGGCCGGTCGGCCCGCGGTGGGGTCCGCCTCCGGGGTTTGCGGAGGGCGCGCGCGGGCCGGGCCGTGCGACCGCGGGCAGGACGGGGTTGACCGTCAGCGTCGGCGGCAGGGCTCGGGGGGTGGGGAACGAACTGGAGTAGCGTGCCATATCGAACACGCGGTACCGGTACGCGTACAGGTGACAGTTGGGACACGAGGGGACGGATCCGCGACGGCGATCCGACGAGTTGTCAGGCAATGCCCGTTTTCTCCCGGGACGACCCCGGAATGCGACTGGTTCCGACCGCTTACCGGCGAGTAGGACACCACCGCAATGAGACGATAATCACACGCGCGAGGCGACCAGCGAGCGCAGCAGTTCAAGATCGACCTGCTCCAGCGAGGACAGCACCAGCCGTCCGGGGGCCGGCTCGATCGCCGCCACCGAGGGCACCGCGATCACCGGGCAGCCGGCCGCCTCGGCCGAGCGCACCCCGGTCGGCGCGTCCTCCACCACCACGCAGCGGGACGGCTCGGCGCCGAGCCGGCGCACCGCCTCCAGGTACGGGTCCGGGTGCGGCTTGGTCCGCGGCACCTCGTCCCCCGCGACCGAGAACGCGAAGTGCCGGGAGCCCAGCGAGTCCAGCACGATGTCGATCACGTGCCGGTGCGAGGCCGACACCAGGGCGGCCGGGATCCCGTGCGCGGCAAGGGTGTTGAGCAGCCGCTCGGCGCCCGGCATGAGCGGCACGCCGCCCGCCAGCAGGTCCACGAAGCGCTGGTTGATCAGCACCGTCAGATCGGCCGGCGCGAGGTCCACCCCGGTGGCGCCGATCAGGTAGTCGATCACCCGGCTCATCGGGCCGCCGACCAGGTGGACCCGGTCGTTCTCGTCCAGCGCGTAGCCCAGCTCGGCGAAGAGCGAGGCCTCGGCCTGCCACCAGAAGTCCTCGGTGTCCACCAGCGTCCCGTCCATGTCCAGCAGCACCGCCTGGAGGCCCCGACCGTCGCCCTGGTCGAGGGTGCGTGTGGCGGTGGAGATGGTGGTCATGGAGGGCGTCCTTCCGTCCGTGCCCCGGGCCGCAGGGCCCTGGGGATGGCACAGGCCGGCCCGCTGGTGAGCGGACCGGCCCGTTCAGGATGATCCAGGATACGCCCCGACCGCCCGAAAAGGGCGAACGGTACGCGACGCGGGGGCTACCGCGCGTTGAAGTACTTGGCCTCCGGGTGGTGGATCACGATCGCGTCGGTGGACTGCTCGGGGTGCAGCTGGAACTCCTCGGAGAGCACCACGCCGATCCGCTCCGGCCGCAGCAGCTCGGCGATCTTCGCGCGGTCCTCCAGCTCCGGGCAGGCCCCGTAGCCGAGCGAGAACCGGGCGCCCCGGTACTTCAGCGCGAACATGTCCTTGACGTCCTGCGGGTCCTCGCCGGAGAAGCCCAGCTCGAAGCGGACCCGGGCGTGCCAGAACTCGGCCAGCGCCTCGGCCAGCTGCACCGAGAGGCCGTGCAGCTCCAGGTAGTCGCGGTAGGAGTTGTTGGCGAACAGCTCGTTGGCCGCCTCGGAGATCCGGTTGCCCATGGTGACCACCTGCAGGCCCACCACGTCCTTGACGCCCGTCTCCTCCGGGCGGAAGAAGTCCGCCAGGCAGAGCCGGCGCCCGCGCCGCTGGCGCGGGAAGGTGAACCGGGTGCGCTCGGAGCCGTCCTCGTTGTAGACGACCAGGTCGTCGCCCTTGGAGTTCGCCGGGTAGTAGCCGTAGACCACGGCCGCCTCCAGCCAGCCCTCGGTCTGCAGCCGGTCCAGCCACATCCGCAGCCGCGGCCGGCCCTCCGTCTCCACCAGCTCCTCGTACGAGGGCCCGTCGCCGGTGCGCGCCGCCTTGAGGCCCCACTGGCCCTTGAAGAGCGCGTCCTCGTCCAGCCAGGAGGCGTAGTCCGCGAACGGCACGCCCTTGACGATCCGGTCGCCCCAGAACGGCGGGGCCGGCACCGTGTTGTCCACCGAGACGTCGGAGCGGATCTGGCCGAGGTTGACCTCCTCCGGCTCCTCGACCTCCACCCGGGCGTGCCGGCGCTGCTTGAGCTCCGGGAGGCTGGCGCCGGGCACCCCGCGCTTGACCGCGATCAGGGCGTCCATCAGCCGCAGGCCCTCGAAGGCGTCCCGGGCGTAGCGGACCTCGCCCTCGTAGATCTCGTGCAGGTCCTGCTCGACGTAGGCCCGGGTGAGGGCCGCGCCGCCGAGGATCACCGGGTAGTCGGCCGCCAGCTTGCGCTGGTTCAGCTCCTCCAGGTTCTCCTTCATGATCACGGTGGACTTCACCAGCAGGCCGGACATCCCGATCACGTCCGCGCGGTGCTCCTGCGCGGCGTCCAGGATCGCCGAGACCGGCTGCTTGATGCCCAGGTTGACCACGGTGTAGCCGTTGTTGGACAGGATGATGTCGACCAGGTTCTTGCCGATGTCGTGGACGTCGCCCTTGACGGTGGCCAGCACGATGGTGCCCTTGCCCTCGTCGTCGGACTTCTCCATGTGCGGCTCCAGGTGGGCCACCGCGGTCTTCATCACCTCGGCGGACTGCAGTACGAACGGCAGCTGCATCTGGCCGGAGCCGAACAGCTCGCCGACCACCTTCATGCCGGCCAGCAGCGTGCTGTTGACGATCTCCAGCGCGGGGCGCTCGGTCAGCGCCTCGTCCAGGTCGGCCTCCAGGCCGTTGCGCTCGCCGTCGATGATCCGGCGCTGCAGGCGCTCCTCCAGCGGCAGCGCCGCCAGCTCCTCCGCCTTGGAGGCCCGCATCGAGGTCGAGGAGACGCCCTCGAACAGCTGGAGCAGCTTCTGCAGCGGGTCGTAGCCCTCGGCCCGGCGGTCGTAGACCAGGTCGAGTGCGACGTCGCGCTGGTCCTCGGGGATCCGGGCCATCGGCAGGATCTTGGAGGCGTGCACGATCGCCGAGTCCAGGCCCGCCTCCACGCACTCGTTCAGGAAGACCGAGTTGATCACCATGCGGGCGGCCGGGCTGAGGCCGAAGGAGATGTTGGACAGGCCCAGGGTGGTCTGCACGTCCGGGTGGCGGCGCTTGAGCTCGCGGATCGCCTCGATGGTCTCGATGCCGTCGCGGCGGGACTCCTCCTGCCCGGTGCCCAGCGTGAAGGCCAGGCAGTCGACCAGGATCGAGCCCTCGTCGATGCCGTACTCGGTGGTGAGCTGTGCGATCAGCCGCTCGGCGATCTCCACCTTCTTGTCGGCGGTGCGGGCCTGGCCGTCCTCGTCGATGGTCAGCGCGATCAGGCCGGCGCCGTGCTCGCGGGCCAGCGAGGCGATCCGCCCGAAGCGGGTGTCCGGGCCGTCGCCGTCCTCGTAGTTCACCGAGTTCAGCAGCGCGCGGCCGCCGAGCGACTCCAGGCCCGCGCGCAGCACGTCCGGCTCGGTGGAGTCCAGCACGATCGGCAGCGTGGAGGCGGTGGCCAGCCGGCCCGCGATCTCCTTCATGTCGGCGACGCCGTCGCGGCCGACGTAGTCGACGCAGAGGTCCAGCAGGTGGGAGCCGTCCCGGATCTGGTCGCGGGCGATCTCCACACAGGCCTGCCAGTCCCCCGCCAGCATCGAGTCGCGGAACTTCTTCGAGCCGTTGGCGTTGGTGCGCTCGCCGATCGCCAGGTACGAGGTGTCCTGACGGAACGGCACCGCCTGGTAGAGCGAGGCCGCCGACGGGTCCGGCTGCGGGGTGCGGACCACGACCGGACGGCCCTGGACGCGCTCGACCACCTGGCGCAGGTGCTCGGGGGTGGTGCCGCAGCAGCCGCCGACCAGCGAGAGGCCGTACTCGCGGGTGAAGGTGTCGTGCGCCTCGGCCAGCTCCTCCGGGGACAGCGGGTAGTGCGCGCCGTCCTTGCCCAGCACCGGCAGACCGGCGTTCGGCATGCAGGACAGGCCGATCCTCGCGTTCTTGGCCAGGTAGCGCAGGTGCTCGCTCATCTCGGCCGGGCCGGTGGCGCAGTTCAGGCCGATGTAGTCGATGCCCAGCGGCTCCAGGGCGGTCAGCGCGGCGCCGATCTCCGAGCCCAGCAGCATGGTGCCGGTGGTCTCCACGGTCACCTGCACCAGCACCGGCAGGTCGAGGCCGGCCTCGGCGAGCGCGCGCTTCGAGCCGAGGATGGCCGCCTTGGTCTGCAGCAGGTCCTGGCTGGTCTCCACCAGCAGCGCGTCCGCGCCGCCCGCGATCAGGCCGGCCGCGTTCAGCTGGAAGCCGTCGCGCAGCACCTCGTACGGCGCGTGGCCGAGGGTGGGCAGCTTGGTGCCGGGGCCGATCGAGCCGAGCACCCAGCGGGTCCGGCCGTCGGCGGCGTGCGCGTCGGCGACCTCGCGGGCGATCCGGGCGCCGGCCTCGGACAGCTCGAAGATCCGCTCGGCGATGTCGTACTCGCCGAGGGCGGAGAAGTTGGCGCCGAAGGTGTTGGTCTCCACGCAGTCCACGCCCACACCGAAGTAGGCCTCGTGGACGGAGCGGACGATGTCGGGCCGGGTCACGTTCAGGACCTCGTTGCAGCCCTCCAGGTTCTGGAAGTCCTCCAAGCTCGGATCCTGGGCTTGGAGCATGGTGCCCATCGCCCCGTCGGCCACCACCACGCGGGTGGCCAGTGCCTCGCGCAACGCGTTCGCGCGGATCTGCTGGATGGTGGACGGGTCGGCTGCAGTGGCCATGGGGCTTCTCCCTGGGTGCGACGGCTGTCGGCTTTGCGACCCCGCTGACTCGGGGCCGCACGTGGCCAGGGTATCCGGCCGACGGCGTGAGCCGTTGGAGCATTTCGTATCCTGAGCGCTCGGCCGCAAAGGGGGAGCAACACGATGGCCAGGTTCAGGACACACGCCCGTCGGATTCCAAGGGCTCTGGGGGCGCCGTTCAGGGCGCTTCGCGTGCGGTGGCGGGGGTGGTCGCGGTGGCGCCGGGCGCTGGTCGTGGCCGCGGTGCTGTCGGCCGTCCTGGTCGTACCGCCCGGCACGGCGGCCCTGGCGCTGCGCCTGCAGTACGTGGGCGAACCCTCTCCCGAGGCCCGGACGAGGGGCCGGGACGCGGTCTGGCTCGGCCACGCCTGGGTCGACGGCCGAAAGGGTGACGCCGACATCACCGCCCTCGCCGCGCGGCTCGCCGGCACCGGCATCCACGACCTGTACGTGCACACCGGCCCGCTGGAACACGACGGCTCGCTGCCCGAGACCGTCCACCCGCGGGCCCGCTGGTTCACCGACGCCGTGCACCGGGCGCTGCCCGGCATCCGGGTGCAGAGCTGGCTCGGCGACGAGGTGAAGCCGGAGAAGGACGCCCTGGACCTGGAGGACGCGGCCACCCGGGACCGGGTCACCGCCTCCGCGCGGTCCGTCCTGGACCTCGGCTTCGACGGCGTGCACTTCGACATGGAACCGATCCGCCCGGGCTCGGCCGGCTGGCTGGCCCTGCTGGACCAGGTGCGCGAGGTGACGTCCGCGCGCGGCGCACCGCTCTCGGTGGCCGCCCCGCAGATCGACCCGCTGCCCGGGCTGCACTCGGCGGGCATCCTGCTCACCGACCACGGCAAGTGGTGGGACCAGGCCTACTTCGCCGAGACCGCCCGCCGGGTCGACCAGATCGCGGTGATGACGTACGACTCCAGCATGCCGACGGCCTCGCTGTACGGCGGGTACAACGCCCTGCAGACCGAGCTGGCGCTGGAGGCCACCCCGAAGAACGTGGACCTGCTGATGGGCCTGCCGTTCTACTGGGAGGACAAGTGGGGGCACTGGGGCGCGGCCGAGACGGTGGACGCCGCCATCCGGGGCATCCGGCTCGGCCTGGGCCGCCAGGACCTCCAGCGGCGGAACTTCGGCGTCGGGCTGTACGTGGACTTCGCCGCCACCGAGGAGAACTGGGCCGACTACCGGAGCGGCTGGGTGCGCTGACCCCGGCCCGCCCGGGTCCCGTCCGGACAGGGCCTAGGCGAGCCGGTGGGCCAGCGCGCCCAGGTAGCGGTGGACGGAGCTGTCCTCGCCCAGCACGTAGTGCGAGACCGCGCGGTACACCGGGCGGTAGACCTCGCCGCGCTCGGTGACCGTCAGGGTGCAGCCCTGGCCCGCCGGGGTGAGGGTGTACGTCCAGGTGCCGCCGTAGGGCAGGTCCTGGTCCGCGATGCCGGTCACCAGCCGGTGCGGCGCCTCGCTCTCCACCACCTCGTACGTGGTGTGCCCGTGCCGGTCGTACTCGCGCCAGCGGATCCGCCCGCCGGCCGCGGGCAGCCGCTCCACCTGGGACAGGCCCGGGCGCCACGCCGGGTACAGGTCGATGTCGGTCAGCACCTCCCAGACCGCGCCGGGCGGCTGCGCCAGGTCGAGCCCGCCCTCGGTGACGTGCTCCACCGGCAGCCGGCGGCCCGCCGCCGCCGCGGCCAGCGCCGCCCCGGCGCCGAACGCCACCACCGCACCCGCGCCGATCCACAGCCATCTGCTCATCCGCCGGCTCCTCACACCCGCCGTCCGGCCCCGTCTCCTATCATCGCGCCGCCCCGCCACGCGGGCACGGCGGCAACTCTGCGTGCCCACTCCGATACGATCCGTGCCCGATGGGCCGAGGCGGACCGCGCCCGGCCGCCGGAACCCCCCGGAGTACCGCCGTGCAGCGCCACCGCCTCCTGGCCGCCCTGGCCGCCACCCCCCTGCTCGCCCTCACCGCCGCCGGCCCCGCCCGGGCGGTGGACACCTCCGCCCTGGACGCCCCGCCGCGGTACGCCGCCCTCGGCGACTCCTACGCCGCCGGGACCGGGGCCGGCGCCTACGAGCAGGACGGCGGCGACTGCCACCGCAGCGCCAACGCCTACCCGGCGCTCTGGGCGGCCGACCACGGCGCCACCGCCTTCCTGGCCGCCGCGTGCAGCGGCGCCACCACCGCCGACGTGCGGCGCGACCAGCTGCCCCGGGTGGCGGCGGACACCGGGCTGGTGACCCTCACCGCCGGCGGCAACGACCTCGGCTTCGCGCAGGCCGCCGGCGACTGCCTCCAGCCGCTGACCACCGAGAGCCGCTGCGACCGCACCCTGGACGAGGCCGAGCGGCGGCTGCGCGAGGAGCTCCCGGACCGGCTGGCTGAGCTCTACGACGGCGTCCGGACCGCCGCCCCGGCCGCCCGGGTCGTCGTCACCGGCTACCCGCACCTGCTGCGGACCGGCACCACCTGCCTGATCGGCACCGACCCGCGCCGGCAGCGGTTCAACGCGCTCACCGACGAGCTGGACGAGCTCATCCGCCGTCAGGCCGGGACGTTCGGCTTCGGGTTCGCCGACGTCCGGACGGCGTTCGAGGGCCACGAGGTGTGCGCGCCGGCGGGCCGGGAGTGGATCACCGGCATCGTGCTCCCCCGGCTCTGGGAGTCCTTCCACCCCACCGCCGACGGCCAGTCCCTCGGCTACCTCCCGGCCGTCACCGCGGCCGCCGGCCCGCGCTAGCTCCGTACCGGGACGGGCCCGGGTGCGGCCCGGTGGCCCTGCCCCGGCGGGCGCCGGGGGCGGGCCGCGGATAACCGCTGGATCCCGGCGCCCCGCTCCCCCAGACTGTCCCGGTGCCCGGCCGAGGTGCGCATCAAAGCCCGTAGGCTGGGCAGGTAGGGACCATGGAGCGAGGCGTTCCATGGGTGACGAGAGGTTCGACAGTCGGCAGCCGTCCCGGCGAAGCCCCGGCAGCCCGCCCGGGGCCTGGCACGGACGACCGCCGACCGGAGGGAGACGCTGGGTGATCGAGCTGGAAGATGTTCCCGAGTTGATCGACCCGGTGATGGTCTGCGCCTTCGAGGGCTGGAACGATGCCGGCGACGCCGCCTCCGCGGCCGTGGCGCATCTGGACGACACCTGGAGCGGCAAGGTGTTCGCCGCCCTGGACGCGGAGGACTACTACGACTTCCAGGTCAACCGGCCGACGGTCTGGCTGGACGGCGGCATCCGCCGGATCACCTGGCCGACCACCCGGCTCTCGGTGATCCGGGTCACGGAGCCCAAGCCCCGGGACGTCGTGCTGGTGCGCGGCATCGAGCCCAGCATGCGCTGGCGCTCGTTCTGCAACGAGCTGCTCGGCTTCGCGCACGAGCTGGGCATCGAGCTGGTGGTGATCCTGGGCGCACTGCTCGGCGACACCCCGCACAGCCGCCCGGTGCCGGTCAGCGGGGTCACCTCCGACCCCGACCTGGCCCAGCGGCTGGATCTGGAGGAGAGCCGCTACGAGGGCCCGACCGGGATCGTCGGCGTGCTCCAGGAGGCCTGCACGCACGCCGGGGTGCCGGCCGTGACGCTGTGGGCGGCGGTGCCGCACTACGTCGCGCAGCCGCCGAACCCCAAGGCCACCCTGGCGCTGATCAACAAGCTGGAGGACCTGCTGGACCTGCGCATCCCGCCGGGCGAGCTGGGCGAGGACGCCCGGGCCTGGCAGCTGGGCGTGGACCAGCTCGCCGCCGAGGACAGCGAGGTGGCCGAGTACGTCCAGCAGCTGGAGGAGGCGCAGGACACCGCCGAGCTGCCGGAGGCCTCGGGCGACGCGATCGCCCGGGAGTTCGAGCGCTACCTGCGCCGCCGGGAGAACGTCGGCCCGACCGGCGAGAAGCCGGTCGCCGGGCACGCCACGGCGGAGCGGCCCAGCGAGCCCGAGGCGCCCGGCGCCCGGGAGGCCCAGGAGGGCGACGGGGAGGACTGATCGCCGGCCGGCCGCCGGGTGACCGGGCGGGCCGGCCCCGGCGGCCGGACGCGCCGAAGGGGTGCCGGGAGACGTCTCCCGGCACCCCTTCGGCGTGCTGCCCCTCATGGGCTCGGGCCGGTCCGGTGTGAGTTCTCCGGTCCGGCCCGAGCCCTGGGGTGCGACTCCTAGAGTGCGACGCCGAGCAGCGCGTCCACGGTGCGCGAGACCAGGCCCGGCGCGCCGATGTCCGTGCCGCCCTCGGACTCCTGCCGGGCGGCCCAGCGGTCGACCGCGGCCAGCGCGGCGGGTGCGTCCAGGTCGTGGGCGAGCGCCTCGCGGACCTCGGCGAGCAGCCCCTCGGCCGACGGGCCGTCCGGACGGGACACCGCGGCACGCCAGCGGGCGAGGCGCTCCAGGGCCTCGTCCAGGGTGCCCTTGGTCCACTCCCAGTCCTCGCGGTAGTGGTGCGAGAGCAGCGCGAGGCGGATCGCGGCCGGGTCGACGCCCTCGCGGCGGAGCGCGGAGACGAACACCAGGTTGCCGCGCGACTTGGACATCTTGTGCCCGTCCAGGCCGACCATGCCGGCGTGCACGTAGGCCTTGGCGTACGGGCGGTGGCCGGTGGCGACCTGGGCGTGGGCGGCGCCCATCTCGTGGTGCGGGAAGGAGAGGTCGCTTCCGCCGCCCTGGATGTCGAAGGACATGCCGAGGAACTTCAGGGCGATCGCCACGCACTCGATGTGCCAGCCGGGGCGGCCGTGGCCGAGCTCGGTGTCCCAGGCGGGCTCGCCGGGGCGGGCCGCGAGCCAGAGCAGGGCGTCCAGCGGGTGGCGCTTGCCCGGGCGGTCCGGGTCGCCGCCGCGCTCGGCGAAGACCGGCCGCATGGCCTCGGTCGTGAGGCCGGAGACCTCGCCGAAGTGCGGGTCCGACTCGACGGAGAAGTAGATGTCGCCGTCGACGCGGTACGCGGCGCCGCTCGCCAGCAGCTTCTGGACCAGCGGGACGATCCACGGGATCGACTCGACGGCGCCGATGTAGTGGGCCGGCGGGAGCAGCCGCAGGGCGGTCATGTCCTCGCGGAACAGCGCCGTCTCGCGCTCGGCGAGCGCCGTCCAGTCCTGGCCGGTGGCGACGGCGCGCTCCAGCAGCGGGTCGTCCACGTCGGTGACGTTCTGGACGTAGAGGACGTCGTGGCCGGCGTCCTTCCACACCCGCTGCACCAGGTCGAACGCGTTGTAGGTGGCGGCGTGGCCCATGTGGGTCGCGTCATAGGGGGTGATGCCGCAGACGTAGATCCGGGCGGTGCCGTCCTGCGGCACGACCTCCCGGATACAACCCGCTGCGGTGTCGTGGATACGAAGGGGGAGCCCCTGACCAGGCAGGGCGGGAACCTCGGAGGCGGGCCAGGCATGCATGGGACTGACCTTAACCTTGCGAACATTTGAAAGCCTAACCAGTGCACAAGATCGACTGGATTCGTTGTCCGAGCGGTTCCGTACTGATAAGGACCAGCCATTGACGGCTTTCGGACGGCTTTCGGGGAATAAGTCGACGGTGCGTCGGATGCCGGGATGAGCGCCCGGCCGGCCCTGCCGCCGGCCGGGCGCCCGGCCCTCGGGAGTCGCGCGGAGCCGCTAGACGCGCTGCCAGAGGGCCGGCACGTTCGGCGGCTCCCAGCCGGTGATGGCGGTGTGCGCCTGGAGGCACCGGTAGGAGGCGCCGGCGTAGGTGACCCGGTCGCCCGCGTTGTAGGGCGTGCCCGCGGTCCAGCTGCCGCCGGGCGGGGTGGTCGGCGGCGTGGTGGGCGGGGTGGTGGGTGTGGTGGGGCTCGGGCTGGTGGGCGGCGTGGTGGGGGTCTGCGGGACGTTCAGGACGAAGTCGTAGGTGCCCTCCTTCGCCGAGCCGACCTGACGGACGTTCATCAGCAGCCGCGCGTCGTAGATGGTGTCGGTGCTGTTGCGCGGCTCCCCGGGGAAGTACAGCTGGGTGGTGAGGACCGGGCGGCCCGGGGCCTGGACCTTCACGTGGATGTGCCGGGTGCGGCCCGGGTAGAGGCCGGGGACGATCGTGGAGAGGGTGAAGGCACCCTGCGCGTTGGTGAACTGGTGGCCGCGGAAGGTGAAGCCGACGTTGTCGTAGGCGCCGTTGACGTCGGCCTGCCAGAAGTCCAGCAGGACGTTGGCGATCGGCAGGCAGGCCCGGCCGAAGACGTAGCCGCTGACGGTGAGCCGGGTGCCGGGGGTGTTCGCCGTCACCAGGGAGGTGCGCAGCGGGGAGTTCGGCTTGAAGTAGGGGCCCTCGGTCTGCTCGATGGTCGGATCGTCGTCGTCGTGGCAGGCGGGGGTCAGGCCGGGCGCCTCGCCGGTGCCGACCCGGTCGCGGGCGAGGGCCACGCCGCCGCCGATCAGCAGCGGGGCGGTGCCGAGGACGGCGGCGGCCTTCAGGACGGTCTTGCGGGTGATCCGGCGGTCGATCAGGCCCTCCGGCCCGGTCGCGGGCTCTTCGGGTGCGGGCATGCGCCGACTCCTTCGCTGAGAAAGACGTGGGGGGATGCGGGGGTCGGCCCTTGTCATGGTGGGGGCATGACAAGGGCCGGGCCAGCGGCCGCCCTCCGCAGCGGGCGGCCACCGGCGGCCAGTAGGAAACCTACGGGCCGTCCGGAGCCGCCGCGATGGACCCGATCCGGGGATCGTGGTGATTTCCTCCGACCCGGGCGCGGAACTCCCCCGGCGTCATGCCGGTCTCCCGCCGGAAGAAGCGGCAGAAGTACGCCGGGTCGTCGAAGCCGGCCTCCCGGGCGATCTGGCGGACCGTCAGTTCGGTGCAGGCGAGCAGCCGTTTGGCCTCCAGGGTCTGCTGCTGGCGGATCAGCCGGCCGGGGGTGCGGCCGGTGGACTGCTTGACCAGGGTGTGCAGATAGCCGGGCGAGACCCCCAACTCCTGGGCGCAGGAGCCCACCGAGCGCCGCACCCCGCCCGGTTCGGCGACCAACCTGGTGAAGGCGGCGGCCAGTTCGGCCGGACGGCCGGGCGCGGCGGCGCCCTCCTCGGGGGCCCGGGCGCGCAGCGCGCGGACGATCAGAACGTGCAGGAGGGCCTGGAGCACGCCCCGGTAGCCGGGCGGGCGGGACCGGAACTCGTGCTCCATGTCCGCCAGCAGCGCGATGATCGGGGCGGCCTGCTCACCGAGCCGCAGTCCGGGCCGGGCGGCCAGGGTGCGCAGCGCGGCGAGGTCCCGGGGGCTGGAGAGCAGGAAGTCCTCGTTGAACAGGACGACATGCCCGGCCAGGTCGTCCGCGTCGTCCCAGTAGTGCACCTGGCCGGGGGTGATGACGCACAACTGGGGCGGCTGCAGCGGCCGGTGGACCAGGTCCACGACGTGGGCGCCGCGGCCGCCGGTGACCAGGACGATCTCGTAGAAGGAGTGCCGGTGGGGGAAGCCGGCCCGGGAGAGCGGGCCGATGGTGTCGAAGGTGCCGGTCGCGAACGGCAGCAGGTGCGGCAGCGGGACCTGTAAGCGGTGCAGCGGCAGGTCCAGTGCGCGGGCGGCGTTCACGGCGCGGTCCGGGAAGGGATGGCCGGAGCCGGGGCGGGGGTGGTCCGGGCCCGGTCCGGGGTCGTCCGTCGCTCGTTCATCGGAGCAGTGTGCGACCGGTTCACCGCACCGGTCCAGACCAATACACGCCCCAACCCGGGAGCGGCCCCCGGACCGGGGCCCCGGCCATGCCCTGCGGAGGCTAGATGGGCGGCCAGGGGATGGCGGGCCACTCCTCGGACGGCAGCGGGTGGCGGCCGGTGCGGCGCAGCTCGGCGATCCGGGCGCGGGCGGCGGCGAGTTCGGCCGCGGTGAGGTGCGGGGCGAGCCGTTCGCCGAGCGCGCCGTCCAGCTGCCCGGCCAGGTCGGCCAGCACCTCCACCGCCTCGTCGGGCAGCGGCTCCCCGGCCCAGCCCCAGAGCAGGGTCCGCAGCTTGCCCTCGGTGTTGAAGGTGACCCCGTGGTCGATGCCGTAGATCCGGCCGTCGGCGGCGGCGATCAGGTGGCCGCCCTTGCGGTCGGCGTTGTTGAGGACGGCGTCCAGGACGGCGAGCCGGCGCAGTCGCCGGTCGTCCGGGTGGACCAGCAGCGCGGTGCGCCCGTCGCCGACGTCGGCGCGGACGATCGGCAGCCAGCCGGCCTCCGGGCCGGCCGGGTCCTGGAGGGCGAGCAGCGGGTCCGCCCCGGGGTCGGGCTCGACCCAGAGCTGCACCATGCCGGGCCCGTGCGGGCCGTCGCGCAGCACGGTGGGCGGGATCAGCGCCCAGCCGGTGGCGGCGGCGAGTTCGTAGGCGGCGACCTCGCGGCCGGCCAGCGTGCCGTCGGGGAAGTCCCAGAGCGGGCGTTCGCCGGCCACCGGCTTGTAGACGGCCTGCGCGGACCGTCCGTCCGCGCTGACGCTGCAGTACAGCGCGGCGTTGGAGGCGTCGGCGAGCCGCCCGTGGACGGTGAGTTCGCCCTCGCGCAGCAGGCTCAGCGCGGTCGGCACGTCGGCGGCCAGGGCGGCGCCGGCCACCGGGTCGGCCTGGGGCGGGGTGTCGGTGTTCAGCGCCGGTACCCGTTCGCGCGCGGGCACAGGTGGCCCTCCGGGTCGAGCGGCAGGTTGCAGAAGGGGCAGGGCTTGCGGCCGGCCGCGACCAGGTCCAGCGCCCGCTTGGCGAACACCCGGGCCATCGCACCGGAGAGCCGGACCCGGAGCATGTCGGGGCCGTTCTCGTCGTCCTCGAAGACGGCCTCGGCGGCCTCCTCGCCCTCTTCCTCCTCCTCGACCACCGCCTGGGCCTCGACCACCAGGCAGGCGTCGACGCTGTCCCAGGCCAGTGCCATGGTGCCGACCCGGAACTCCTGTTCCAGCGGCAGGTCGAGCGGGGCGGTGTCGAGCAGGTCGACCGGGGCGGCGGCGGGGATCGCGGCGTCGCCGCCGCTGCGCCGCAGGGCCTCGTCGAGGACCTCCTCTATCCGCTCGGCCAACGCGGCGACCTGGGTCTTCTCCAGCAGCACGCTGGTGATCCGGCCCCGGGCGCTGGCCTGCAGGTAGAACGCCCGGGCGCCGGGCTGGCCGACGGTACCGGCCACGAACCGTTCGGGCTGGTCGTAGAAGAAGACCTGACGGGGCACGCTCTCGCTCCGGATCGTTTCGATCGTTCCGACGTCTTCCGACGTCGTGGCTGGACTGGACGTGACGGGCTGGGCCCCTGCGCGGGCTCGTTAGTCACCCTACGACTTCCGGGCCGGGCCCGGGGCGCCGCGCCCGTTACGGGCGGGTGACCTGCCCCGGGCGGGTCGATGCACGGCCCGGGGGCCGGGTGGTCGGGCGAGCGACCGGGGCGGTGGGCGCGGGGCCGTTGACGCGGGGCCGTTGACGCGGGCCGACGGACGCAGGGCGGTTGACGCGAGGAGGTCGACGCAGGCCGGTTGACGCGGGGGCCGGCCGGGGTGACCGGCTCAGGCCGTGCCGGTGGCGCCGCCGACCACCGCGTCGCCCGCCGGGGCGCCCCCGCCGCCGGGCCTGGGGGCCAGCGAGGCGAGGTCTCCGGTGTCGCCCATTCTCAGCACGAAGGGCCGCTGGGGGGTGTAGCGGATCGCAGTGACCGAGCAGGGATCGACGTTGATCCGCTGGAAGTGGTCCAGGTGCAGGCCGAGCGCGTCGGCCACCACCGCCTTGATCACATCGCCGTGCGAGCAGGCGATCCAGACCGCGTCCTCGCCGTGGTCGGCGGCGATCTTCTCGTTCCACTCGCGCACCGCGCTCACCGTGCGGTGGCTCAGCTCGCGCAGCGACTCCCCGCCGGGGAAGACGGCCGCCGCCGCGTGGTCCTGGACGGTGCGCCAGAGCGGCTCCCCGGCCAGCTCGGCGAGCGGGCGGCCGGTCCACTCGCCGTAGTGGCACTCGCCGAGGCGGTCGTCCTGGGCGGGGCCGCCCAGCTCGGGCCGGGCGGCGAGCAGCGGTTCCAGGGTCTGCCGACAGCGCTCCAGCGGGCTGCTGACTGCCTGCGCCAGCGGGATCCCGGCGAGCCGGCCGGCCAGCGCCTCGGCCTGGGCTCGCCCGGTGTCGTCGAGGTCCACCCCGGGTGTCCAACCGGCCAGGATTCCGGCGGTGTTCGCGGTGGAGCGGCCGTGGCGGACGAGCAGCAGGGTGGGCATGGGGCCTAGCGTACGACAACGCCCGCGGGCGGGTGCGTCCGGCGGTCAGGGCCGACGATGCGGCCGGTCGCGGGCCCCCGGGGGTCCGCCGGGGACGCGCTGCGGGCCCGCCGGGGGTGGCGGCCTGCGGGTGTGCGCTTCCGGTGGAGATGGCGCCGTCGCCCGTCGCGAGCGGCCACAATGGCCCGCATGATCGTGCATTGCGCCCTCTACCGTGCCGGCCGCCGCATCGAGGGGCCCGAGGACTACTCGGACGCCCTGGCCGCCGCGCGGGCGGCCGGCGACGGCAGCTTCGTCTGGATAGGCCTGTTCGAGCCCACGGCCGAGGAACTGGACCTGGTCAGCACGGAGTTCTCGCTGCACCCGCTGGCCGTCGAGGACGCCGTCGGCGCCCACCAGCGGCCCAAGGTGGAGGCGTACCAGGACTCGCTGTTCGTCGCGCTCAAGACCGTGGGCTACCACCCCGGCGGGCACGCGGTGACCACCGGCGAGGTGATGATCTTCCTCGGCGACTGCTACGTCATGACGGTCCGCCACGGCGCCGACAGCCCGCTCGGCGAGCTGCGGGCGGAGCTGGAGCAGCAGCCGGACGTCCTGCGGTACGGGCCGAGCGCGGTGCTGCACTCGGTCTGCGACACCGTGGTGGACGGCTACCTCGACGTGGCCACCGCCCTCCAGGCGGACCTGGACGAGCTGGAGGCCGACGTCTTCGCCCCCGGACGGGTCGGCCGGGACACCGCGGGCCGGATCTACGGCTACAAGCGCCAGCTGGTCGCGGTCCGCCGGGCCACCGGCCCGCTGGTCGAGCCGATGCTGCGCCTGGAGCGCGGCGGCGTGCCGTTCGTCCGCCCCGAGGCGCTGCCCTACCTGCGGGACGTCGCCGACCACCTGGCCCGGGCCAACGACCAGGTGGAGGGCATGGACCGGCTGCTGTCCGACATCCTCAGCGCCAACCTGGCGCAGGTCAGCGTGCAGCAGAACAACGACATGCGGAAGATCTCGGCGTGGGCGGCGCTGGCCGCCGTCCCGACGATGATCGCGGGCGTGTACGGCATGAACTTCGAGCACATGCCCGAACTGCACCAGCCCTGGGGCTACCCGGCCGCGGTGGGGCTGATGGTGCTGGTCTGCGCCGTCCTCCACCGGGTGTTCAAGCGGCACGGCTGGCTGTAGCCGCCGCATCGGGGGCCCGAGGATCTTCCTCGGGCCCCCCGATGTGCTCAGGCCAGCCCGGCGCGCTCCAGGGCCTCGACGCCGGTGCGCAGCGCCTGCACCCGCTCCTCCAGGCTGAATCCGGCCGGGGCCAGGGTCAGCGTGGTGACACCGGCCTCGGCGTAGGCCTGCATCCGGTCGGCGATCCGGGCGGTGTCGCCGATCAGCGAGGTGGCGTCGATCAGCTCGTGCGGGACGGCGGCCGCGGCGCCCGCGTAGTCCTTGGCGAGGTACTTCTCCTGGATCTCGTCCGCCGCCTGCTCGTAGCCCATCCGCCGGGTGAGCTGGTTGTAGAAGTTCTTGTCCTTGCTGCCCATGCCGCCGATGTAGAGCGCGGCGTAGGAGCGCTGGGCGTCGGCGCCGGCCTTGATGTCCTCGCCGACCGCGATGGTGACGGTCGGGCAGAGGTCGAAGCCCTCCAGGGTCTGCCCGGCCTTGGCGCGGCCGGCCCGCAGCGGGTCGGTCGAGAGCGCGGCGTGCTCGGGGGCGAAGAAGATGCCGAGCCAGCCGTCGGCGATCTCGCCGGTCTGCTCCAGGTTCTTCGGGCCGATCGCCGCGATGTACAGCGGGATGTGCTCGCGCACCGGGTGCACGGTGAGCTTGATCGGCTTGCCGGGCCCGCCGGGCAGCGGCAGCGTCCAGTTGGCGCCCTCGTGGACGAGGCGCTCGCGGGACATCGCCTTGCGGATGATCTCCACGTACTCGCGGGTGCGGGCGAGCGGCTTGTCGAACTTCACGCCGTACCAGCCCTCGGAGACCTGCGGGCCGGAGACGCCGAGGCCGAGCCGGAACCGCCCGCCGGAGAGGGTGTCCAGGGTGGCGGCCGTCATCGCGGTCATCGCCGGGGTGCGGGCCGGGATCTGGAAGATCGCCGAACCGACGTCGATCCGCTCGGTCCTGGCGGCGACGAACGACAGCACGGTGGCCGCGTCCGAGCCGTACGCCTCGGCCGCCCAGCAGACCGAGTAGCCCAGCCGGTCGGCCTCCTGGGCCACCGCGATGTTGTCGGCGTCCATGCCGAGTCCCCAGTAGCCGAGGTTGATGCCGAGTCGCATGTGCCCTGCCTTCCAGTCCGGTTGATCGTGAGGGTAACCGCGCGCCCGGCGGTCATGCTACTGGCCGGTAGCGGTGTGCCGGGTCACATTCCGGCGAGCCGGGCGCGCGACGGCCGCCCTGCGGGTCTGCGCAGCTGTCCGGATCCCGGCCGCTACGCTCAGCCGACGTGGGGGAGCCTCTTTCCACCTGCGCGTTTGCCGGGTTCACCGGCGTTGCCGACCTCCGGGCGCCACCGGTGTCACGGACGGTACCGGCGCTGTCGACGTAATCGGCCACTGGAGGGCCCGCCCGATGGAAAAGCGTCACCTCGGCCGTACCGGGCTGCAGGTCTCCCGACTCGGCCTCGGCACCATGACCTGGGGCCGTGACACCGACGAGCACGAGGCGGCCGAGCTGCTCAAGGAGTTCGTCGACGCCGGCGGCAACCTGGTCGACACCGCCGACGTCTACGCGGACGGCGGCGCCGAGTACCTGATCTCCCGGCTCACCGACAATCTGATCCCCCGCTCCGAACTCGTCATCGCCACCAAGGCGGGCAGCGTTCCGGACTCCGGCCGGCGCTTCGACGGCTCGCGCGGCCACCTGCTCGCCGCCCTGGACGCCTCGCTGCGCCGGCTCGGCACCGACTACGTCGACCTGTGGCAGGTGCACGCCTTCGACCCGACGACGCCCGTCGAGGAGACCCTGAGCGCCCTGGACATCGCCGTCGCCTCCGGGCGCGCCCGCTACGTCGGCGTCTGCGACTACAGCGGCTGGCAGCTCGCCAAGGCCGCCACCTGGCAGCGCGCCCACCACGGGCGGGTGCCGCTGGCCGGCGTGCAGCTGGAGTACTCGCTGCTCCAGCGCGGCATCGAGCGCGAGGCGCTGCCCGCCGCGCAGGACGCCGGGGTCGGGCTGCTCGCCGCCTCGCCGCTCGGGCGGGGCGTGCTCACCGGCAAGTACCGGCACGGCGTCCCGCAGGACTCGCGCGGCGCCTCGCCCTACCTCTCCGGCTTCGTCCAGCCCTACCTCGGGGAGCGCTCGCGGCGGATCGTGGACGCCGTCGCCACCGCGGCCGACGGGCTGGCCAGCAGCCCGCTCGCGGTGGCGCTCGCCTGGGTGCGGGACCGGCCCGGTGTCGCCGCCGCGCTGGTCGGGGCGCGGACGCCGGCGCAGCTGCAGGCGGCGCTGTCAGTGGAGGCGCTTACGCTTCCGGGTGAGATCCGCGGTGCGCTCGACGACATCTCGTCGCCGGTGCACCGGTACCCGGACCAGGGGTGGAGCGAGCTCTAGGGCCGGACAGGCCCGCAGGGCTCGGGCCACCCGGTGACGAACGACGTTTGACCGCACCAGCCGCGTGCTCGCGCCCGCGGTACCGGTGCCCGGCTGTGGAGTGACCTTTTGGAGCGGACGATGGGCAACACGGAGAACGACGCTCCGGGCGGCACGGCGGACGGGGCGGCGGCGGACGGCGTGGTGGACGGCGGCGTGACCGACGAGGGTGCGCCGGAGGTCGGTGCGCCCCAGGACGGTACGCCTCAGGACGGCGGGACCGGCGGGGCCGACAAGGCGGCGGCCATCGCGGCGCTGGCGGAGGCCGTCCGCGCGGTCGGGAAGCAGTCCGGCGAGGGCGCGGGTACGTCCGCCGCACCCGCCTCCTCCGGCGAGACCGCCCCCGCCGGCGCCCGGCCGGTCCGCGCCGGGACGGACGAGCAGCGGGCGCAGGCCCTGCGCGACACCGCCGAGGTGCTGGCCGCCGGCGGTGCGCCCACCGACCTCGCGCCCGCCGCCGTGGCCGAGTTCGGCGACGGCGCCGCCGAACAGCTGCGCTCCGACCCCTGGGCGGTCCTCTCGCTGCCCGGCGTCCACCCCGAGCACGCGGACGGCTTCGCCCGCGGGCTGCTCGGCCCCGCCGCCGGCCCGGGCGACCCGCGCCGGGCCCAGGCGCTGGTGCCGTGGGTGCTGGAGCAGGCCGCGCTGCGCGGGCACTCCGCCGTGGAGATCGGCGAGGTCGCGGCCGGGCTCGACCGCCTCGGTCTGCCGGACTCCGCGGCCGCCCTGCAGGCGGCGATGGTCGACGGCCGGGCGATGCCCTTCCAGGAGGAGCTGACCGGCGCCGAGGCGAAGGCCGGGTCCGACGACGAGGACGACGAGCCCCCGACCCGGACGCTGCTCGCACTGGAGCGGCTGGCGCTGGCGGAGGAGAGCCTGGCGGACGGCCTGGTCCGGCTGATGTCCACCTTCCAGGCGGGCGAGGACCCGGAGGACGTCGAGGACTCCGGGTCGGGTAGCGCCGATACCGCCGGTGACTCCGGCGACGCCGGTGGCGGGGACGGCCAGGAGGCCGGCGAGCCCAGCGTGGCCGGCGAGGCCGAGGCCGTCCCCGTCGCCCCCGGCCCGACCGCGTGGGAGGCCGCCGCGGCGGCCGCGCCCTCCTCCTCCGCGGCCGCCCTGATCCGGGCGGTCGCCGACAGCGCGCTGGTCACCCACACCGGCGGTGAGGCCGCCCGGGCCGAGCCCGCCGCACTGCTGCGGGCCGCCGCCGGCCTCGGGCTGCGCACCTGGGCCGCCACCTGGACCGACCAGGGCCGGGACGCCTTCGCCGCGCTGGCCGCCGAGGCCGCCGACGCCGACGCGCCGGCCGTCCAGGTCGCCACGCTCACCGGCCTGCTGACCGGCTCCGCCGGCCCCGGCCGCTCCCCCGACGGGACGCTGGCGCTCGACCTGCTGGTCGTCCTGGACGCCCCGCTGCTCGACGTCGAGCTGGCCGCGACCCTCCTGGAGTCGCTCGCCGACGGCACCCGCCTGGTCCTCAGCGGCGACCCGGGCCAGCTCTGGTCGGCCGGTCCCGGGCGGTTCTTCGCCGACCTGCTGGCCGCCAAGGTCTGCCCGCCGGTGGCCTCCCGCACCCCGGACTTCGGTCCGATCGGCGAGCTGGTCTCCGGCGTCGGCATCGGCGAGCTCCAGCCGGTCGAGGCACCGGACAAGGAGGTGGTCATCCTGACCGCCAAGGACGCCGGCGAGGCCGTCCACCGCGCCATCCAGCTGCTCACCGACTCCATCCCGCGCGCGCTCGGCATCCCCGCCGAGCAGGTGGTCCTGCTCACCCCCGGCCACGGCGGCGGCGCCGGCACCCGGGCGCTCAACTCCGCCGCGAAGGCCCGGCTCAACCCGGGCCCCGGCCGCTTCGGCGGCTTCGACCCGGGTGACCGGGTGGTCGACTCCCCCGCGCCCGGCGTCACCCGCCCCGCCCGGGTGGTCGACGGCGATGCCACCGGCCTGCACCTGGAGTACGCCGACGGCTCCCGCCGTACCGTCCCGCCCGCCGAGGCCGCCCGCCTGCGGCACGGCTGGGCGCTGACCGTCCACCAGGCGGTCGGCCGCCGCTGGCCCGGCACGGTCGTCGTCCTGCCGGAGGACGCGGGCACCGCGCTCACCCGGCAGTGGGTCTACACCGCGTTCGGCCGCGGCGAGCGCCACCTCTCGGTGGTCCACGCGGCCGGTCCGGCCCTGCTCCAGGCCGTCACCGAGCGGCCGGCCCAGCCCCGCACCACCCGCCTGCGCGCCATCCTCGCGGAGAACGCCGTCCAGGCGTACTGACCCCGCACCGGCGCCACGCCGACGGGCGGTCCCCCGACTCCGGGGGGCCGCCCGTTTCGCATGCCCGGAGGTCCCCTGCCGGTGCGCCCTGCGCCCTGCACCGGAAGTCGGGCCCGTCGACTTCCCACTCCGGCGCTCCAGGGCGCCCGGGCATCGCCGTGCCATAAACAACCTTCATGCAACTGGTAGAAACCATGCCTTGGACGAATACCCGCAGTTCAGCGGAGGGTGGAGGCACACCCCCCAGCGAACCGAGGAGTACGTCCGATGGATCTTCAGCTCACCGACAAGGTGGTGGTCGTCACCGGAGCCTCCGCCGGTATCGGCGAGGCCGCCGTGCGCCTGCTGGCCGCCGAAGGCGCCACCGTGGTCGGGGTGGCCCGCCGGCCCGACGGCGTCGAGGAACTCGGTGCGCGGGTAAGGGCGGTGGCCGCCGACGTCACCGAACCGGGTGCGGCCGACCGGATCGTCGAGCAGGTGCTGGCCGAACACGGCCGGCTCGACGCCCTGGTCAACAACGTCGGCGGGCTGGACGCCCGGGCCGGCTTCCTGGAGGTCACCGACGAGCAGTGGCTGGCCGGCTTCGACCTCAACTTCCACTCCGCGGTGCGGATGAGCCGGGCCGCGCTGCCCGCCCTGCTGCGCAACGGCGGCGCGCTGGTGCACGTCGCCAGCGAGGCGGCCCGGCTGCCGGACAGCCCACTGGTGGACTACGCGGCGGCCAAGACCGCGCTGCTCTCGCTGTCCAAGTCGCTCGCGGCCGAGTTCGGCCCGCGGGGCGTCCGCTCCACCGTGGTCTCGCCCGGCCCGACCCGGACCAGGCTCTGGGATGCGCCGGGCGGGTTCGCCGAACAGCTCGCCGACTCCTTCGGCCTGCCGGTCGAGGCGGCGATCGACCACTTCGTCCACGAGGTCCGGCGCCTGCCGAGCGCCCGCCTCGGCACGCCCGAGGACGTCGCCCGGGTGATCGCCTACCTGGTCTCGCCGCTCGCCGGCCAGGTGACCGGCGCCGAGTGGGCCGTCGACGGCGGCGCACTGCGCCAGCTCTGACCGCCGCCGGCCCCCGCCACCGGGCCTGCTACCGACCCCGCCACCCGAGAGAAACGTCCGAAACCATGCGCACAGCTACCCGCCTTCGCATCGCCGCCGCCGGATTCGCCGGCCTGACCGCCGCCGCGGTCGCGCTGGGCACCGCCACCTCCGCCGACGCCCGCCCCCCGGCCGGCGTCCGGGCCTGGAGTCTGGTGGACCGCTCGCCCGGGATCGTCCAGCCGCTCGCCCTCACCGTCGACGGCTCGCTCGGCAGCCGCCGGGCCGCCCAGGAGATCCGGCTCGCCCAGCAGCTCTACACCTTCTGGAACACCGGGGAGCAGCGCCACCTCGACGCCGCCGTGGACCACGGCTTTCGCGACAACACGCTCCCCGCCGGTCGCCCCCAGGGCCCGGCCGGGCCCGCCTTCGCCTCCCGGGCCTTCCGGGCCGCCGTGCCGGACCTGACCTGCGAGCTGTCCGACCTGTTGATCACCGGCGACCGGATCACCGCCCGGCTGGTCTTCCGCGGCCACTTCACCGGCGTCTTCGACGGCGTGGCGGGGCGCGGCCAGCGCGTCGAGTTCAACGCGATCGACATCCAGCACGTCGGCGCGACGCGGATCACCGAGGACTGGCACATCGAGGACAACCAGACCCTGCTCACCCAACTCGGCGTCCTGACGGCCCACTGAGCCGCCCCGGGCCGCACACACGGGCGGCGCACAGGTCGGGGCGGTACCGGGACGAGTGCCCCGGTACCGCCCCTGGCGGCGCAGCGAACGGTGCAGGAGGGTGGCGCGGGAGAGCCGTGCAGGAGGACCGTGGACGGTGGGCGGTGGAGCCGGAGGGTCAGTCGTCCGGGTCCTCGTCGTCGTAGACCTCGCTGACGTCGAACCGGCAGATCAGCAGCTGCGGGTCGGCGCGCTCGAAGGGCTCGGGCAGCCACTCCCCCGGCTCGGTCGGCTCGGCGGCCGCGACCCAGAGCGTCGAGTCGCCCTCCTCCAGGCCGAACTCCTCACTGCGGGCGGCGATCTCGTCCGGCTCGTACTCGCCGAACAGCACGCCGATCGCGGCGTTGACCCCGGCCGTCCCGGCCCCGCCGGGGGTCAGCGACTCCTCCAGCCGTTCGGCCTGGGCGCGCAGCCGCTTCGGGTCGACCACGTGGTAGTCGCGCCGGATCAGCACACTGATCGCCTCCGGCTGCTCGGGGCCGAGGTACCCGCCCGGGCCCTCGTCGCCCGGGACCTCGAAGGGGGTCACCTCGTCGTAGGCCTCGTAGAGGAGTTGGTCGTAGGCGATGGCCGCCGTGGCCAGCTGCTCGTAGGCGGTGAACACGGCGGGATCGTCCGCTGCGTTGGGGCTTGACACCGCTTCCAGGTGACGATCGATGGCGGCCTTGACCGCCTCGGCGGCGGCGCGTACCTCGGCAAGGGTTGGCTGCGCGGCATCAGACATGGTGCAGACGCTATCTCCCCTCGGTGCCGGTACGCACAGCGGTTGTCACCTACACCCGCGATTTCACCGCAACTTCCCCCCTGATGTCCGATCCGCGTGGTTCTGTGACCGCGCACGCCCCAGGCGTGGTGTGCGGAAACGGCACGGTTGGGCCGTTCGAGTGCCGCTTCGCAGGCGGCGATCGGGGTATCCCGTCAGCAGCGGAAACGGAGCTGATGCACTGTCAGGGGTGCGGTCCGCCGGGCCGGCCGGAGCACGACCGAAAATACCCGGGCCGGTTGTCGGAGGCAGGCCGTACGCTTGCGTGCAGGTGTCCCTCAGGAGGAGCGTTTTGACCCCACCGAAGTCGGTCCGACAGCCGGAGTACGAGTACCAGTCGCTGCGCATGCCGCGCGGTACCACCCGCAACGCGGCGCGCCAACTGCTCACCGAGCACGCCGAGTACGGGCACTGGGAGTTGGACAGACTGCGACTGTTCCCGGACGGCAGCCGGACGGTGCTACTGCGGCGGCGGATCATCCGGCAGGTCCGGAGCTGGTGAGGAGCCCGGCTCCCTGAGGCGTCCGGCCGAGGCCTGCCGCTGCGACCGCACGACGGGCGCGCGCTGAGCTCAGCTGCTGGACCGGTCTGCCGGACTCGCCTTCCCGGCCCGCTCCTGGCCCCGTTCTTGGCCCCGTTCTTGGCCCCGTTCTTGGCTCGAATACGCCCGCGGCCGCCGGAGGAACCGGTCGGCCGCGGGCGCATGGCGTGGCCCGCCGTTGCGGGCCGCAGGGTCGATCGGACGGTGGGCGCGGCGGCTGCTCAGGCCGTCCGCCTATCCCATCCGTCCGCCCACTCCTCCGCTCAGCGGGCGCCGGCGCGGGCGCGGCGGTAGAGGACGCCGCCGCCGAGCAGCAGCGCCAGGCCGGCCGCACCCATCAGTTCGGTGCTGCCGGCGCCGGTCGAGGCCAGCTGGCTGCCGGTGGCGGCCTGACCGTGTGCGGCGGTGTCGTTCGCCTGCCGGGCGGCGGCCGGCACGGCCTGACCGCTCTGCCCGCCCTGGCCGGCCTGACCGCCGCCCGCCGACGGTGCGGCCGGCGTGCTCGCGGACGGCGTGGCGGCCGTGCCGGTACCCGTGGGCGCTCCGGGGATGGTGGTGGACGGGTTGCCGGTCCGCGGGTTGCCGGGCGTGGTCTCCCCGCCGGTCTGCGGGGGCGTGGACGGCTGGCTCGTCCCGGGCGGCGGCGGGTTGTGGGAGCCGTGGCCCTCCGGGCAGTCGTCGTCCGGCTTGGCAGGCGGGGCGGCCACCGGGGCGCCCTCGTTGCCGCAGGCGTTGCCGAACGCCGGGTTGCCGACGCCGGCCACGTCGACCGAGTTGCCGCAGGCGTTGACCGGGATGTGCACCGGCGCCTGGACGCTGTTGCCGGAGACGACCCCGGGCGACCCGGCGGCCGTGCCGGAGGCCGACGAACCCGAGGCCGACGAACCCGAGGCGGGGTGGCCGGAACGGCCGTGCCCGTCGGCGTTGGCGCAGCGGTTGCCGAACGCCGGGTTCAACGCGCCGATCACGTCGGCGGTGTTGCCGCACGCGTTGATCGGCACGTCGACCGGCACCTGCACCGAGTTGCCGGAGGCCACGCCGGGCGAGCCGACCGCACCCCCCTGCGCTTCGGCGCCCGCGTAGGCGTAGCCGGCGGTCGAGGCCAGCACGCTGCCGGTGGCCACGGCCGTGAGGATCCCCTTCTTGGCTACATTCCTCATATTTTCCCCTGACGTATCGAGACGACGTTACGACCTGCCGAAAGTCGGAATTTCCGAATAACGGGCGAGGTATTCGACTGCACACGGGACAACGAGGCCGGTCGGGAGAGGTTGAGCCGACCAAACCCGCTTCACCTGATCGAGCTACAGCCCGAACGCACGAACACCCCGGGGTCCATGAGCCCCCGGGGGCGGCCACCAGACCCCGGACACACAAGCGCCCCCGGGGCGGCGCGTCCGCCACCCGGGGGCACAGTGAGTCGATCCGATGATCAGCCGATCAAGCGGTCAACCTGCGCTTAGAAGTTGGCGCAGTGGTTGCCGAACGCCGGGTTCAGCACGCCGATCACGCTGATGGTGTTGCCGCAGACGTTCACGGGGATGTGGACCGGGATCTGGACCTGGTTGCCCGAAACGACGCCCGGGGAGCCGGCGGCCACGCCGTTGGCGGCGGCGCCGCCGTGGGCGGACGCGACACCGGCCGCGGCGAGCACCAGGCCACCGGTGGCAGCGGCAACAGCGGCGATCTTCTTGACCTTCATCATTCCTCCTGTATGGACAACGCAACCCGTTCGGCGGGCTGCATAGGAGTGAACGAGGGTGTGGCAAACGGGGTACGGAGGGCTTTCCCCATTCACCCGCAACGGTGATTCGTCGCACACACGGTCGACCCGGAATTCCCAGAGGAATCGTTTCTCTTGATCTCCTTCGGACTGCCCCAAATCATTAGCTCGGACAATGCTGACGGCTGCCCCGCGGGCCTGCGCGGACGGCCCGCCCCCGGCACCCGGGGACGGGCCGTCGGCGCACTGCACCCGCCGCGCTCAGCAGGCGTCGAGGAACCGGTCCAGCACCCGGACGCCGAACTTCAGCCCGTCCACCGGCACCCGCTCGTCCACGCCGTGGAACATCCCGGCGAAGTCCAGCTCCGGCGGCAGCTGCAGCGGCGCGAAGCCGAAGCAGCGGATGCCGAGGTCCTGGAACGACTTGGCGTCCGTCCCGCCCGAGAGGCAGTACGGCACCGCGCGCGCGATCGGGTCCTCCGCCTGCAGCGCGGTCTGCATCGCCTCCACCAGCGCCCCGTCGAAGCTGGTCTCGATCGCCTTGTCCGAGTGCAGGCTCTCCCGCTTCACGCGCGGGCCGAGCACGCTGTCCAGCTCGGCCAGGAACTCCTCCTCGAATCCGGGCAGGAAGCGCCCGTCCACGTGCGCCGTCGCCTGCCCGGGGATCACGTTCACCTTGTAGCCGGCCCCGAGCATGGTCGGCTGGGCGGTGTTGCGCAGCGTGGTGCCGATCATCTTGGCGATGCCGCCGAGCACCCGCAGCGTCTCGTCCATGTTCTCCGGGTCGAGCTTGACCCCGAGCGCGTCGGAGAGCTCGTCCAGGAAGGCCCGGACGGTCTTGGTGATCCGCAGCGGGAACTTGTGCCGCCCCAGCCGCGCCACCGCCTCGCACAGCTCGGTGATGGCGTTGTCGTCGTTCTCCATCGACCCGTGCCCGGCCCGGCCCTCGACCGTGAGCCGCATCCAGTGCATGCCCTTCTCGGCCGTCTCGACCAGGTACAGCCGGACCTGGTCGTTCACCGTGAACGAGAAGCCGCCGACCTCGCCGATGCCCTCGGTCACACCCTCGAAGAGGTCCGGGTGCTTGTCCACCAGGAACCGCGCGCCGTACGTGCCGCCCGCCTCCTCGTCCGCGACGAAGGCCAGCACCAGGTCCCGCGGGGGCTTGCGCCCGGTGCGCAGCCGGTCGCGGACCACCGCCAGGGTCATCGCGTCCATGTCCTTCATGTCGACCGCACCGCGCCCCCAGACGCAGCCGTCCGCGATCTCCCCGGCGAAGGGGTCGTACGTCCAGTCCGCGGCGTTGGCCGGCACCACGTCGGTGTGGCCGTGGATCAGCAGGCCCGGACGGGAGCGGTCCTCCCCCTCGATCCGGACCACCGTCGACGCCCGGCCCTTGGCCGACTCGAAGATCTGCGGCTCCAGACCGAACTCGGCGAGCTGCTCCGCCACGTACTCGGCGGCCTTCCGCTCACCCGGGCCGGAGCCGTCGCCGTAGTTGCTGGTGTCGATCCGGATCAGATCCCGGCAGATCTCCGCGACCTCCGACTCAGCCGTCACCTTCGGCTCGCTCCGCTGCTCGCTCACGGGTCACTCCTCGTCTCTGGCCCGCACGGACGCACCAGCGCGCCACCCCCGGGACCTGCACCCAGGTCGTACGAGCACGTCCGCCCATCCTCCCCCAGCCCCCCACCCGGATCCACCCCCACGAAACACGGCGACACGCCGCCGCAACCCCCACTCCACCTCCCCGACCCGTTTTGGGAGCACAACCCGATCTTTGCTACAGTTACATCTGTCAGCGCGGCCGACGAGGCCGCAAGGACAACACCCGGTCCGGGTGGCGGAATGGCAGACGCGCTAGCTTGAGGTGCTAGTGCCCTTTATCGGGCGTGGGGGTTCAAGTCCCCCCTCGGACACAGTGCAGTGCGGGTCAGGAGAAATCCTGACCCGCACTTTTGTTTTCGCTGGTCCGGACGGTACGGGCCGCCACTGTGGACCGGATGCGCACTCGGCGCAGCGGCAGGCCCGTGCTGAGCGGGAAGCCCTCCGCCGCCCCACTGCGCCAGCGCCGCACAACACCGCGGTCACCCATTTGCACTCCATATGATGAGCGGCGTCTTCGCCTCTTCACACTGCGCGCACGCCGTGTTCATGACCAAGGAGCTCTATGGCCGCGACAGCCCTCGGAACCTCAAGCGGGGACGGCTGGGAGTTCGACATCCCGACCAACGGCAGCAAGAGCCTGCCGCCGTCCCCCCGCTATGTCGATGCGTTGGCCAGCCAGGGGTACTCCTTCGAGGCAGCGGTCGCCGACTTGATCGACAACTCCATCGACGCCGGAGCCGAGCGGGTGGCCGTGGTCTTCCTCCGGGACGGCGACCGCCTCTCAAGCCTCCTCGTCATTGACGACGGCACGGGCATGGACGACGGCGGGCTCGACACTGCCATGACCGTTGCCGGGCAGGAGCGGTACTCCGCCGCCGCGCTGGGCATGTACGGAACCGGCCTCAAGGCGGCCTCCATGTCGTGTGCGGACTCGCTCACCGTGATCAGCCGGACAAAGCGGTCGAAGGCAGCCGGGCGCCGCTGGCTGACCGAGAACGCCAAGAACGGCTTCCACTGCGACATCGTCAGTCCCGAGTACAGCCAGCGGCTGATCGACCGGTACGACGGGATCATCGGCTGGCAGGGGACCATCGTCCGCTGGGACGGTGTCCGGGACTTCGACACCATCGAAGAGGGCCATACCGACCAGTACCTCAACCGGGCCATCGACCGCCTTGAGGGATACCTCGGGCTCTATCTGCACCGGTTCCTCGGCCGCGGCACCCTCGACATCGACATCGTCATCGAGGAGGCAACGACCCGCGAGGAGCACGACCACCGGCCGGTCGAGCCCATCGACCCCTTCGGATACCGCGTCCCCGGCAAGGCCGGCTACCCCCGCGAGTTCACCGCCCCCATCGAAGGCATCGGAGATGTACCGCTGACGGCGCACATCTGGCCGCCCAAGCAGCAGAGCGTCGGCTACAAGGGGATCGGCCCCCTCCAGGAGCGGCAGGGCTTCTACTTCTACCGCAACGACCGGCTGGTCCAGGCCGGAGGGTGGAACAGCTACCGCAGCGCAGAGGGGCACCTCAGCCTCGCCCGCGTCCAGATCGACCTTCCTCGCACCGCCAACAGCGTCTTCTCGCTGACTGTCAAGAAGGCCGGGGTCACGGTCAATTCAGCCTTCTCCCGCGGCCTGGAGAAGGCGACAGACGCCAACGGCACCGCGTTCTCCGGCTATCTGCAGGAGGCTGAAGCCGTCTACCGGGAAGCCGCACGCCGCAGTGAGCCGAAGCGCAAGGACGCGATCCCGCCTGGCCGGGGCATCGACCCCAGGCTGAAGCGCGTCCTGGTTGAGGAGCTTCCCCAGGTCGCCGGCGCGGACCCGATCGGATTCCTCTGGGAGCAGCTTCCTGCCGACGTGCTCTTCGAGATCGACCGCAGCCGCCGCGTGATCCGGCTCAACAAGACGTACCGCCAGGCCGTTCTGGGAAACCGGCGAGGAGCGTTCAACGATGCACCGCTTCTCAAGAGCACGCTCTACCTGGCGTTCAACGAGATCTTCCAGAAGGAGCGGCTGCGGTCCGTGCTCCAGGACGAGATAGATCTCTGGAACACCGTACTCATCGCAGCTCTGCGCTCCGAAGCAGAGCGCTGACCGCCAGCCGGTACGCCGACCGAACCGAACACAGGAATCAGGAGGGCAGGAACAGTGCTTTCCGCGACCGACCAGGTGCTGCAGCTGCACACGGGGGCTCTCGCCGCCATGGGCATCCGCCCGCGCCGTCTCGACAAGATCGTATTCGCCCTGGCCGAGGAGGACGACCTCGCCCTGGCCCACACCGGGCAGTTCCGCGACCGCCTCATAGCGGCTGCACCCGACGACCCGCTGCTGGTGCTGTGGGAGAAATACCTGTCGGAGTGGGACTTCCAGGAGTCCCCGGACTGGAGCGGGGCGGGCGCCCGTACCGGCGAGCGCCGCGCTGACGCATACGGCCGCCTCGGGCTCGATGCCGACGTCTGCAAGTCGCTGACGGCAGCGGTGCCGGTCCCCACTGAACCGGGTGCCACGGTGATCAGCACCGAGCACGAGGCGTGGTTCAACCGGGATACAGCGGCTGCCCGCTCCTTCTACTGGGAGCACTACGCCGAGCACCTCCGGGCCAAGGGCTGGAAGGGCGAGGCGATTGCAGCCCTCGACGAATCCAGCCAGCAGGTTGTCGAGCGGCTCTCGGATCCGACGCGCACAACCGCCTATTCGGCCCGCGGCCTGGTTGTCGGCTACGTGCAGTCCGGTAAGACCGCCAACTTCACCGGTGTCGCCGCCAAGGCCATCGACTCCGGATACCGGCTGGTCATCGTGCTCGGAGGGACTCTCAACCTGCTCCGGCGGCAGACCCAGCGGCGCCTCGACATGGAGCTCGTGGGCCAGGAGAACATCCTGCGCGGCGCCGACCCCCAGGACCCGGGCGCCCTGGTCGGTATCGACTACCAGGAGGACGCCGACTGGCCCGGCCTCTTCGTCTCACACCGCGGAAGGCCCTCCCAGCGGGGGCTGCCCGACATCGAGCGCCTGACCACCCGGGACAAGGACTACCGGAGTCTCGCCCAGGGCATCCGCGCGCTGGAGTTCGAGAAGCACGACCGCCGCCGCCCGCTGCACGATCCAGAGAACCTGTACCGCGCGGCCGCGCGGCTGATGGTCGTCAAGAAGAACAAGTCAGTCCTGACCAGCCTCGTCAAGGACCTCAAGCAGATCGGACCGATCCTCAACGAGATCCCTGCGCTGATCATCGATGACGAGTCGGACCAGGCATCCGTCAACACCACCGATCCGAAGAAGTGGGAGAGCGGCAAGCCCGAGCGCAAGGCCATCAACGGGCTGATATCCCAGTTGCTCAGCCTGCTGCCGCGCGCCCAGTACATCGGCTACACGGCGACGCCGTTCGCCAACGTGTTCATCGACCCCAGCGACGCCGAGGACATCTTCCCCCGGGACTTCCTCATCTCCCTTCCCCGCCCGCAGGGGTACATGGGTGCACAGGACTTCCACGACTTCGACCCGGTGGCCCCTGTCGCGCAGCAGTCCTACGCCGACTCCCACCAGCGGGCGCATGTACGCGGCATCTACGCAGACGACGACCGCCTCCAGGAGGCCATGGACACCTTCCTGCTCACCGGCGCCATGAAGCTCTACCGGGCTGACCGCAACGTCCCGGACGAGCCCTTCCGCCACCACACCATGCTGGTGCACGAGTCAGTGAAGACGGACGACCACGGCGCACTGGCCCTTCGTATCAACTCGATGTGGCACCAAGCCGAGTACACCGGCCCCGGCGGCCACGCGCGCCTCGCCAAGCTGTTCGACCAGGACATCCGCCCTGTCTCCGAGGCACGGGCCGGACACCTGCCGGTACCCGCTGACTATGCCGAGTTGAAGCCCTACGTCAGCGCGGCACGGCAGCTGGTAGCCAGGGGCGGGAACCCGGTCGTCGTGGTGAACGGCGACAGCGACAGGTACTTCGAGCAGATCGACCTCGACTTCGAGGGCCAGCCCCACATCTGGAAGATCCTCGTCGGCGGCACCAAGCTCTCCCGCGGCTTCACCGTCGAGGGGCTGACCGTGACCTACTACCGCCGCACGGCAAGCCAGGCCGACACCCTGATGCAGATGGGACGCTGGTTCGGCTTCCGCAACGGCTACCGGGACCTCGTCCGCCTGTTCATCGGCAGGGCGGAGCAGATCGGGAAGAAGACCGTCGACCTCTACGAGGCCTTCGAGGCGGTGTGCCGCGACGAGGAGGACTTCCGCTCCCAGCTGCGCCGCTACGCCGAGCCCGTCGACGGCCGCGCCCAGGTCACGCCCGCGCAGATCCCGCCACTGGTGTCCCAGCACCTCTCCTGGGTGAAGCCGTCGAGCCGGACCAAGATGTTCAACGCGGAACTCGTCGAGGTGCGCTCCCCTGGCGAATGGGTCGAGCCGAGTGCGTATCCCAAGGCCGCCTCCGAACTCCGCCGCAACTGCGAACTGTGGCTTCCGGTACTGAATCGGCTGGAGCCGGCCGCCGACCCCTTCCTCCATGTCTCCGAGAGCTCGGGCAGGCAGACGCGGTTCACGGCCAGGACCGCTGTCCTCCCGCACTCCGAGCTGCTCGTCCTCTTCGAGCAGCTCGTCTGGGGCCGCCCGGATCTCATGGCACCCCACTTGGAATACCTGAGGGACCCCGGCCCATCGGGCTGCGGCACCGACGACTGGCTCGTCATCGCGCCGCAGACCACCGGCCCGGGGTCGGTGCAGGCCAGCATCCTGGGGAGCCCCCCGCTCACCCTGGTGCAGCGCAGCAGGGGTCCGCGCGGCACGTTCAACCGCATCTCCGGCATGGCACACCGGCAGTCCCCGGAGCGCATTGCCGGCCGCCGTGCCGCCGATGCGGCAGATTCCGCCGCTGCCCGGTTCGCCCGGCCGCGCCGCGGCGTCGTCCTGCTCTATCCCGTCATCGAGCTCGATCCCGGCGCCGCAGCCAGCCTTTCGAACGGGCACGCCGACCCCCACAAGACCGTGATGGCCTGCGGCTTCATGGCTGCGACGGACCCTGCCGCGCCCCGTCGGCCACTGATCCGCTTCCGCACCATCGACTCCTCCCAGAGCAGCGCGGTGGTGGTTCCCGTGCAGGGAACGGATCGCCAGCCGCGCTAGGCACGACTGCCGAGGGGGGTGGGGGGGGGCGGGGGGGGGGGGCCCCCCCCCCCCCCCCCCCCCCCCCCGCCCCCCCCCCCCCCCCCCCGCCCCCCCCCCCCCCCCCCCCCCCCCCCCCCCCCCCCAC
>NZ_JBICZP010000006.1:0-12111 GCF_043202015.1 Kitasatospora sp. NPDC048239 | reverse complement strand
GCCGCGCCCCCGGGGCGGCGGGGGTGGGGGGGGGGGGGGCGGGGGCTCGCCGCCCGGCGGGGCGCGCGGGGGGCGGGGGGGGGGGGGCCCCCCGGGGGGGGCGGCCCCACCCCCCTCGGCAGTCCCGTCAGTTCCCGACCGCGCCGAGCAGTACTCCGGCGTCCGTGTGCCAGCTGTTCGAGACCAGGAGCTTCGCGATGAGCAGGACATCAGCGGGATCGCGCCGGCCGGCGTGCTGGAGAATGGTGTCAGCAGCGGTGTCCATCTCAGCTGCTCTGCAGGACGCTACCGCCCACACCACGTCAGCCGGGGCCGCTGCTGTGCCGGCATGGTTCAGGACGACGCGGGCGTCCTCGGTCCGCCCCGCCCTCAGGTACCGCTCAAGATCTTCTTGCGGCTGCCAGGCCGGGGGCTGATCGGCTACGCGTTGCCGGTCCCCCTCGGGCGGGGGGACCGGCAACGTCAGCGGCGGCGGGCAAGCCGGCGAATCCGCCGCAGCAGCGGCCGTCAGACCGGTCGGCGTGCCGACACCGCGAGACGAATCGCACGTACGTAGCTGCTCCAGGCGCGTCGAACAGCAATCACAGTGGTACTCCAAGGCCTGCTCGTAGAGTCGCTCCAGGTCTTCCGCAGCCACCGGCACAGCCGCGGCAGCCTCCGGATCGTTTGCCGCTACTTCCAGTGCCAGGCCGTACAGCGCCATTGCCACGTGCAGGCTCGGCTTGCGGGTAGCGCTGAGCAGGCCGGTGAGGGTCGACTGGGAGACCTTGCCGACCCTGCCCCGGGTCTCCAGGGCAATACAGATCTCCTTCTGGCTGCTGGGACCGTAGGTGCTGCGGGTGATCAGCTGGCAGAACTCCCGGAGCACCCGGGCGAACTCACGGTGTGCAGGTGACGCAGACGGGGCGATCTGGGAGGTGATCTGGCCTGGCGCGGGCACGCTCAGTTCCTCGCTCTCTGTGCGTCCTCTTGGGCGTACTGGTGCGAATGAAGTCTGCGCCAACGTGCCAGCGGCGCAACAGCCCCAGGTATTCACAAGATCGATAAAAGACCCGGATCCCCTTCCGGAAGGCCTGGCGGCACGGTTCCATGGATCCCATCCGCAGCACACTGCCGAGCCCCCGGGGCTCTGGCCAGTGCTACCTGCACACGTTCTTGATGATCCGGCAAGCATTGGAGTCACACCCATGGCGCAGCCGTCCTGGCAGGACGAGAAGATCGGCACGATGAAGCGCGCTGCGCTCTGGCTGGTCCAGGAGGTCGGAGAGGGCGCCCTGTTCACAAAGGCCCAGCTCCGTGAGGCATTCCCCGGCGTCGCACAGATCGACCGGCGGATGCGCGACCTCCGGGACCACGGGTGGCGGATCGACACGAACCGCGAGGACGTCAGTCTCGGCGCCAACGAGCAGCGGTTCGTGAAGATGGGCGAGCCCGTCTGGGAGCCCGGCAAGGGGACCCGTAAGGGCGGCACCACGCTGACCGGCACCCAGCGGCGCGAGCTGCTGACCCGCGACGGCCACATGTGCCGGTCCTGCGGCATGACCCCCGGTCAGACCTATCCGGGCACCTACGAGGCTGCGCAGCTCGACGTTGCCCGGCGCGAGGTCAAGCTGGCGGGCGGAGCAACCGAGGTCCAGCTGGTCATCGAGTGCAACCGCTGCCGGGTGGGGGGCCTCGGGTCCTCGGTCGACCTCCCCGGCGTCCTCACCCGGCTCGGCCAGCTGCCCGGCTTCGAACGCGCCATCCTGGCCGGCTGGGTGGAGAAGGACGCGCGGGCCTTCAGCGAGCTGGAGCAGCTGTGGGCGGCGTACCGCACGCTGCCGGCCGACGCCCGCCAGCAGGTGCGCGAAGCACTCGGCTAGTCCCCGCACCGGGCCCGTGGGCCCCGCGGTACGGTGGCGGGCCGCCGGCCCAGTCGGCCCGCCACCCATACTGCACTGATCGCACCTGATGAGACTTTGGAGGGGATTCCCTGTGAGTACGGACTTCGGTGTTCCGCCGCTGGCGGCACACAACCGGGCGCTGGTCGAGGAGCGCCTCAAAGAGGCCCGGGAGGCCGGCGGGGTCAAGGAGACGCTCACCATTGAGTGGCGGGGTGCCCCGCTGCATGTCGAGGTCATCGACATGCCCGTCAGCACCCTGGTGTTCAACCCGGGCACCCACCGCATCAGGGCGCAGCGGAGCCACGACCCTGCCCGCGACCAGGGCCTGGAGGCGGACCCGTGGAGCGATGAGAGCCAGGCCTACCTGCACTTCCTCCTGCAGGCCCTGCCGAAGGATCCGGCGCACCGCGACACGGACTTCGACGCGCTCAGGGACAGCCTGCGGGACTTCCGGCAGACCGATCCCGGCCTGATCACGCGCGACGGCATCCTGGTGAACGGCAACACCCGGGCCGCGGCGCTGAGGGAGCTCGGCGTGCCCAGTATCCGGGTGGGCGTGCTGCCCGAGTCCTGCACCTGGGCCGATATCAGCACGGTCGAGCTGTCGCTGCAGCTCCGCCCGGACCACCGCCGCGACTACTCCTACATCAACCGCCTCCTGGCGATCGACGAGCAGGTGTCCGCAGGCCGCCCGGTCGGCGAGATCGCCAAGGAGTTCCGGATCCGGGACACCACCTGCGAACAGGACATCTGGATCCTGAGCTGCCTGCGCGATCTGATCGCCCGCAGCAGCGCCGGGGACGCCCAGCTGCGGCTCATGGACTTCGAGGAGCACCAGGAGAAGCTCCGCGAGCTGCACCGCCGGTACTCGAAGGAGTCGGCCTCCAACAAGGACCGCGCTGAGGTGCTGCGCGAGAGCCGTCTCGCCGCGATCGTCCTGGGCTACTCGAAGACGGATGTCCGCTGGATCGAGCCGGACTTCCAGGGCCGGTACCTGGACCGCACGCTGCCGGCCGATCTGAAGGCCGCTCCGGCTGCGGCTCCGGCCGCTGTCGGGATCCCGGGCCTCAACCGCTCCGTCAAGGCTGTCGGGGCCGAGGTCGCCGCCGCCAAGTCCCTCACGGATGCGCTGCTCAAGGCGAGGGCTGTCGAAGCGGCAGGCGACCGTGCTCCGGCAGCCGCGGTCACCGAGTCCTCGCGCACCATCGCCGCCGCCAAGGAGGCGTTCACGGACGCGCTCGACTCCGCGGGAAAGGACGGGCGGGTCCGCAAGCGCCGCCAGGCGGCCCCCGACCGAATCACCGCTGCCTGCCAGGACATCGAGCAGTGCATCACCGACCTCGTCATGGCGCGCGGCTCCAACAGCCTCGACGAAGAGGCGTTCGACGAAGCGGTCGTCAGCCTGCGCAGCATCCTCGGCAAGCTCGCCCTTGAGTCCGCCCGGAGCATCAAGGCCCCCGGCGACGGCGTCTCATGGCTCCTCGATGCCGTCGCGGAGAAGAAGGAGCAGGCGCTGTGACTCCAGCCGAGCCGTCGCTGAAGGTCGGGTTCAACGTGTACCGGACGCACGTGGTGCTCCGTGCCGCCCCCGGATACCAGAGCGACCTCGGTCAGCTGGCCGCCCGCTTCCCCGCGGGCGGCCAGCGCGGCCCCCTCACCGCAGAGGTCGACCTGGACGACTTCCTGACCGGCCTCAGCGAACTCGCCAGCTGGCCCGCCCCGGAGAGCGTCACCTGGGACCAGGACTTGATCGACCTGGTCAACGGGGTCCTGGACGACGCCGAGCGCGCTGAGCGCTGGCTTGAGGCCGACCCGGGGGGAGCCCAATCCGACGGCATCGCGCCTGACGGCGTCCGCGGGCTCCTCGGACCCGGCTGGGCCGCCGACCTCACCTCGTTCCAGGAGCGCGACATCGCCCGGCTGCTCTCGCTCGGCCACGGTGCGAACTTCAGCGTGCCCGGCGCCGGCAAGACCCGCGTCGCCCTTGCCGTCTTCGCGGCGGCTCGGGAGCGGGGCAGCGTACGGCGGATGCTGGTCGTCAGCCCGAAGTCCGCCTACGAGTCGTGGGAGTACGAGGCAGCCTCCTGCTTCGCCGAACCGCTGCGCTTCGAGGTGATGGAGAAGAGCCCCAGCCCCGGTGCCGAGGTGCTCGTCGTCAACTACGAGCGGCTGGACAGATCGCTCGCCGCGCTGGCGGACTGGCTGCGGGCCGCCCCTGCCATGCTGGTCCTCGACGAGGCCCACCGGATGAAGCTGGGTGCGAGCGGGACCTACGGCTCGGCCTGCCTCGCACTCGGCCCCCTCAGCCGCCGTCGGCTGATCCTCACCGGCACTCCGGCGCCTAACGGCGCCCGGGACTTGGAGAACCTGCTCTCCTTCGTCTGGCCCGGGCACGGTCGCCGGGTCGTCACGAGCGCAGTGGCCGGCGGCGACCTGGCCTACGCCAGCAAGGTGCTGCGCCCGCTGTTCACCCGCACCACCAAGGACGAGCTCGGGCTGCCGCCGTTCGAGCCGCGGATCCGGTACGTCGAGATGCCTCCGCTGCACCGGGAGATCTACGACGCCCTGGTCGGCCGGTACACCGCCCGTGCCGAGGCGTCCCGGAAGGACTTCGACGCGCTCGGCAAGGCGATGCTGCGGCTGCTCATGGCAGCCACCAGCCCCGCGCTGCTCGTAGAGGGGACCAGCAGGTATGAGCCGCTCAGCTACCAGGTCCCGCCGCTCGACGTCCCGCAGTCGGACTCCCTGTACTCGCTGCTGCGCAACCTTCCGGGCTACGAGCTCTCGCCGAAGTACCAGGAGGCGCTCAGCATTGTCGCGGCGAACGCCGGTGCCGGGCGGAAGACGCTGGTCTGGACGACCTTCGTGCGGAACCTCACCACGCTTGAGCAGATGTTCGGGGCCTACCGGCCGGCCATCGTCCACGGAGGCAGCAAGGACCGCGAGGAACAGCTGAGGCGGTTCCGCGAGGACCCGGACTGCATGGTCCTCCTCTCCAATCCGGCGACGCTCGGCGAGGGCATCAGCCTGCACCATGTGTGCCATGACGCCGTCTACGTGGACCGGGACTTCATGGCAGGCCGGTTCCTGCAGAGCCTCGACCGGATCCACCGCCTGGGACTGGCACCGGGGACGGACACCAGGGTCACGGTCCTCGCGGCCTCCGGAACGATCGACGAGGTGGTTGCCCACCGCCTGGAGGAGAAGCTCCAGTTCATGGGCCGGATCCTGGACGACCCTGGGGTCCAGCAGCTCGCCGACCTGGTCGAGGAACCCGCGCTGGCAGGCGGCATGGATATGGCTGACGTCCAGGCCCTGCTCGGGCACCTCGATGTAGTAGCCGCCCGTGTATAGCGAGCGGCCAGCGGCTTCCGGCGGCGCGACCCCGCCGCCGGAGGCCGCTGGTCGGCTGGATAGCCTCTGCCCTGTGGAAGAAGGATTCGACCCGGTCCACGCCCCGGTGTCCGTGCCCGGGGAGGACGGCGGCGACCCCGGACTGGAGGCGGTTGCCGCCCTGATCCTGGCCGAGGACCCGGCCGGGCGGCGGTTCGCAGCAACGATCCGCCGGAGCATCGATGTACTGATGGACGGCCAGCACACCGGGCGCTTCCGCTGGGACCAGCTGTACAAGACGGAGAAGGCCCATCTCGGCACGCTGGTCGAGATCAACCTCCAGCGGGAGTTCGGTTTCGCCGACGGCAGCCGGATGGACTACTCCATCGCCGGGTCGGACGTGGACTGCAAGTTCTCCCAGCGCCTAGGCGGCTGGATGGTGCCCCCGGAGGCGCACGGCGAACTGCTGCTGGTGGTCTGGGCGAGCGACGAGGAGTCGGCGTGGTCGGCGGGGCTGGTCCGGGCCCTTCCGATCCTTCTCTCGCCAGGCGGCAACCGCGACGGCAAGCGGACCCTCAGCCTTGAAGGGAGGCGCTCGGTCCGGTGGCTGTTCAAGGACGCTCCGCTGCAGGACAACCTGCTCCTGCGGCTCTCCCCCGAGGACATCGCGGCGGTGTTCGCCCAGCCGACCGGGCAGCGCCGGCTGGACGAGCTGTTCCTCCGCGCCCAGCGCCGACCGATCAGCCGGACCGTGGTCGCTACCGTGGCCGCACAGGAGGACTACATGCGGCGCATCCGCTACAACGGGGGCTCCCGGTCGCGGCTCCAGCACCGCGGGATAGTGATCCTCGGTGAGTATTCGAGCCACTGCGGGATCGCGGAGCAGCTGGGCCTGCCGCTGCCCCAGGCGGGTGAGTCGGTGAGTGTGCGGCTCGCCAGGCGCCGGCCGCACCATGGAGACAGGCCCTGGGCCGAGCTGGACGGCGAGCGGTGGACCGTGGCGCTCCCCCAGGACCCTGAGGAATCCGTACCGAAGCTGCCGGAGATATGAGCACACCAGAGGCTTCAGACGCGGCCGGGGCAGCGTGGACCGCTCCCGAGGGGTCGTGGGCGTCCTCTGCGGCGAACCGCCGCAGCATGGTCGGAAACCGCAGCAGGGACACCTCGCCGGAGCTCGCCCTGCGGTCGCTGGTCCACGCCGCCGGGCTGCGCTACCGGGTGGCGGCAAAGCCCCTGCCGAAGATGCGGCGGACCGCTGACCTGCTGTTCCGCCCGGTAAAGGTCGCCGTGTTCGTCGACGGCTGCTTCTGGCACGGCTGCCCGGACCACTTCGTACCGCCCAAGACCAATCCCGGCTACTGGGAGGCGAAGATCGGCGGGAACACCACCCGGGATCGGGACACCGATGAGCGCCTCGAAAGCGAGGGCTGGCTGGTGCTCCGCTTCTGGGAGCACCAGTCGGCCCAGGAGTGCGCGGAAGCCGTGGTGGCAGCAGTCACAGCCCGGCGGGAGGAACAGGCCGCGCGCAAACGGCAGCGCGTCCGGCAGGCCGGAGCCGGGTCTGGCCCGTCCCGCGGACCGGAGGAGCCCCCGGAGCAGTGATCCGGGGGCTCCTCCGGAAGCCGGTCAGCTGATCTTCGCCTTGTTGGCCTTGAAGAGCTCGTGCCGCTCGTGCCCGTCCTGGCCGACGAAGGCCTTGAAGCCGTCCAGCTGGTAGGCCAGGACGCCCGGCTTGCGCTCGGTCGACTCGATGTGGAAGTCCCGGCTGAGGTAGCTCAGGTGCCGCTCGATGTCAGGTACCGCCATGGCCTTGCTGCCCCGCTTCTCCAGCTTCACGAGGATCTGGTCGACGGTGATCGGTGCGGAGGCCTCGCGGAGGATGGCGTAGACGTGGTCGTGGACGGCGTCGCGCCGCTCGCGCGGCTCGCCTTCCTTCCTGAGCGCCTTGGCAATCGACCTGCCGACGGCCGCGGCGACCGGCGGCGGGAAGGCGTTCCCGATCTGCCGGTAGGTGGTGGTCTTGCGGCCCTCGAACTTCCAGCTGTCGTCGAAGCCCTGGATCCGCGCGGCCATCCGGGTGGTCAGCTTCGGGCCCGGCTTCTCGCCCTTGGCGGTGACTGCGGGCTTCCAACCCGGGCCGGGCGCCTCGTCCGCCACTCCCCAGGCGTCCACGCCGAGTCCCGCCCATGCGGCCTTCGCCCGGCTGGGCCCGAGGTCGGCGCCGCCGTGCTTCTTCGAGCCGCCGACGATGGTGGGGGCGATGGTATCGGCCCGGGCGGCCCACTCCTCCGCGCCCTCCCAGCCCTCGGCAGCCATCAGGTCCTTCAGGGCCTCGCCGACCGAGGGTGCCGGGGGCTGCTCGGACTCCTCGGGCCAGTGGAAGTAGCCGGCGTACTCCTCCTTGAGCGCCACCAGGACGAACCGGGGCCGCAGCTGGGGTACGCCGAAGTCGGACGCCTGGAGCAGCCGCCACTCACCGACGTAGCCGAGCTCAAGAAGCGTGTCGAGCACATGCTGCCGGTAGGCAGAGAACCGGCTCGCGCTGAGGCCCCGGACGTTCTCCAGGAGCAGCGCCTTGGGCTGCATCCGACCGGCGAGGCCGACAGCCCAGGCGAACAGGTCGCGCTCATCGGCGGCACCGAGCTGCTTGCCGGCGATCGTGAACGGCGGGCACGGCACACCGCCTGCGAGCAGGTCCAGGTCGTCCTTGTAGTCCTCCGGACGCCACGTCCCCTCGTCCGCGACATCGCCTTCGGCGACCTTCCAGTCCGGCCGGTTCGCCCTCAGGGTCGCGCACGCATTCGGGTCGAGTTCGACCGCCAGAACGTGTTCGAATCCCGCATTCTCCAGGCCTAGCGCCTGCCCTCCTGCACCCGCGCAGATCTCGACGACCTTTAGGGCAGACATCCATCCTCCGTACTACACGCGCCGTGCCTGCAGGGCGGAGGGCGCTGACCAGCTGGCTGCGTCGAACCATGGTATCGAACACACTAGCGACCTCCGTCCGGGTGTGATCATGCCGCCGTACACAGGCCGCACCACCAGTTTCTGGTGGTGGCCCCGGGCAGCCGCACCCTTATGAAGGGGCCAGTGTAGTTCCGGCCACTGACAGCGGGAGCTCAAGCGGCTGGAATCGTGTCCCGTTCCTGCACAACGCGGGAGCCGGCTCGGAGACACCCCCGGCCCCCCGGCGGGTGCGCCGGGGGGCCGGGGAGCCGGGCGGGGGGTGGGGTCAGAAGGTGATGGTGCGGCCCTCGGCGGAGGCCTGGCGGGCGGTGTAGGCGACGCCGTGGACCTTGAGGCCAGCGGGGTCGAGGAGGGTGATCGCGCCGCCGTGGTTGCCGAGCTCGAAGGCGCCGGCGCGGTGGACGGTGAGGGTGGCGCCGGGGGCGAGCGTGACGGCCGGGAGGGCGAGGTGGTGCTTGGCCAGGTCGGCGAGGTGCCAGCCGGTCAGGTCGACCGGGGCCGAGGAGGTGTTGAGGATGGTGACGGTCTCGTCCTCGGGGGCCGGGCCGACCGGGTTGACCAGGGCGGCGACGATGCGCAGCTGGAGCTCGCCGCCGGTCGGGTCGACCGGGCGCGACGGGGCGTCGGCGATCGGGTTGCCGTGCTCGTCGTCCGTGTGCCAGGACTGGGACTGGAAGGCGAGGAAGACGGCGACCCAGCGGTTCTCGGCGGGCAGGTGGATCAGCAGGCCGCCGTCCTGGTAGATGCCGTTGTCGGCGCGGAACTTGCCGCCGTTGCCCTGGTTCATGTGGATGTCGTGGACGCCGTTGCCGGGGCGGAAGCCGAACACCTTGTCGGGAATGGTGGGTTCGGGGCCGAAGCGCTGGCCGAGCAGGAAGACGGCGGCCGTCTGGTCGTTGATCGCGCGCTGCACGTAGTGGTCGAGCAGGTCGGCGAGGTCGTTGTCCGCGCCCGCGAGGTCGGGCGGCAGGGTGCGCAGCGTGGCCGGGTCGAAGAGGTTGCCGCGGATGTAGTCCAGGCTGGCGGTGCCGGGCTTGGAGGGCAGGTTGGTCCAGCCGCTGCCCGGATCGGGGAGCAGCCCGGTGACCGGGTGCCGGAAGTCCTCCACGACGGCGAAGAGGAGGTCCGAGGGCGCCTGCTGGGACTCGACGTTGACCGCCGCCCGGTAGTCGGTGCCGTGGGCGTCGCGGAGGTGGATCTGGTAGTGCGGGGTGTCGGTGGAGCCCTCGCGGCGCCGCTCGACGGCGGTGGCGGCGAGCACACCGTACTTCTTGATGGGCATGGGCGGGTCCCTTCGGGTCGGGTGGGCAGAGCCCCTCCGTTATCCCTTACGGGAGGCCTCTGACCACGGCGATTCGACGGATGTTCACCGCGCGTCCGTCGAAAGGGTCTACGGCCGGGCGCCGGTCAGCCGGTCAGCCGGTGCGTCCGGCGGTGGCCGGGGCCGGGGCCCGCCCGGCGTGCCGTCCCGTCGCCCGGGCCCGGATCAGCTCGCCGGTGAGGAAGGCGGTCGCGGTGGCGACGATCAGCAGCGGCATCGCGTTGGTGGCGTCGCCGCCGAGCAGCTCCGCCGCGAGCACGGTGCTGGTCACGGGCAGCCGGGTGACGGCCGCGCCGGAGGCGGCCAGCCCGGCCGCCAGGCCCGGGGCCGTGCCCAGGCCCGGGAGCGCCCCGCAGGCCACCCCGATGGCGGCGCCGATCAGCAGCGCCGGGAAGATCGGACCGCCGCCTTGCAGACCGTCAGTGCCACCAGCGCGCCGATCGACCAGGACTGCGGGTCGGCGGCGAGCGCACCCAGGGTGGCCTGCCCGGAGAGCGCGGCGTCCTCCGGCGAGCGGCCGGTGAGCAGCGCGAACGCCGTGATGCAGGCGCCGACCGCGACCGCGCAGAGCACCGTCCGCAGTGCCGTCCGGCGGGCGGTGAGGCGGGGTTCGCCGGTGGCGGACCCGTTGGTGAACACCTTGACCCGGCGGCCGAGCAGTTGGCCGCCGACGCAGACCACCCCGACCAGGGCGGCGAGCGGGACGCCCCAGAGGAAGTCGCCGGCGTCGGGGATGCCCATCGCCGGTACCGAGGGCAGCGACAGCGCGCCGATCGAGAGCCCGGTCCAGTGGCCGAAGCCGGTGAAGACCAGCGCGCCGACGCCGCTGGCCAGCAGACACGGCAGGATCAGCGCCACCAGGTGCGGTCCCCCGAGCCCGGCCGCCTCGATCAGCATCACGGCGGCGACCAGCGGGCTGCCGAAGATGGTGGAGATGGCCGCCGCCGAGCCGGCCGCGCCGAGGACGGGCACCAGCTGCGGCCGGGCGGCCCGCCGGCTGGAGCGCACGGCCAGCAGGGCGAGCCCGCCGCCCAGGGCCATCAGCGGCGCCTCGGGGCCGAGCACCGCGCCGAGCGGCAGGCAGGCGAGGGCGGCGAGCACCACGCCGGGGAGGGCGTTCGGCGGGGTCGGCGGGCCGCCGAGGCCGTCCACCGGGACGTGGCCGCCGCGCCCCGGCAGGCGGGTGACGACCGGTGCGAGCAGCAGGCCGGCGAGCAGCAGCGCGGGCAGCGGCCACCACCAGGGCGCCCGGTCGAGGCCGACGGCCTGCGGGAGGCTCTCCCAGACCCAGTGCTGGAGCTCGTGCTCCAGGCTGACGAAGCCGAAGGCCGCCAGTGAGACCGGGATGCCGACCACGGTGGCGATCAGCAGCAGTCCGAGGTATCCCCTGGTCAGAACCACGTCGCTCAGGGTCGGATCGCCGACCGGTTGCTGAGGCATGCCCGTTCCTTCCCGCTCCCCGGGCCGCCGCCACCCGAGCCGTCCTGCGACGTCCCGCTCCTGCGGCCGAGTCCCGCCCGGGGGCGACGGGCCTGCACGGCGGCCGACGGCGCGCACCGGCGCGTCCCGGTCGGGTTGAGCCGGACGGGTGACCGGACCGGGGAGGACGGGCAGGTCGGGAGGGCGGGACGCACGCGGTGCCCGGACTCCGTGGGGAGTCCGGGCACCGTCAAGAGCCGGAAGCAAGGTCAGGAGCAGGCTCAGGACTGCACCTGGCGGGTCTCCCCCAGCGCGCTCTCGATGCCCTGCACCATCCGCCAGAGCGGCGCCCGGCGGCTGGCCACCAGCACCACGACCTCGTCCGGCTCGGCGTCGCCGCCGTCCGCCGCGCCCTCGGCCGCCCGGTCGCTCCAGGTGCCGGTGACGAAGGCCATCGCCGCGTCCACCTCGACGGTCCAGTCGCTCTCCCCGCCCGAACGCAGCCAGGTCCGCAGCGCGTGGTTGTGCGCGGCGACCACGGCGGCGGCGATCACGTCGGCGCGCAGCGCCCCGTCCGGCCGCCTGTCGTAGCGGCCGCGCAGGTAGTGCGCGAGCGTGTGCTCGTACCGCCAGACCACCGACAGCTCGTACGCGCGCAGGCCGGGCACCTTGCGGGTGAGCCGGTAGCGCTGGACGGAGAAGGACGGCTGCTCGGCGTACATCCGCAGGACGAGGCGGGCGGCGTCGCAGGCGTGCTTGACCGGGTCCTCCTCGCCGGTGCCGGACTCCAGGAACTCCGTCATCTCGGCGAGGCTGCGCTCGTGGTCGGGGAAGACCACGTCCTCCTTCGCCGGGAAGTAGCGGAAGAACGAGCGCCGGCCGACACCGGCGAGCGAGACGATGTCGTCGACGGTGGTCTGTTCGAAGCCGCGTTCCAGGAAGAGCTCGAAGGCTGCGGCGACGAGTGCTTCGCGCATCGCCGGCTTCGACGGCCCGTCGTTCATGGGCTGGTCCTGTTCTTCCTGCTCGCTCATTCCCCGGAACATAGCATCGGCCTCGAACAGCCGGACTGCCGTGTACTGCCGCGTGCTGTGGCCGGGGGCCGGGTGGTCTGGGGCCGCGGGTGCGCTACGGCAGGTTGCGGGCCATCACGATCCGCTGGATCTGGTTGGTGCCCTCGTAGATCTG
>NZ_JBICZP010000005.1:476934-721427 GCF_043202015.1 Kitasatospora sp. NPDC048239 | reverse complement strand
GCGTACAGCGACTTCGCCTTCTCCAGATCCCCGCCCCGGACCGCCGCCGCGAACGCCTCCACCGCCGGCACCGTCGCATCCGCCTGCTCCTGCGCATACCCCCGGTACGCGTCCACCGCCGCCGCCAACCGCGGATCCACCGCAGCCGCCGAACCGCCGTCACCGGTCACGGTGATCCTCTGACGGATACCGTCACCCACCATGCCCGGCTTGCACGCCACCTCGTACGACCCGGCCCTGATCTCCGCGCTCAGCGTCGCCTTCGTCCCCGGACCGATGTTCTCCCGCTCCGTGACGATCTTGTCACCGGCCGCATAGACGTACACCTCGGTCGTCTTCGAGCCCTTGTTCGCGATCTCGATCGCCACCTGCCCCGCCGGGAACGTCGTCCTCGACACCTCACACGCCGTGTCCGACGCCGTCACCTTCACCGCGTCCGACGACCCCTTGTCGTCCTTCTTCTGCGAGCAGCCGACCAACAGCGTGCCTGAGACGGCCAGGACGAGCAGCGTGGCGGCGGTGGAACGGCGCGCGGGCATGAGGGCTCCAACGGGGAGGGCAGGGTGCACCAGGGCAGGACTGAGCGTGGGTGACGGAACCGGTTGGCACCGGCGCCCCCACCCACTTAGCTAAGGCATACCTTAGGCAATCCTTATATGACCGTCTACACCGCCCCCCACCTGCGATGAACCCGGACCCGAAGGACCCCGGCGCCGGGCGTGTCGTCAGCCCACCAACCCCGTCCTCAGCCCACCGGCCCCGCCGTCAGCCCACCGACCGCGCCGCCGGGCCCGCCGGCCCCGTCACCGCAGCGGGGTGCGGCGGGCGGCCGCGCGGGCGGTCCAGCGGCCCTCGTGCCGGCTGATCCGGATCGGGTGGCCGAAACAGGCGCTGATCAGCTCGGTGGTCATCACCTCGCCGACCGGGCCCGCGGCGATGCACTCCCCGGCCCGCAGCAGCAGCGCGTGCGTGGTGCTCTCCGGCAGCTCCTCCAGATGGTGGGTGACCAGCACGCTGGCCAGCTCGGGGTGCTGGTGGCGCAGCAGGTCGAGGCTGTCCAGCAGCAGCTCGCGGGCCGTCAGGTCCAGTCCGGTGGCGGGCTCGTCGAGCAGGAGCAGGAGCGGGCTGGGCATCAGCGCTCGGGCGATCAGGGCACGGCCGCGCTCGCCCTGGGAGAGCGTGGTCCAGGGGGCGTCGGCCATCGCGGTCATGCCGAGGGTCTCGATCAGCTGCTCGGCGCGGTCCAGTGCCGCGGGGGCGGGCTTGCGGTAGAGGTCCGGCTCGATGGTGTTGGTCAGACCGGTGAGCACCACCTCGCGCACGCTCAGCGGCGAGCGCAGCGGGTGGCGGGGGTTGACGTGGCCGAGGTGGGCGCGCAGGTCGCGGATGTCGACCCGGCCGAGCCGGCGGCCGAGCACGTCCACCTCGCCCCGGGTGGGGTGGGAGACCGCGCCGAGCAGGGCGAGCAGGGTGGACTTGCCGGCGCCGTTGGCGCCGAGCAGGGCCCAGTGCTCGCCGGGCTGGATCGCGAGGTTGATCCCGCGCAGCAGGTAGCGGCCGTCGCGGACGACGTCGACGTCCCTGGTGCGCAGCAGCGGGCCATCGGGCAGCGGGGCGGACGTGCTCATGGGTGACGGGCCTCCGTGGGCTTGGCGCCGGGCAGGGTGCGGGTGCGGGGCGCCGCACCGGGCGGGCAGGCGCCGACCGTCCGCGTGCAGAGTACAACCGCGGCGCGGCGGCGGCCGGGGCGTCCGAGGTGCGGACGGGCCGCCCGGGAGCGGGCGGTTGGGGCAAGAGCCTGTCGCGGGGCGGTGGTTGCGGGCACTATCGGGGGGGATTCGCACGGTGGATGGGGGCTGGGTATGGAGATCGGGCAGGGGCGCGCGGGGACGCTGCACGGCCGGTTCGAGGAGCAGGCGCAGCGGGCGCCGGAGGCGGTGGCCGTCCGGTTCGCCGGGCGGGATCTGACGTACGGGGAGCTGGACGCGCGGGCGAACCGGCTGGCCCGGCACCTGGCGGCGAACGGACTCGCGCCGGGGGGCCTGGCGGCGGTGGCGCTGGGCCGGGGCGCGGAGGTGTTCGTCGCGCTGCTGGCGGTGCTGAAGGCGGGCGGCGCCTATGTGCCGCTGGAGCCGGGTGCGCCCGATCCGCTGCTGCGCCACGTCCTGGCGGACGCCGCGCCGGCGGTGGTGGTGACCGAGGAGGCCCACCGGGTGCGGCTCACGGACGCCAGCGGCCGGGCGGTGGTCTGCGTGGACTCGGCGGCGGAGGCGGTCGCCGCGCTGTCCGCGGACCCGCCGCGGGTGCCGGTCGGACCGGCGGACCTCGCCTGCGTCTTCTTCACCTCCGGCTCGACCGCCCTGCCCAAGGGCGCGCTGATCGAGCACCGCCACCTGCTGGCCGCGTACGAGGGCTGGCGGAAGGTGTACGCGCTGACCGCCGCCGACCGGATCCTGCAGACGGCGAGCCTGGAGTTCGACGTCTTCACGGCGGACTGGGTGCGCGCCCTGTGCACCGGGGCGGCCCTGGTGGTCGCCCCGCGCAACCTGACGCTGGACCGCACGGCCGACATCGCCGAGCTGCCCGCCCTGGTGGCCGCCGAGGGCGTGACGGTGCTGGAGCTGAACGCGTCCACCGCCCGGCGGCTGCACGGCCACCTCGGCACCGCCGGGGGCGGGGCCGCGTTCGCCGGGGTGCGGCTGCTCACGGTGGGTGCGGAGAAGTGGTTCCTGGACGAGCAGTCGGCTCTGCACCGGCTGCTCGGCGGGGGCGTCCGGGTGCTCAACGTGTACGGCCTCGCGGAGGCCTCCGTCGACAGCACCTACTTCGACGCGGAGGGCGTCGCCGAGGACGGCCGGGGCACCTGTCTGGTGGGTGTGCCGTTCCCCGGCAGCCGGGTGTACGTGCTCCGGCCGGACGGCGGGCGCGCGCCGCGCGGGGCGGTCGGCGAGATCGCCGTCGCGGGCGCGGGCCTCGGCCGGGGGTATCTGAAGCGGCCCCGGGAGGAGGCCGGGCGGTTCCGGAGCGCCGGGTTCGACCCGGACGGGCGGATCCTGCTGACCGGGGACGTGGGCCGGATCCGCGAGGACGGGGTGCTGGAGTTCCTCGGCCGCGCCGCAGGGGTGCTCGGCTCGACCGGTGAGGAGTCGGGCCGGGCGCAGGCCGCCGGGACGGTCGCCCGGGTGGCGGCCGCCGCCCGGACCGAGGGGGTGCTGCGCTCGCACCCGGGGGTGCAGGAGTGCGCGGTCGCCGAGGTGGAGGTGGAGCCGGGGCGGCGGGCCGTGGTCGGGTACGCGGTGGCCGCCCCGGACGCCGCCGCGCTGGACCCCTGGTCGCTCTCCTCCCACCTGGCCGAACACCTGCCGGCGGGGGAGGCGCCCGCCGCCGTGGTGCCGCTGCCCGCGCTCCCCCGCACCCGGGCCGGCAAGCTGGACCGCGGCGCACTGCCGCTGCCCGCCCCACGCCACTACACCGGGCCGCGCTCCGGCAAGGGCGGCCGGGGCTCCGCCAAGAGCGGCGGCCTGGCGGGGGCCGGACAGGACACCGACCGCCCCCCGGGCTGCATCTGGGCCCTCCCGACGCTGATCGTCGCCTATGTGGCCTGGGTGCTGACCGACACCCTCTTCCCCCGGTCCACCGACACCTCGCTGGTGCCCTCCCCGTACGACGGCTACTTCACCTGGCTGTACGTCTGCGAGTGCGTGGCGTTCGGCGCCGGCGTGACGTTCCTGCTCTTCGGCCCCCAGGTGATCGCCCGGTTCAAGCGGCCGCTCGGGCTGTCCGTGGCCGCCAACCTGTCGGTGTTCTGGCTGCTGGCCGCGTGGTGGCCACAGGACAACCTCTACCGCATCAGCTCCCCGTCGGACTGGCCGCGCCAGGCCGTGCTGGTCTACGTGTTCAACGTCGCGCTGATGGTCGCGGCCCTGGTGCTCGTCCGCTTCCTCGCCTGGCGCCCGCCCACCGAACGGGCCTGACCGCCCGCCCGCCGACGGTCGGCCGGCCGGCCGGCGGCCGTGCACCGGTGACCGTCAGCGCAGGGCCTCGAACATCCGGCCCAGGGCGTGGTTCGCCGCGGTGAGGAGGGCCTCGGCCGCGTCCAGTGCCTCGGCGCTGCGCGCGGCCAGGGCGAGGCCGACGGCGGGCTCCGGCTGGTAGCCGGTGGTCGGCACCAGCGGCAGCAGGGTGACGCCGAGGGCCGCGCAGCGCGGTCGCAGCCGGTCCAGGTGCTCGTGGAGCGCCTCCTGGGAGAGCCGGGCGCCGAGCGGTGCGCCGTCCAGGGTGCGGACCAGGTGGCCGGGCCCGCGCACCTCGTCGAGCCGGGCGCGAAGCAGGAAGGCGACGGCGGGTCCGGTGAGGCGCAGATTGGCCTCGGTCGGGGCGAGCCGGCGCTGCCGGTCGGTGACGAAGTCGACGTCGAACCAGCCCCGGTAGCCCTCGGCGGCCAGCCGTTCGCCCACCGCCAGACCGAACCGCTCGGCGGTCCGGGCGAGTTCGGGCGGGACGACGCCGGGGCCGACGGTGACGCCCTGGTAGTGGGTGCCGTCGACGGCCATCTCGCCGGTGCCGACGGGGTGGACCCGTCCGTCGGCGCCGATCACCGCGTCGAAGGTGAGGTCGCGCAGCCGGTCGGCCGGGCCGGCGTCGATGTACTCCTCCAGCAGCAGGCCGTCTCCGGGCGGCAGGACCTCGTCCGCGGTGAGCCGGCGCAGCAGTGCTCGCCCGCCGCCGGCCGTGAACAGCTCCTGCGGGGTGACCACGGCGGTGCCGAACCCCCCGACGCCGTAGGGGCTCTTCACCACGGTGGTGGCGCCCCGGGTCGCGCGGGCGGTGAGCCGCCGGGCGGCCTGACGGGTCGTCGCGGGCTGTTCCTGCCACGGCACGGCGATCCCGGGGTGGTCGGCGGCCAGCTCGGCGAAGAGCCCGTGGGCGGCCGCCTTCGACTCGTAGCGCCGGACGGCCGCCAGCTCCGGACCGCCGCCGCCCCAGTGGTCGGTGCGCCCCCAGGCCACCACCGGCAGTCCGGCGGCCGCGATCCGCTCGGCCAGTGCCGGGCGCCCGGCCAGTGCCCGGCCGAGCGTCTCGGTGTCCGCGACCCCGCTGTACAGCTCGACCGGCCCCCACTCCAACTCGCGGGCGAGCCAGCCGATCCAGGCCTCCTCGACCAGCGCGGGCAGCACCAGCAGCGCCGGTTCCGGGCTGTAGCAGGCCGCCATGCCCGCGTAGTGGTGCCCCTGGCGCAGCCTTCGCTCCCGCTGCGCGGCGCCCACCCCGTCGGGCAGGAACTGCTCGTTGAAGTCGGCCACGTTCCCGAGGTGCACGGCTCGTCGGCCGCCGGTCCACGCCCCCACCCACCCGTCCATACCCGGGAGCCTACGACGGCGGGCCGCCGCCCGGGGCCGGAAGCGGCCCGTCCCCGTCGGGCTGAAGTCACCGGCCCTGATGGAACTTGATCGGTTCTGGACACGAAATGGTCAAGATCTGACCCAACGTCTAGCAAAGGTTGGCTGCTCACCGTCAATCTCGGTCGCAGCTCTTTCCCTGCAGCTACCCCGACTGGAGTCAGAGTGAGCCCCACCTCCTCTCACCGCCGCCACCTCGCGGCCGGAGCCATAGCGGCCACCGCCGCCCTCGTCGCCGCCACCTTCCAGGCGGGCACGGCCTCCGCCGCCGCCACCGGGCGGGACGCGGCGATCACCCTGGCCAGGGCCAACGTCACCCACAACGCCGGCGTCTTCGGCTTCGGCGACGGCCAGGACCTTCAGGTCAAGGACGTCATCCTGGACGCCGACGGCAGCCAGCACGTCCGCTTCGACCGCAGCTACCTCGGACTGCCCGTCGTCGGCGGCGACCTGGTGGTCCACCAGGACGCCCGCGGCCGGCTCAAGGACTCCTCCCGCGCGGCGGCCCACGACGCCGCGGTGAAGTCCATCGTCCCGACCGTCCCCGCCCAGGCCACCGCGGGCCGCGCGCTCCAGGCCGCGCCCGGCATCAGCTCCGCGACCAGCACGCCCGAGCTGGTCGTCTGGGCCGCCGACGGCACCCCGCGCCTCGCCTGGAAGACCACGGTCGCCGGCGTCGGCGAGCACGGCCAGCCCTCCGGCCGGATCGTCGTCACCGACGCCACCACCGGCGAGCAGATCGAGGCCTACGACGCGGAGCACCAGGCCGACGGCACCGGCCACTCCGAGTACACCGGCGACGTCACCATCGCGACCACCCCGCAGACCGGCGGCTACGCGCTGAAGGACCCGACCCGCGGCCACGTCACCAAGGACGCCCACAACGTCTCGGCCAACTCACTGAACGCGTCCTCCGGGACGCTGTTCACCGACGCCGACAACGTCTGGGGCGACGGGCGGAAGTTCTCCACCGACCGCTCCACCGCCGCCGTCGACGCCCACGCCAACACCGCCTGGACCTTCGACTACTACAAGAACGTCTTCGGCCGCAGCGGCATCAAGAACGACGGCAAGGGCGCCACCGTCTTCGTCCACGTCGGCACCAACTGGGACAACGCCCAGTGGTCCGACCAGTGCTTCTGCATGATGACCGGTGACGGCGACGGCGTGACCGACCCCGAGCAGGTCGACCTCGACACCATGGGCCACGAGATGACCCACGGTGTCACCAGCGCCACCGCCAACCTGCGCTACAGCGGCGAGTCCGGCGGCCTCAACGAGGCCACCAGCGACATCTTCGGCACCATGGTCGAGTGGTACGCCAACAACGGCGTGGACACCCCCGACTACCTGTTCAGCGACCAGTCCACCCCGCCTTGGCTGCGCCGGATGGACAAGCCCTCGCTGGACGGCGGGTCCGCCGACTGCTGGACCAGCAAGGTCGGCCGGCTGGACGTCCACAACTCCTCGGGCGTCGGCAACCACTGGTTCTACCTCGCCAGCGAGGGCAGCGGCAGCAAGACCATCAACGGCTTCACCTACAACAGCCCGACCTGCAACGGCTCCACGGTCACCGGTATCGGCAACCAGAAGGTCGCCAAGATCTGGTACCGGGCACTGACGGTCTACATGACCTCCACCACGACGTACAAGGGCGCCCGCACCGCGTCCCTGAGCGCCGCGACGGACCTCTACGGTGCCAACAGCACCGAGTACAAGGCGGTCGCGGCCGCCTGGAGCGCCGTCTCCGTCGCCTGATCCCGCACGGGCCCGGCAGTTCACGGTACCCAGCGGCTCGCACCACCAGCGGCCCGTCGCTCCGGCGGCGGGCCGCTGCCGTGCGCGCCGGGCGCGGTCGGCCCGACCCGGACCCGCCCCGGCCCCGGTGCCGGCCTCAGGTGGTGAAGCCGATGTGCACGTGGTCGTGGTGGGTCTCGTCGGTGAAGAACTGGTTGCCCGCGCCGCCCGAGAGCGCGATCGGACCGCCCACGTTGTAGGAGCCGGCCGCCGCCGCGTCCCGCATGAACGACTCGATCAGCCGCCGGGGCGTGGCCGCGTCCACCACCGCCTGCCCGTCGATCTGCCACACGTCCAGGGCCCGGCCGCGCGGGTGGTCGCTGGGCCGGCTGGTGCCGAACACGTCCAGCGGGTGCCCGGACCGCAGCACGGTGAGCGACAGCCGGTAGGTGCCGGCCAGGTCGAGCATCGCCCGGAGCACGCTCTCGTGCACGACGCCGCTGCGCAGGTCGGCGACCGCCGCCGGCGGCAGCTGGATCCGCGGCTGCGCCAGCACCTGGCCGACGGCGGGCGACGGCGAGGCGGTGGGCGCGGCGGGCACCCCCGGGATCAGTTCGGTGACGGCCCAGCGGGGTTGCTCCCGGCTCAGCCGGACGTCGACCGTCGTACCGCCCTCGGCGATCGAGCCGTCCGGCTGCCGGGTCCACTGCCGGCACGCGACCATGACGCTGGAGGTGTCGGCGAGGATGCCGCCGTACTGGGCCTCGATCACCTCCAGCGCGGCCTCCGCCGCGGCCGGGGCGAGCGGGCCGGCCTGGTCCACCAGGGTCGGCGGCAGGCCGAGCGCGGCCACCCGGGCCTTGGCCGCCCCCGGCCCCTGCCCGCCGACCGGCCAGGACCCGATCGCCGTGACCAGTTCGACGGCGCGGCGCTTGACGTCGGGCTGCACGTCGGAGGCGTTCGGCTGCCAGGGCGGCGGCTTCGGCAGCGCGGCGACGGTAGGCGTGGCGGTGGCGGTGGCCGCCGTCGCGGCGGGAGTCGGCGACGGCTCGGGCGGGTTGGTGGCCGGGCCGGTCGCCGGGCCGGTCGCCGATGCACTGCCGCTGCTGCCGCCACCGCTCGCGCAGCCGGCGGCCGAGAGCAGCAGGGCGGACGCCCCCGCCAGCAGCAGCCCGCGGCGGCCGGGCCGGGGGGCGCCCGTCTCCTCGTTCAGCACCGGGCCAGTATGCCCGCCCGCCCGGCGCCGACCGGCGTGTCAGCCCAGGACGCGCACCGGCGTGCCGTCCAGGAACGCCGCGATGTCCTCCACCGCCTGGCCGTAGTACGTCCGGTAGTTGTCCCGCGAGACATAGCCCAGGTGCGGGGTGGCCAGCAGCCGCGGGGCGGTGCGCAGCGGGTGCCCGGCCGGGAGCGGTTCGAGGTCGAACACGTCCACCGCCGCGCCCGCGATCCGGCCCCCGGTGAGGGCGGCGAGCAGGGCGTCCTGGTCGATGATGGCGGCGCGGGAGGTGTTGACCAGATAGGCCTCCGGCTTCATCAGGGCCAGTTCCGCCCCGCCCAGCAGGCCGCGGGTGCGGTCGCTCAGCGCCAGGTGCACCGAGACGAAGTCGCTGCCGCCCAGCAGGTCCTCCTTGGAGGCGGCGCGGCGCACGCCGACCTCGGCGGCCCGCTCCTCGGTGAGGTTCTGGCTCCAGGCGGCCACGTCCATGCCGAAGGCGAGGCCGACCCGGGCGACCAGGCTGCCGGTCTTCCCGAGGCCGAGCAGGCCGAGCGTGCGGCCGGACAGGTCGGCGCCGACGGTGCTCTGCCAGGGGCCGCCCTCGCGCAGCGCGGTGTTCTCCGCCACGATGCCCCGGGCGAGGCCGAGCAGCAGTGCCCAGGTCAGCTCGACCGGCGCGGTGGAGAGGCTGGCGGTGCCACAGACCGTCACCCCGTGGGCCGCGGCGGCGGCGAGGTCGATGACGGAGTTCCGCATGCCGGTGGCGACCAGCAGCCGCAGCCGGGGCAGCCGGGCGAACAGTGCGGCGGGGAAGGCGACGCGCTCGCGCAGGGTCACCACGAGGTCGAAGTCGGCCAGGGCCTCGGCGAGTTCGTCCTCGGTGTGGAAGTGCTCGGGGAAGGCCACGACCTCCACCCGGTCGGTGACGGGCGACCAGTCGACGATGCTGGTGGAGACGCCCTGGAAGTCGTCCAGTACGGCACAGCGAAGTTTCATGTCGGCACTCTCGCAGACGCGTTGCTCCCCCGCGGTGGCGGGGCACGGTCCGTCACCCGCGGTAGCCGCCAGGCCCTAAGGCCGGTCCGGTCCGGGCGGCGGCCCCGGCTCGCCCGGGCCCCCGGTGAGGTGGGCGAAGACGTCGTCGAGGGTCGGGCGGCGCAGCGCGAAGTCGGCGACCTCGACGCCCGCGTCGCGCAGGGCGGCCGCCACGTCGGCGATGCCGCCGAGGCCGTCGTCCAGCTGGATGGCCAGTCGGCCCCCGGCCTCGTCGAGGGCCGGTTCGGCGGCGAGCACGGGGCGCAGGGCCGCCAGGGCCGCGCCGGCGTCGGCGGGTCGGGCGACGGTCAGCTCCAGCCGTTCGCGGCCGACCTTGCGCTTCAGCTCGTCGGGGGTGCCGTCGGCGATGACCCGGCCGGAGTCCACCACCACGATCTGGTCGGCCAGCTGGTCGGCCTCCTCCAGGTACTGGGTGGTGAGCAGCACCGTGACGCCGTCGGCGACGAGTTCGCGGACCACGCCCCACAGGGCGATCCGGCTGACCGGGTCGAGGCCGGTGGTCGGCTCGTCCAGGAAGAGCACCGGTGGCGCGGTGATCAGGCAGCTGGCGAGGTCGAGGCGGCGGCGCATGCCGCCGGAGTAGGAGCGGGCGGGCCGGTGGCCGACGTCGGACAGGCCGAAGCGTTCGAGCAGTTCGTCGGCGCGGGCCCGGGCGCGGCGGCGGCCGAGGTGCAGCAGGCAGCCGAGCAGGACGAGGTTCTCCCGGCCGGTGAGCACCTCGTCCACGGCGGCGTACTGGCCGGCCAGGCCGATGCGGCGGCGCACCTCGTCCGGTCGGCGGGCGACGTCGAAGCCGGCCACCTCGGCGCGCCCGCCGTCCGGTTCGACCAGGGTGGTGAGGATCTGCACGGTGGTGGTCTTGCCGGCGCCGTTCGGGCCGAGCAGGCCGAGAACGGTGCCGGCCCGGACGCTCAGGTCGATGGCGGCGATGGCCTGGACGCCGCTCCGGTAGCGCTTGTGCAGGCCTTCCGCACGGATTGCCAGGTCCATGGTGGGTGCTCCCGACCTCTCCCGACCCCGGTGGCGTTCGCCGCCTTCGGGTCGACTGTGGCACGTCCCGCTGACGGCGGGCTGACGGTCCGTGGCCCGGCTCAGGCGGTGAGCCGCACCGGCAGGCCGCTGTAGCCGAAGACGAAGTTGGAGTAGAGCCGGCGCGGCGGGCCGAGGAGTTCGATCCCGGCGACCCGTTCGCGCAGGGCGGCCAGCATCGCCTCGACATGGGTGCGGCCGAGGAAGGCGCCGATGCAGAAGTGCGGTCCGTAGCCGAAGGCGACGTGCTTGTTCGGGGTGCGGGCGAGGTCGAAGGTGTACGGGTCGGCGAAGACGTCCTCGTCGAAGTCGGCCGAGCTGTTCCAGAGGGTGACGACGTCCCCGGCCCGGATGGTGCGGCCGCCGAGCTCGACGTCGGTCAGGGCGCGGCGGCCGAAGTGCATGGCCGGGGTGGTCCAGCGCATGACCTCCTCGGTGGCGGTCTCCAGCCCGACGGCGCCGGTGCGCAGCGCCTTCCACTGCCCGGGGTGCTCGGAGAGCGCGATGAGGGCGCCGACCGAGGACATCCGGCTGGACTCGTCGCCGCCGAGGATCAGGCTGTAGCAGTTGAAGACGATCTCCTCCTCGCTGAGCGGCGCTCCGTCGACGGTGCCGGTGGCGAGGGCGCTGATGACGTCGTCGCCGGGGTGGCGGCGGCGTTCGGCGGCCAGTTCGGAGAAGTAGAGCAGGATCTCGTTGCGGGCGAGCCACTCCTCGGTCTCGCTGTGGTCGGCGCTGGTCCGGGAGAGGGTCTGGGTGTTCCAGTGGACCAGTTGCTCGCGGTCCTCGGCGGGGATGCCCATCAGGTCGCCGATGGTGTTGATCGGGATGTGGTCGGCGAGGTCGGTGACGAAGTCGAAGGCGCCGCGGGCCAGGCCCCGGTCGATCAGCTCCCCGGTGCGGCGGTGGACGCCCTCGACGACGGGGGCGAGTGCGCGCGGGGAGAAGGACTTGAGCATCAGGTTGCGGATGTCCCGGTGCCGGGGGCCGTCGGTGACGGCGAGCATCTTGCGGGAGGCCGAGTCCTCGCCCTGGAGGAGGGTGGCGAGGACGTTGCCGCGCTCGGAGGTGAAGCGCTTGTTGTCGCGGTAGACGGCGAGGACGTCGGCGTGCCGGGAGATCACCCAGAAGGGCGGTTTGCCGTCGGTGGCGGGGTGCAGGTGGACGGGGCTCTCGGCGCGGAACCTGGCCCACATCGCGCGCAGCCCGCTGGAGAGGTGGGTCTGCGGGTCGGTCAGGTCGATGGCGGCCAGATCCGCCTCCACGAGGTCCGGGGAGGTGTCGGCGGGGGCGTCCGGCGGGGAGGCCTCGCCGGTCGTCGCGTGCGGCTGGGGCATGACGGCCCTTTCCGGGACGGGGTCAGGAGGCGGCGCTCCGGTAACGGCGCAGGCTGAGCAGGACGGTGAGGGCGAGGACGGCGCCCAGCGAGACGGCGATGGTGAGCGTCTCGTGCCGGGCGGAGCCACCGGCGGCGGTCACCGGGTTTCCCCAGAGCCGTCGCAGCGCCGTCACCACGGCGCTGACCGGGTTCCACTCGGCCACCGGCCGCAGCCAGGGCGGGAGGCGGTCGACGGACTGGAAGGCGTTGGAGAGGAAGGTGAGCAGGACGGTGACCAGCCCGGCGAAGACGTTGATGGTCTCCAGGTTGCGCGAGAACATCCCCAGCGCCACGCCGACCCAGAGCATCGCGTACATGAAGGCGGTGAGCACGGCCAGGCCCGCGGCGAGGCCCAGCGCGTCGGTGTGCGGGCGCCAGCCGAAGAGCAGGGCGAACGCGGTGACCACGGCGAGGCCGACCAGTGCGACGACCAGGTCGCCGAGGGTGTGGCCGGCGAGCACGGCGGAGCGGGAGATCGGCATCGAGCGGAACCGGTCGACCAGTCCGCCGCGCAGGTCCATGGCGATCGCCACCGCCGTCGGGCCGATCCCGGCCAGGCCGGTCTGCACCGCGACGCCGGCGAAGATGTACTCCTGGTAGCTGCCCTGGCCGGAGATCGAGAGCGAGCCCTGGAAGAGGTAGCCGAGGACGATCATCGAGATCAGCGGGTTCATCACGATGCCGATCAGGCGGCCGGGACCCCGGCGCAGGCGGCGCAGCCGGCGGCCGGCGACCGCGAGGGACTCGGTGAGCAGGGCCAGCGGGGGTGCGGGCCGGCGGATGTCGGTGAGGGTCACCACGGGCGGTCTCCGTTCCGGGCGTCGCGCGGGCGGCCGGCGGGGCCGTCGAGGCGGGCCAGTTCGCTCTGGACGGCCCGCCCGACGGCGGCCTGCGGGCCGGGGTGCATCAGGTACTCGTGGCCGCAGGCGATCCGGTGGAGCCGGACGTCGCCGGTCACGTGCCCGGTCCAGCGGTGGTGCTGCTCGGCGAGTTCGTCGGCCGTCCACTCCTCGGTGGCGGCGAACAGGTGCAGATCGCCCCGGAACCGGCCGGGGGTGAAGCGTTCCATCAGCCCGCCGTGGGCGCGGGAGAGCCGCAGCAGGCGAAGGACGCCGGGCTCGTCCAGCCCGGCCAGCGGGCTGTCCTCGCGGCGCAGCACGGTGAGCAGCCGGGCGGGGGTGACGTCCAGTCCGGTGAACTCGGAGCGGCTGCGGCCGAGCGCCTCCAGGGCGCGGAGCAGCAGCTCCCGGTCGTCGCCCGGGTCCGCGTCGCGGCCGGTCCGGCCGGGGTAGCCGTCGAGGTCGGCGAGGTAGTCGACCCGTTCGCCGGCCGCCTGGAGCCGGACGGCGATCTCGTGGGCGAGCACACCGCCGTAGGACCAGCCGAGCAGCCGGTACGGGCCGTGCGGGCGCAGCCGCCGGATGCGTCCGACGTGGTCGGCGGCGGCCTCGCGGAGGTCGGTGGGCGGGGGTGCGGAGCCGTCGAGGGCGGGTGACTGGAGGCCGTAGAGCGGGTAGCGGGGGTCGAGGTGCCGGGCCAGCCCGAGGTAGGGGAGGCTGAAGCCGAGCCCGCTGTGCACCAGGAACAGGGGTGGTGCGTCGCCGTCCGGGCGGATCGGGAGGACGGTCGCGAAGGGGTCGAGGGCCCGGGCCTGCGGGTGTCGCACCGGGCGGGCGCGGCCGGCCAGTTCGGCGACGCTGCGGTGCAGGACGATGTCGGCGACGTCCAGGTGCAGGCCCGCCGCCTGGGCGCGGCCGGCCAGCCGGACGGCGAGCAGGGAGTGGCCGCCGAGGTCGAAGAAGCCGTCGTCGATGCCGACCCGTGCCAGGCCCAGCACCTCGGCGAAGAGGGCGCAGAGCGTCTCCTCGACGGCGGTGCGCGGGGCCCGCGATTCGGCCGAGGCCGCGAAGTCGGGCGCGGGCAGGGCGCGGCGGTCGACCTTGCCGCTCGGGGTGAGCGGGAGGGCGTCCAGGACGACGACGGCGGCGGGGACGTGGGAGGCGGGCAGCCGGGCGGCGAGGTACTCGCGCAGCCCGTCGTCGGCGCCTACCACGTAGGCGGCCAGGGCCGCTGCGCCCGGACCGTCCGAACGCGCCACCACCACCGCCCGGCTCACCGACGGATGCGCCAACAGCGCCGCCTCCACCTCACCAGGCTCCACCCGGAACCCCCGCACCTTCACCTGCTCGTCCGCCCGCCCCAGGAACACCAACTCCCCACCCGCCGTGAACCGCACCAGATCCCCCGTCCGGTACATCCGCCCACCCGACCCGAACGGACACGCCACGAACCGCGACGCCGTCAGACCCGGACGACCCCCATACCCACGCGCCAGACCCGCCCCCGCCAGATACAACTCCCCCACCACACCCGGCACCACCGGACGCAACCCCCCGTCCAGCACATACACCCGGGTGTTGCGGATCGGCCGGCCCAGCGTGACGGGGCGGCCCGCGGCGAGGGTGGCCGCCGTCGACCAGATGGTGGTCTCGGTGGGGCCGTAGAGGTTGGTGACCTCGCGGGCGGCGGCCAGCAGCCCGGCGGCGAGGGTGTCCGGCAGTGCCTCGCCGCCGACCAGGACCCGCAGGCCGCGCAATGCCTCGGGGGCGTGCAGCAGCAGTTCCTGCCAGAGCGCCGGGGTCGCCTGCATCACCGTGACCCGGTGGCGGGCGACGGCCGCGGCCATCGCCGGCTGGTCCAGGGCGGCGCCGTCCGGTGCGACGACCAGGCCGGCGCCCGCCAGGAGCGGCAGGTGGATCTCCAGGCCGGCGATGTCGAAGGACCAGGTGGTGACGGCGAGCAGCCGGTCGGCCGGGCCGAGCGGGACGCGCTCGGCCATCGCGAGCAGCAGGTTCAGCAGCGCCCGGTGCTCGACCACCACGCCCTTGGGGCGCCCGGTGGAGCCGGAGGTGTAGAGCGTGTACGCGGGGTGGCCGGGCCTCGGCGGCGCCGTCCGGTCCGTGCCGTCGAGGGCGGCGGCGGCCGCTGCGGCCTCGGCCAGGTCGACCCGGGGGACGCCGGTGTCGGGCAGGGCCGGGGCGGTGGTGCGGTCGGTGAGCAGCAGGGCGGGCCGGGCGTCGTCGAGCATCAGCCGGATCCGCTCGGCTGGGAGCGCCGGGTCGATCGGGAGGTAGGCGGCGCCGGCCTTGAGGACGGCGAGCAGGGCGACCACCGCCTCGGCGGAGCGCGGCAGGGCGAGGGCGACCAGCCGCTCCGGGCCGGCGCCGAGGCCGGTCAGCCGGCGGGCCAGCCGGTTGGCGCGGGTGTTGAGTTCGGCGTAGCTGAGGCGGGTGTCCCCGGCGAGGACGGCCACCGCGTCCGGGGTGCGGGCGGCGGTGCGCTGGAACGCCTCGACCACGGTGCCGGGCGGCTCGGGGCGGGTGGTGTCGTTCCACTGGTCGAGCACCCGGTGGCGTTCGGCGGCGGACAGCACCTCCAGCCGGCCGAGCCGGGTCCGCGGCTCCCGGGCCACCTGCTCCAGCAGGCGGACCAGCCGGGCGGTCAGGGCGTCGGCGGTGGCGCGGTCGAAGAGGTCGGCGCTGTACTCCAGGGCGCCGGTGAGGCCGTCCGGTGCGGCGTCGGCGCCCAGCTGCTCGGTGACGACGAGGGAGAGGTCGAACTTGGCGGTGTCCAGGCCGAGCGGCGCCGGGCGGGTGTCCAGTCCGGGCAGGTCCAGGACGCCGGGGGCGTTGTTCTGCAGCGTCAGCATCACCTGGAACAGCGGGTTGCGGCCCATCGAGCGGGCCGGGTCGAGGGCGTCGACCAGGCGCTCGAAGGGGATGTCCTGGTGCTCGTAGGCGGCCAGGGCGCTCTCCCGGACCCGGCCGAGCAGGGTGTGGAAGGTCGGGTCGCCGGACAGGTCGGTGCGCAGCACGAGGGTGTTCATGAAGCAGCCGACGAGGTCGTCGAGGGCGTCGTCGGTACGGCCGGCGATCGGTGAGCCGATCGGGATGTCCTCGCCCGCCCCCAACCGGGACAGCAGCGCGGCCAGACCGGCCTGCAGCACCATGAACAGCGACGCCCCCGACTCCCGGGCCAGCAACGCCAGCCCCGCATGGGCCTCGGCCCCCAGCCGGAACGGCACCGTCCCCCCGCGGTGCGAGGCCACCAGCGGCCGCGGACGGTCGAACGGCAGCGCCAACTCCTCCGGCAGACCGTCCAACTGCTCCCGCCAGTACGCCAACTGCCGCGCCCCCAGCGAACCCTCCACCCGCTCGTCACCGAGCAGCTCCCGCTGCCACAGCGCATAGTCCGCATACTGCACCGGCAACCCGCACCACTGCGGCGGCGCCCCCGCCACCCGCGCCGCATACGCCCGCGACAGATCCCGGGCGAGCGGGGCCAGCGACCAGCCGTCGGCGGCGATGTGGTGGACCACCAGCAGGAGCAGGTGCTCATCGGGTCCGGTCCGGAACAGCACCGCCCGCAACGGGGGCTCCACGGACAGGTCGAAGGGTCGGCCGGCCTCGTCGGCGGCCGCCTCGGCGAGGGCCTCGGGGCTGACCGCGCGGTGGCGCAGCTCGGCCCGGTCGTCCAGGATCCGCTGGTGGGGCTCGCCGTCGGCCTCGGGGAAGACGGTCCGCAGGCTCTCGTGCCGGCCGGCCAGATCGGCCAGCGCCGCCCCCAGCGCCCCCGCGTCCAACGGACCGGCCAACCGGACGGCGAGCGCCATGTTGTAGGCGGCCGAGCGCCGGTCCAGCCGGTTGAGCAGCCAGAGCCGCAGCTGGGCAGAGGAGAGCGGCAGCCGGTCCGGGCGGTGGCGCGGGCCGAGGGCGGGCCGCGCGGCGGGGCCCCCGTGGAGGCGGCCGGCCAGGCCGGCGACGGTCGGGGCCTCGAAGACGTCCCGGATGGCCAGGCCGGTGCCGAGGGCGGCCCGGGCGCGGCTGACCAGTCTGGTGGCGAGCAGGGAGTGCCCGCCGAGGTCGAAGAAGCCGTCGTCGATCCCGACCCGGTCCAGGCCCAGCACCTCGGCGAAGAGGGCGCAGAGCGCCTCCTCGACGGCGGTGCGCGGGGCCCGCGAGCCGGCCGAGGCGGCGAAGTCGGGCGCGGGCAGCGCCTGGCGGTCGGTCTTGCCGCTCGGGGTGAGCGGCAGCGAGCCGAGCACCACCACGGCGGAGGGGACCATGTACTCGGGCAGCCGGGTGGCGGTGAACTCCCGCAGGACCGCCTGGTCCGGCTCCGTGCCGACCACGTAGGCGACCAGGGCCGCTGCGCCCGGACCGTCCGAACGCGCCACCACCACCGCCCGGCTCACCGACGGATGCGCCAACAGCGCCGCCTCCACCTCACCAGGCTCCACCCGGAACCCCCGCACCTTCACCTGCTCGTCCGCCCGCCCCAGGAACACCAACTCCCCACCCGCCGTGAACCGCACCAGATCCCCCGTCCGGTACATCCGCCCACCCGACCCGAACGGACACGCCACGAACCGCGACGCCGTCAGACCCGGACGACCCCCATACCCACGCGCCAGACCCGCCCCCGCCAGATACAACTCCCCCACCACACCCGGCACCACCGGACGCAACCCCCCGTCCAACACGTACACCCGGGTGTTCCAGATCGGTCGGCCGATCAGGGTCTCGGCGGAGCCGGTGCGGACCTCGCCGCGGGTGGCGACGGCGCCGGCCTCGGAGGCGCCGTAGAAGTTGAGCAGCCGGGCGGCGGGCAGGCGGCGGCGGAAGGCCTCGGCGGTGGCCGGGGGCAGTTGCTCGCCGCTGCAGATCCAGACCGGGCAGTCGGCCGCGCGGGGCAGCTCGTCGCTCTCCAGCAGGGCGTTGAGCAGGCCTGGCACCACGGTGAGCCGGGCGATGCCGTACCGGGCCACCGCCTCGGCCAGGTCGGGCACGCTGCGGGCCGTGTCGGCGTCGACCAGGACGGTCGATCCGCCGGACAGCAGCGGGGCGAGCAGTTCGGTGATGCCGTCGATCACGCTGACCGGCGACTTGGCGAGGACGGCCGCCGTGCGCTGCCCGGGCAGCTCCTCGGCGAACCAGGTGAGCCGGTTGACCAGGGCCCGGTGCAGGCCGAGGACGCCCTTGGGGCGGCCGGTGGAGCCGGAGGTGTAGATGACGTAGGCCGGGTGGTCGGGCCGCAGCGGGGCCGCCCGTTCGGCGTCGGTCACCGGGGTGTCGTCGGCGGCGTCGGCGGTGGGGCCGGGTTCGGGCTCCGGGGCGTCCAGCAGCAGGCGTGGCGCCTCGCCGGGCGGCAGCAGCCCGGCCGTCGCGGTGTCGGTGAGCAGCAGGACGGGCCGGGCGTCGTCGAGCATCAGCCGCAGGCGTTCGGCCGGGTAGGCGAGGTCGAGCGGCAGATAGGCGCCGCCGGCCTTGAGGACGGCGAGCAGGGCGACCACCAGGTCGGCCGAGCGCGGCAGGGCGAGGGCGACCAGCCGCTCCGGGCCGGCGCCGAGGCCGATCAGCCGGCGGGCCAGCCGGTTGGCGCGGGCGTCGAGTGCGGCGTAGCTGAGGCGGGTGTCCCCGGCGAGGACGGCCACGGCGTCCGGGGTGCGGGCGGCCTGGGCCTCGAAGACGCGGGGCACGGTGGTGTCCGGATCGCCTCCGGCGGTGTCGTTCCACTGGTCGAGCACCCGGTGGCGTTCGGCGGCGGACAGCACCTCCAGCCGGCCGAGCCTGGTCCCCGGCTCCCGGGCCACCTGCTCCAGCACCCGCACCAGGCGCTCCGCCAGCGCCTCGGCGGTGGCGCGGTCGAAGACGTCGGCGCTGTACTCCAGGAAGCCGTCGAGTCCGGCGGGTGCCGCGTCTGCGCCGTGCTGCTCGACCAGGAAGACGTTCAGGTCGAACTTGACGGAGTCGGCGGCGGGCGGCTCGAAGGTGGGCCGCACGCCCGGCAGGTCGAGGCTCGGCCGGGCGTTGTTCTGGAGGACGAGCATCACCTGGAAGAGCGGGTTGCGGCCCATCGAGCGGACCGGGTCGACGGCCTCGACCAGGCGCTCGAAGGGGATGTCCTGGTGGGCGAAGGCCGCGAGGGCGGTCTCCCTGGCGCGCTCCACCAGGGTGTGGAAGGTCGGGTCGCCGGACAGGTCGGTGCGCAGCACGAGGGTGTTCATGAAGCAGCCGACGAGGTCGTCGAGGGCGTCGTCGGTACGGCCGGCGATCGGTGAGCCGATCGGGATGTCCTCGCCCGCCCCCAACCGGGACAGCAGCGCGGCCAGACCGGCCTGCAGCACCATGAACAGCGACGCACCCGACTCCCGGGCCAGCAACGCCAGCCCCGCATGCGCCTCGGCCCCCAGCCGGAACGGCACCGTCCCCCCGCGGTGCGAGGCCACCAGCGGCCGCGGACGGTCGAACGGCAGCGCCAACTCCTCCGGCAGACCGTCCAACTGCTCCCGCCAGTACGCCAACTGCCGCGCCCCCAGCGAACCCTCCACCCGCTCGTCACCGAGCAGCTCCCGCTGCCACAGCGCATAGTCCGCATACTGCACCGGCAGTTCGTCCCACTGCGGCGGCGCCCCCGCCACCCGCGCCGCATACGCCCGCGACAGATCCCGGGTCAGCGGGGCGACGGACCAGCCGTCCCAGGCGATGTGGTGGACCACCAACTGGAGCAGGTGCTCGGCGGGGCCGATCCGGAACAGCACGGCCCGCAGCGGTAGTTCGGTACCGAGGTCGAAGCCCCGCCCGGCCTCTTCGGCGGTGGCCGCGGCCAGCTCCTGGGCGGTGACCTGGCGGACCTCCAGTTCGGGCGCCGCGTCCAGCACCTGCTGGCAGGGTTCGCCGTCGGCCTCGGGGAAGACGGTCCGCAGGCTCTCGTGCCGGCCGGCCAGATCGGCCACCGCCGCCCCCAGCGCCCCCGCGTCCAACGGACCGGCCAACCGGACGGCGAAGGCCACGTTGTAGGCGGCGCTCCCCACGTCCAGCCGGTTGAGGAACCAGTGCCGCAGCTGGGCGAAGGAGAGCGGCAGCCGTTCGGGCCGTTTGGCGGGCAGCAGCGCGGGGCGGACGTCGCCGCCGGTGGTGAGCTGCTGGGCGACGCCGGCGACGGTGCGCTGTTCGAAGAACATCCGGATCGGCAGTTCGGTGCCGAGCGCGGTGCGGGCCCGGCTGATCACCTGGGTGGCCAGCAGCGAGTGGCCGCCGATGGTGAAGAAGTCCTCGTCGATGCCGACCTCGGCCGTGCCGAGCACATCGGCGAAGATCGCGCAGAGGATCTCCTCGACGGGGTTGCGCGGGCCGCGGCCGGCCAGGGCGGGGGCGGACTGCGGGTCGGGCAGGGCCTTGCGGTCCAGTTTGCCCTGCGGGGTGAGCGGGAGTTCGTCGAGTGCCACCAGGGCGGCGGGGACCATGTACTCGGGCAGGGCGGCGGCGAGTTCCGCGCGCAGCGCCCGCAGGTCGGCCTCACCGGGCGCGCTGGTCACCACATAGCCGACCAGCCGTTCCTCACCCTCGCCGGAGCCCGGGCCGCCGACGTCGCTGGTGCCGTCGCTGCCGCCGCCGCGTACGACGACGGCGGCCTGGGCGACCTCGGGACGGGCGGTGAGCGCGGCCTCGATCTCGCCGAGCTCGATCCGGAAGCCCCGCAGCTGGACCTGGTCGTCGGCGCGCCCGGCGTAGTCGAGCTGACCGTCAGGGAGCCAGCTCGCGAGGTCGCCGGTGCGGTACATCCGCTCGCCGGCCGGGCCGAAGGGGTCGGCGACGAAGCGGCCGGCGGTCAGGCCGGGCCGGTCCAGGTAGCCGCGGGCCAGGTTGCCGCCGACGTAGAGCTCGCCGACCACCCCGGCGGGGACGGGCCGCAGCGCCGCGTCCAGGACGTAGACGCGGTGGGCCCGGGTCGGCCGGCCGATCGGCGGCCGGCCCGGGGAGCCGTTCAGCCGCTCGCTGACGGTGGAGGCGAGGACGGCCTCGGTCGGGCCGTAGCCGTTGAACATCCGCAGCTGCCCGGACCAGCGCGCGACCACGTGCGGCGGGCAGGCCTCGCCGGCCACGACCATGGTCAGGTCGGCGGGCAGCCGGGTGCCCTCGGGGAGCGCGGCGGCCACCACCGGGGGCAGTCCGGCGAGGTTGACCCGATGGCGGTGCAGCAGGTCGACCAGCGGCCGGCCGGGGACCCGGCAGTCCTCGCCGGCGACGACGAGGGTGCCGCCGCCGAGCAGCGAGAGGCTGAGCTCCCACACCGAGGCGTCGAAGCTGAACGAGGCGAACTTGAGCACCCGGGTGTCCGCGCCGACGCCGAACCGTTCGATCAGGCTGGCGACCATGGCGGCGAAGCCGCAGTGGTCGACGGTGACGCCCTTGGGGCGGCCGGTGGAGCCGGAGGTGTAGATGACGTACGCGGGGTGCCGGGGCCGCAGCGCGGTGGTCCGGTCGGCGTCGCGGGGGGCGTGCCCGGGGGCGGACCGCAGGGCGGCCGCCGTCCCCGGGTCGTCCAGCAGGACGGTGGTGCAGCCGCCCGCCGCGAGCCGGGGCGCCAGGTCGGCGGTGGTGACCAGGACGGCGGGCCGGCTGTCGGCGAGCATGAAGTCGATCCGGTCGGCCGGGTACTTGGGGTCGATCGGCAGGTAGGCGGCGCCGGTCTTGAGCACGGCGAGGACGGCGGCGGTCATCTCGACCGGGTCGGGGAGGGCGAGCGCGACGATCCGCTCGGGGCCGACGCCCAGCGGCATCAGCGTGTGGGCGAGGCGGTTGGCGCGCTCGTCCAGGGCGCGGTAGGTGGTGGCGGTGTCGTCCTCGGCGATCACCGCGACGGCGTCCGGGGCCTCGGCGACCCGGGCCTCGAAGAGCGCGGGGACGACGGTCCGCGGGGCGGGGTCGGCCTGCCCGGCCCAGCGGCCGAGGATCAGCCGCCGCTCCCGGTCGGCCGCCGGGTCCAGTCGCCCGACGGGCTGTCCGGGCCGGTCCAGGACGGTCTCGACCAGGTCGACCAGGGCGTCCAGGAGCCGCTCGACGTCGGGGCGCCGGTGGGCGGCGGGCCGGTACTCGGCGCTGAGGGCCAGCCGGCGGCCCGGGTACACCAGGACGGCGAGGCCGCGCTCGCCGGCGAGCCTGGTCCGGCCGTTGCCCAGGCGCAGCTCGGGGACGATCGCGCCGAGGCCGGCCAGGTCGGCCCGGGGCTGGTTCTGGTAGCTGAGCACGGTGTCGAAGAGGTCGCCGGAGCCGGCGAGCCGCTGCACCTCGGCGAGGCCCAGGTGCCGGTGGTCCAGCAGGGCGCTCTGCTGCTCGTCGATCCGCTGGAACAGGTCGGCGACCGGCTCGGCCGGATCGAGGGTGACGCGCACCGGCAGCATGGTGAGGAAGAGGCCGACGAGCTCGTCGATGCCGGGCAGTTCGGGGGGCCGCACGGAGTGGACCGCGCCGAACACCACGTCGGTGGCGCCGGTGAGCCGGCCGAGCAGCAGGGCCCAGCAGCCCTGCAGCACGGTGTTGAGGGTGAGGTGCCGGGAGCGGGCCCAGCCGGTGAGCCGCTCGGTGAGCTCCTCGGGCAGCTCCCGCTCGACCGTCTCGGGCGGGCGGGGGTCGTCGCGGTGGTCGGCCCGGGCCAGCATGGTCGGCCCGGCCAGTCCGGCGAGCGCCGTCCGCCAGGCGGCCCGCGCGGCCTCGGTGTCCTGGGCGGCCAGCCAGGAGAAGTAGGCGCGGTAGGAGGGGGGTTCGGGCAGCGCCGCCGGATCGGCGCCGGCCGCGTAGAGGGTGAACAGCTCCCGGGCCAGGACGCTCATCGACCAGCCGTCGGCGAGCAGGTGGTGCACGGTCCAGAGCAGGCGGACCTGGTCGTCGGCGAGGCGGAGCAGGGTGAAGCGCAGCAGCGGCGGCTGGGCGAGGTCGAAGCCGCGGGCCCAGTCGGCGTCGGTGAGCCGCTCGGCCTCGGCCTGCCGGGCGGCCTCGTCGGGCAGGCCTCTGAGGTCGGTCTCCGTCCAGGGCAGCGGCGCCTGGAGGGCGACCAGCTGGTGGGGCCGCTCCCCGGGGCGGGCGGGGAAGTGCACCCGCAGGCCGTCGTGGCGGGCGATCAGGGCGGCGGCGGCCGCGCGCAGGGCGCCCGTGTCGAGCGGGCCCTCGATGTCGAGGGCGGCCTGCAGCAGGGAGGAGTCCACACCCTGGCGGTCGAGTTCGGCCTGGAACAGCAGGCCCTGCTGGAGCGGGGAGAGGGCGAGCGGCTCGGGCGGCTTCGGGCCGAGCGTCGCGGCGTGCGCGACCAGGGCCTCCAGTGCGCGGAACCAGCCGTGGGCGATGGCCTCGGCGTCCTCGTCGGCGAGCACCCCGGGCGCCCAGAGCCAGTCGGCGACGAGCCGCGGCCCGTCCGGCCGGTCCTCGGTCACCGGGGTGGCGGCGAGCACGTGGCGCAGCGGCATGTCCGGGTGGACGCCGGTGCCGACCACGCCGTGGCGGGTGTCGAGCGCCCAGTCCCGGTCGGTCCCGCCGGCCGGGAAGCGGCCGAGGTAGTTGAAGCCGAGTTCGGGTACGCCGGCCCGGGCGAGGCCGGCCAGGGTCTGCGGGTTGAGGTGGCGCAGCAGGCCGTGGCCGAGCCCGTGGTCGGGCAGCCGGCCGAGCTGTCCGCGGACCGCGCGCAGGGCGGTGCCGACGGCCTCGCCGGCGTCGTGGAAGGCGGCCCGGTCGGCCTCGGCGAGCGGCAGCCGGACGGGGTAGACGCTGGTGAACCAGCCGACGGTGCGGGAGAGTTCGGCCTCCTCGGTGAACTGCTCGCGGCCGTGGCCCTCCAGTTCGACGCGGACGGCCGTGGGGTCGGCGGCGGGGGCGGCGGGGCCGGTGTCGCGCCCGTGCCGCCGGTCGGCGACGGCGACGGCGAGGGCGGTGAGCAGCAGGTCGTTGATCCCGCCGCCGTAGGCCTGTTCGGCGCAGGCGAGCAGCGCGGCCGTGGTGTCGGCGGGCAGTTCCAGGCGCAGCCGGTGCGCGGTGCCGTACACGTCGCGGGCGGGGTCGAGCGGGCGGGTGCCGAGCGGCGGGGCGTCGGGGGCCGACTGCGCGGCCCAGAGCGGGTACTCGCGGACCCGCTCGGTGCTGCGGGCGTTCTCGTCGAGCAGGCGGGACCAGCGGCGGTAGGAGGTGCCGACCGGGTCGGGGGCGCGGCCGGCGCAGGCGGCGGCGAGGTCGGCGGTGAGGATGCGCCAGGAGACGCCGTCCACGCAGAGGTGGTGGACGACCCAGACCAGGCGGCCGCGGCGGCCTGGGCCGGCGTCGAGCAGGACGAGCCTGGTCATCACGCCGTCCTCGGGGGCGAGGCCGCGGCGGGCCGCGTCGAGCTGGTCCTCGACGGCGGCGGCCAGCGCCGCCGGGTCGTCGGCGGTGGCGGACACGTCGACGCGGTGCAGCACGGCGGCGGCGGGGACGGCTCCGCGGGGCAGCGCCTCCAACGTCCAGAGGCCTTCGGCGACCACGGTCAGGCGTGAGCGCAGCACGGCGTGGTGGTCGAGCAGGGTGGCGGTGGCGTCGGCCAGCCGCTCGGGGTCGAGGCCGGCGGGGGTGGTGAGCACCACGTACTGGCTGTACTCGCGGGTGCGTCCGTCCAGCGTGCCGAGGTCCTCGCGCAGCTGGTGGGCGATCGGGAGCAGCTCGATCTCGCCGGTCTCGTCCGGCTCCGGTACCGGTTCCGACCGGGCGGCCGCGGTGAAGGCGGCGACCGCGGCGATGGCGGCGGGTGTGCGGTGCCGGCGGATCTGCAGGGGGGTGAGCAGCAGGCCGGCCCGGCGGGCGTGGCCGACGGCCTGGATGGCGCTGATGCTGTCGCCGCCGAGTTCGAAGAAGCCGTCGTGGACACCGACGGCCCGGACGCCGAGCACCTCGGCGAAGACGGCGCAGACGATCTCCTCGGCGCGGGTGCGGGCGGTGCCGCGGGCCTCGGCGGGGGCGGTCGCGGGGGCGGGCAGGGCGCGCCGGTCGAGTTTGCCGTGGGCGGTGCGCGGCAGCGCGTCGAGGACGAGGAGGCTCTGCGGGACGAGGTGGTCGGGCAGGACGGCGGCCAGCTCGGCGCGCAGCCCCGCGGTGTCCGGGGCGGCGCCCGCGCGGGGCACGCAGTAGCCGATCAGCCGGGTGCGCCCGGCGGGGTCGGTGTCGGCGATGACGGCGGCGTCGGCGAGGGACGGGAGGGCGCGCAGCGCCGCCTCGATCTCGCCCGGTTCGATCCGGTGGCCGCGGACCTTGACCTGGTGGTCCCGGCGGTCCAGGAAGACCAGCCGCCCGTCCTCGCCGCGGACGACCCGGTCGCCGGTGCGGTACATCCGGGTGCCGGCCGGTCCGTACGGGTCGGCGGGAAAGGCGGCGGCGGTCCTGGCCGGGTCGCCGAGGTAGCCCCGGCCGACGCCGTGGCCGGCCACGTACAGTTCGCCGGCCACGCCGGGCGGCACCGGGCGCAGGTCGTCGCCGAGCACGTGGAGCCGGGTGTTGCGGACGGGGAGGCCGATCGGCACCGGGCCGTCGGGCGCCACCGTGCCGGGGCCGAGGTGGGCGTGGGTGACGTCGTCCGAGCACTCGGTCGGCCCGTAGGCGTTGACCAGTCCGATCCTCGGGTAGCGCGCCGACCAGCGGCGGCAGAGGTCGGCGGGCAGCGCCTCGCCGGTGGCCACCAGGTGGCGCAGCGCGGGCAGTTCGGGGGCGGCGCCGGTGAGGTCCCAGGTGTCGAGGGCGGCGCGCAGCAGGGAGGGGACGAGCTCCAGCACGGTGACGCCCTCGGCGGCGGCGAGGGCGAAGAGCCGTTCGGGGTCGGCGGCGGTGTCCCGGCCGACGATCCGGACGCTGCCGCCGGTGACGAGCGGGGCGAGCAGTTGCCAGACGGAGATGTCGAAGGTGACGGGCGCGTTCTGGACGATGACGTCGTGCCGGGTGAGTGCGAGGTCGTCCGCCTTGGCGAGCAGGTGGTTGACCAGGCCGGCGCGGTGCACCATGGCGCCCTTGGGCCGTCCGGTGGAGCCGGAGGTGAAGATCACGTAGGCGAGGTCCTGCGGGGTGCCGGCCGGCGGGGCGAGGTCCTCCACCGGGGCCTCCGCCGGGTCGTCCGCCGGGTCGCCCGCCGGGTCGTCGGTGTCGTCGAGGACGACGATCCGCACCGGTCGGCCGGCGGCGGCCTGTTCGGCGGCGGCCCGGTGCTCCCGGTCGGTGACCAGGGTGGGGATGCCGTTGTCGGCGAGCAGGGCGGCCGTCCGGGCGAGCGGGGCGTGCACGTCGAGCGGGACGTAGGCGCCGCCCGCGCCGAGGACGCCGAGGACGGCGGTCAGGAAGCCGCTGCCGGGGGCGGCCAGCACACCGACCAGACCACCGACCGGCCCGCCGGCCGGACCGTCGTGCTCCAGGCGGCGGGAGAGCGCGCCGGAGCGGCGGGCCAGCTCGGCGTAGCCGGTCGCCCCGGTGTCGTCGGTGACCGCGACCGCGTCGGGCCGCTCGGCGGCGAGCGCGCGGATCCGGCTGACCACGCAGTCGAAGCCGGCCGGGCGCTCGGGCCCGGCCCCCGCGCGCAGCCAGGCCGTGTGCTCCTCCGCGGCCGTCTCCAGGGCGCCGATCGGCCGGGCGCCGTCGGCGGCGGCGAACTGTTCGGTGAAGCGGGTGAGCCGGGCCAGGTGGGCGTCGATCTCGGGGCCGGTCCACAGGTCGGGGTTGCCGTTGAGGTGCAGCTCGATGCCGGTGTCGGGCCGCTCCAGCACGGTGACCATCAGGTCGTCGATCAGACCGGTGGAGAGGTTGACCACCCGGGCGGTGCAGGGGCCGACGGCCAGTTCGGTCTGCTGCGGGAGCAGGTTGACGAAGGGTCCGAACGGGCGGCGGTCGTCGCTGCGCAGCCCGAGGTCGCGGCGGACGGCGCTGACCCGGCGGCGCTGGTGGCGCAGCGCCTGCGCCAGCTCGCGGGAGGTCTCCCGGAGCAGGCCGTCCCTGGTCAGGGCGGGGCGGACGGGGACGCGCAGCGGCAGGTAGTTGGCCATCATCCCGGGGACGGCCCGCTGCCCGGCGGTGAGCCGGGCGGTGGCGGGCAAGGTCAGCAGGACGTCCTCGGCGCCGGTCATCCGCTGGGTGTAGACGGCGACGGCGGCCAGCACCGCGGTGGGCCAGGTGACGTCGGCGCGGGCGGCGGCGGTGCGCAGGTGGGCGGCGGCGGCCGGGGTGAGGGCGGCCGTCCGGCGCAGGAAGCCCTGCGGGGCGGTGCCGGTCGGGCGGCGGCGGGAGAGGCTGAGCAGTTCGGGCGGCTCGGGGAACCGGCGCTGCCAGAACGCGGCGTCCTTGCGGGCGTGCGGGGAGGCGGCGTACTCGGCCTCGGCGGCGAGCAGGCCGGCCAGCGGGGGCAGGGCCCCGGCGGTGGCCGCGCCCTCCGCCGCCTCGCCCTCCGTGACCGGCTCGGCGTACAGCTCGGCGAGGCGGCGCCACAGGACGGTCTGGCTGAAGCCGTCGCAGAGCAGGTGGTGGACGCAGAGGTAGAGCAGCGTGCGGTCCTCGGCCAGGGTGAGGGCGCCGAGCCGGAACAGCGGTCCGGCGGCGAGGTCGAAGGGCTCGGCCAGATCGGCCCGCAGCCAGCCGTCGGCAGCCGCGCCCGGATCCGGGTCGGCACTGAAGTCCGGTTCGGAGAGCGGGAGTTCGGTGAGATCCTCCAGGTACTGGCGCGGCTCGCCGTCGGTCTCGGCGAAGCGGGCGCGCAGGCATTCGGCCTCGGTGACCAGCCGGTGGAGCGCTCCCCGCAGCCGCCCGCGGTCGAGCGGGCCGCGGAGGTCCAGGTACCCGGCCGAGTTGTAGGCGTTGCTCCCCGCGGAGTCCTTCGCGTCGAGCCAGATCTCCAGCTGGCCCGCGCTGAGCGGCAGGGCGGTACGCGGGTCTGAGGTCATCACAGGCTCCAGGTGGAGATGGTGGTCGGGCCGAGCGGGACGGGACGCGCGCCCAGGGCCTCGGCGCCCAGGGCCTCGGCGCCGAGGTGCTCGCGCACCCAGCCGTCGTGGTAGACGGTCTCCAGGTACCGCTCGCCGAGGTCGGGGGCGATGGCGACGGCGGTGAGGCCGCCGTCCGGCCGGTGCTCGTCGAGCCAGCGGGCGGCGCCGCTGACCACCGTCCCGGTCGAGCCGCCGAGCAGGAACCCGCCGCGCAGCAGGCCGCGGCAGGCCCGGACGGTGTCGGCCTCGGACACCAGCACGACGTCGTCCACGTAGGAGTCGTCGAGGATGGCCGGGCGCACGCTGGTGCCGACGCCCGGGATCATCCGGGTGCCGGGCGGGCCGCCGAAGGTGACCGAGCCGGCCGCGTCCACCGCGACGATCGTCACGCCGGGGTTGTTCTCCCGGAGGAACCGGGCGCAGCCCATCAGGGTGCCGGTGGTGCCGGCGCCGACGAAGAGCACGTCGAGGTCGGGGAAGGCCTTGGCGATCTGCGGGCCGGTGGTGCGGTAGTGCGCCGTCCAGTTGCCGGGGTTGGCGTACTGGTTGAGCCAGTGGTAGTCGGGGTGCGCGGCGCAGAGGTCGGCCACCCGGTCGAGCCGGGCGCCGAGCAGGCCGCGGTCAGGGTGGGCCTCGGTCACCACCTGGACCTCGGCTCCGAGGGAGCTCATCAGCCGCCGGGAGGCGGCGGTGCAGCGCGAGTCGGTGACGCAGACGAAGCGCAGGCCCCGGCTGACGGCGACCAGGCTGAGGGCCACGCCGAGGTTGCCGGAGGAGCTCTCCACGATGGTCATCCCCGGCCGCAGCGTTCCGGACCGCTCGGCCGCGTCCACCATCTCGCTCGCGGCCCGCAGTTTCACCGAGCCGGCGAAGTTGAACCCTTCGCACTTGAGGTACAGCGGGCGGCCGAGGACCGGGCGGAGGTCGACGTAGAGGTCCTCCACGTCGAACTCCTGCGGTGTCGTGATCACTGGCATGCGTCTACTCCCACCCGGTCATGACGCGGTAGCGGGTGCCGAATTGGTCCGATGTGGTCCGAGCTGGTGCGGGGCGGGCGCGGGGCGCCGAGCCCATGCTGTCCGAGGGCGCTGACGGCGGGCTGACGGTCAGTCCGGCCGCGGCCGGGCCCGGTCGACCCGGCCGCCGAGCAGGCCCTGGAAGAGGTTGAGGCGCTGCATGTTGGCGGTGCCCTCGAGGAACTCCGTCGCCCGGGCGTCGCGCGCCAGCTTGTCCAGCAACGGGTGAGCCAGCCGGGCGCCGGGGCCCAGCAGGCCGGCGGCGGTCAGCGTCGCCTCCTCGGCGAGCCGGGCGGCGCGCAGTTTGGCGGCGGAGGCCGGGTGGCCGTCGCTGCCGCGTGCGTCCACGGCTGCGGCGGCCTGCCGTACCAGGCTGCGGGTGGCGGCGATCCGTCGGCCGAGCGCGTCGAGCCGGTGCCGCTCGTCGGCGTTCAGGGTGCGGCGCTGGGCGGTGGCGTACTCCAGGGCGGCGCGGGCGATGCCGACCGCGATGGCGGCGACGCCGGGGCGCAGCACGTTGAAGGTCTGGACGAAGGCCCAGACGCCGCGCCTGGTCGGCGGCAGGTGCCGGCCGAGGACGCGGTCCTCGGGGACCGCCACGCCGTCCAGGGTGATCGTGCTGATCCGGGCGCCGCGCAGCCCGATCATGTCGAGCGGTTCGGCGCGGTAGCCGGGGTCGGCGGTGTCGACCAGGACGGCGGTGATGCCGAGCGGGCCGGGGGCGCTGCGGGCGAAGACCACGGCGAGCCGGGCGCGGGCGGCGTTGCCGACGTAGCGCTTCTCGCCGGTCAGCAGCAGGCCGTCCGGTCCGGCGGTCAGGCTGGTGCGCAGTGCGGCCGCGTCGGAGCCCCGGTCGGGTTCGGTGAGGGCGAAGCAGGTCCACAGCGGTTCGGCCAGCAGCCGGCCGTAGAACCACTCCTTCTGCCGGTGGTCGGCGAGCAGGCCGACGGCGACGCCGGCCAGCCACGGGCCCGGTGCGGCCACCAGCGCGCCGACCTCGGCGGCGGCCAACTCCTCCATGACGACCACGCGTTCGAGGGCGCTGACGCCGTGGAATCGGTGGCCGTCGACGGGTTCGGGCGTGTGCCCGTACTCGGCGGGGATGCCCATCGCGGCCAGGTACCGCAGGGCGGGCAGGTGCAGGTGGTGCCGGACGGCCTCGGGGTCGCGGTCGATCTCCAGGGCGAGCGGGCGCAGGTCCTCGCCCCACTCCCGCATCCGCCCGGCCAGCGCGGCGAGCCTTGGGTCCTCGGTGCGGCTCACGGCTGGTACCCCCCTGCGGTGGCGGTGTGGGCCTCGGCGAGCAGCTCCGAGACGTAGGCGGTCATGCCGTGGCCGTCGCGCAGGTAGCCGGAGGCTCCGAGCAGCCGGACCTGGTCGCGGTCGGTGGCGGTGATCCGGGTGTGCAGGTCGGCGAGCACCGCGGGCTCCAGATCGCCGGGCCCGGCGCCGGCCAGGACGGCGGCGGCCTCCAGGTGTTCGGCGACGGCGTCGGCCAGGGCGCCCTTCACCAGCTGCTGCTGGAGGAGGTAGCCGTCGCCGCTGCGGCGCCGGCCGAGGTGGTTCAGGCAGGCGGTGCGCAGCGCCTCGGAGAGGCCGAGCCGGATCCGGACCAGGCCGAGGGCGAAGGCGGCGCGCTGCTGTTCGTCCGGGGCCCGCTCGGTTGGGACGGGCGCGGCGGCCAGGGCGACGGCGCCGCCGGGCAGGTCGACGGTGGCGAGGACGCGCTCCCGGCCGGCCGCGCGGGGGGCGGTCGTGCCGTCGGTCCAGAGCCGACCGGCGGCGGCATAGGTAGCGGGGTCGGTGACGGTGTGCCCGGCCGGTCCGCAGGGCAGCAGTCCGGGCAGGGCCTCGGCGCCGAGCAGGGCGAGGGCCGGGGCGAGGCCGCGGTACCGGGCGGTGTCCTGGCAGCGCTCCGGCAGACCGGCGCTGAGCAGACCGGTACTGAGCAGACCGGTGCCGGGCCGGGCGGCGGTCATCAGGAGCCCCGCTCGATCAGGCAGACGCTGAGGTCCCGGTCGGCCGGGTCGTAGTCGACGAGGGCGAGGTGCCGTGCGCGGCCGGGTTCGGCGGCCAGCGCGGTGAGCGTGCCGGAGGCGGGCCGGCCGGGCGCGGACTGGGCGATCCGGCCGGTGTGGCCGGGCAGGTGGCGGGCACGGTCCAGTCCGGGGCCGAGGACCAGCGGCAGGTCGGGGCCGGCCCCCAGCCCGGTGAGGGCGGAGCGCAGCGCGTCCGGGACCTCCTCGGCGGTGGTGCCGGGCAGCCGGCTCAGGGTGAGCCGGCCCTCGGTGCCGGTGTCGGTGAACAGCAGCGCCACCCCGGCGTCCGCGGCCGGCCGCGGTCCGCTCCCGTAGGGCAGGGTGTGCTGGTCGAGGGCGAACACGGCGACGGCGCGGTGGCCGTCGCGGCGGGCGTACGCCCCGGCCAACCGCAGTGCGGCGAACGGCGCCGCCGAGCCGCAGTCGGCGACGGCGAAGGCGAGCGGGTGACCGGGGAGCAGCTCGGACAGGGCGGTGACGGCGGCGAGCCGGCAGTCCAGGTCCGGGGTGGCGTGGGCGACCAGGGCCAGCTCGATCGGCAGGCCGGGCGGGGCGAGGTCGCGCAGCAGCGCGGTGGCCATCGTGGTGAAGGTGTTCCCGCCGCCTTCGGCGAGCTCGGGGCGGTGCGGCACGCCGTAGCCGGCCGTCAGGTCGGCGAAGTGGCGCAGCGAGAACGGGTCGTCGATCCGGGAGGTGCCGGGCGGGAAGGAGCGGTGGGCGACGGCGGCGAGCCGCAGCGGGAACTCCACCGGCTCCCCCCGTCGGACGGCCGCCGGGGTGCTCTGCACGGGCATCCTCAGCCGTCCAGTTCCGCGGCCACGAAGTCGGCCAGCGAGCGGACGCTGGCGAAGTGGGCCATCTCCAGCGAGTCGGTGTCGAACTCGATGTCCAGTGACTCCTCCAGCCGCATCAGCAGCTCGAAGACGCCGGTCGAGTCCAGCCCGAGCTCGTCGAAGAGCCGGGATTCCTCGGTGAGTTGCGGCAGGTCGTAGTCGAGTACCTCGCCGAGCGCGGCGGAGATCTCGGTGACGATCCGGGCGCGGTCGGTGCCGGTGGTCTCGGGCATGGCGCGCTCTCCTTCCGGTGTGGTGGGGGTCAGCTGAGGGTGGTCGGCCGCTTCAACGCCTCTGGCGGCAGCGGCCGTTGGCGGTCCAACAGGTCCTCGGGGCGGTCGGGCTCGCGGATCAGGTGCGGGCGCCCGTCGAGCATCAGCACCTCGGCCGGGTAGCCGTGGCCGAGGAAGTGCACGGGTGAGGCGGTCGGCCCGTACGCGCCGGAGCGCAGGACGCCGATCAGGTCGCCCTGCCGCAGCGGCGGGAGCCGGACCTTCTTGGCCAGGGTGTCGTTGGGCGTGCAGAGCGGGCCGGTGATGTTCCAGTCCTCGGGGGTGTCCTCGGCGCCGGACCGGTTGAGCAGGGCCATCGGGAAGTTGCGCTTGGCGAAGGAGCCGATGCCGACGGCCGCCATGTGGTGGTGGGTGCCGCCGTCGGTGACGGCGAACCGCTCTCCGAGCGAGGTCTTCACGTAGCGCACCCGGGCCACGTAGGTGCCGGCCGGGGCGGTGAGGTAGCGGCCGAGCTCCATCACCAGGCGGGTGTGCGGGTGCCGGTCGGCGAAGGCGGCGATCAGCGGGTTGAGCCGGGCGGCGAGGTCCGGCAGGTCGAGGTCCCGCTCGCCGTCGAAGTAGCCGACGCCCAGGCCGCCGCCGACGTCGACCAGTTCGGCCTCGAAGCCGAGCGCGGCCGACAGCCGGTCGGCGAGCTCGAAGATCCGCTCGGTGTTCTCGGCGATGGCGTTCTCGCTGAGGATCCGGGTGCCCATGTAGACCTGTACGCCCATCAGCCGCACGTGCGGGAACCGTCCGGCGAGGCCGGGGTCGGCGAGCAGCTGCGCCTCGTCGATGCCGAACTGGCGCGGTTTGCCGCCCATGGTCAGGCCGGAGCCCTTGACCGAGAAGGCGGGGTTGACCCGCAGCGCGACCGGTGCGCGTACCCCGCGCTCCCCCGCCAGTTCGTCGATCAGCGCCAGCTCCTGGAGGGACTCGCAGACGATCGCGGCGATCTGTTCGTCCAGGCAGGCGGCGAGTTCGGCGCGGCTCTTGCCCGGCCCGAGGAAGATGATGTCCGGGCCGGTGACGCCGGCCAGCCGGGCGGTGCGCAGCTCGGTGAGCGAGGAGACCTCGGCGCGCGCGCCGTGGGCGTGCAGCAGGGCGCAGATCGCCACGTTCGGGTTGGCCTTGAGCGAGAAGAAGATCTGCAGTCGGGGGTCGAGGAGTTCGCGCAGCTCGCGCAGCCGACCCTCCAGTGCGTCCCCGTCGTAGAGGAAGAACGGGGTGCCGTAGGCCTGCGCCAGTTCGGTGACGGGCGTGCCCTGGATCTCGAAGGTCTCGCTCATGGCCTGCTCCCTTGGCTCCGCCCGTCCAGCCGGACGGTGGTCTCCGCGTCGATGGCCCTCAGTTCCGCCGCCGAGTCGGCGACGAGGATCCCGTACAGCCGGCCCTCGGCGGGGGTGTCCTCGGCGGGGAAGGCCGCGTTGACGGTGGCGTGGTTGTTCACCAGCAGCCCGCGGCCGCCGGGCCGGTCGAGCAGCAGGTTGCCGAGCAGTGCGCGGATCTCGGCGAAGGGCAGCGGCCGGTCCAGCCGCAGCGGGTAGTGGCGGGCCACGGCGACCCGGCCGGGGGCGACGAGGTGCTCCTCCAGGCGGACCTGGTAGGTGGACATGTTGTGGCGGGCGTTGATCTCCACCACCGGGTAGAGCCCGCCGTCGGGGTCGACCATGGCGTCCACGCCGACCACGCCGAAGTAGCCGTCGGCGTGGAGCCGTTTGCCGAGCAGGTCCGCCGTCCGGGCGAGTTCGTCCAGTTGGGCGGGGGTGAGGTCCGGGGGCATCTTGTGGCCCTTGTGGACGCCGTCCTCGGTAAGCTGCTCCTTGACGAAGTCGAACCGGACGGCGCCGCCGCGGTCCACGGTGAACTGGTAGTTGAGGTCGGCTTGCTTGTCGACCCACTCCTCGACCACGAAGGCCACCCGGTCGCCTCCGGCGCGTTCGGCCTGTCGGGCGACCACGCCCAGGATGCGCGCGGCGCGGCGCTGGCCGGCCAGCCGGGCGATGCCCTTGCCGGAGACGCCGAACGCCTCCTTGACGACGGCGGGCCGGGGGCCGGCGACCGCCTCCTCGAAGGCCGCGGCGAGCTCGGCGAGCGTCTCGCAGGCCCGGCCGCGCGGCTGGCGCAGCCCGAGCTCGTCGGCGATCCGACGGCTGTAGACCTTGCTGTTGACGGCCTTGCAGGTGGCGGCGGAGGGGGCGGCCAGCGGCAGCCCGGCACGGTCGGCGAGGCGTTCCTCCAGCTCGCAGACGCCGTGGGCGGTCAGCCGGGCGCCGTCGGCGGCGGGGCCGGCCAGGGCCGCGAGCAGCGCCGGGTCGGCGAGGGCGTCCTCGGTGACGGTGCGGTCCGGCTCCTGGCGGGCGACGACATGGATCCGGGGCAGTGCCAGGCCGAGGCCCGCGAGGTAGCCGAGGTAGTCCTCGTCCGGGCGGGTCTTGAGCACCACGTGGTCGCCGCCGCCCGCGAGCAGCAGGGCGAACTGGTCCATCCGGTTGACCACGGCGCTGGACGCGGCGGCCGAGAAGCGCGGCAGGGTGTGCTCGCCGCGGGCCCACTGCTGCTCGACCTCGAAGTTGCCGAGCAGGACCAGCGGGGTGTCCGGGGTGCCGGTCAGCGCGGCGGCCAGCCGCCGGGGGAACTCCGGGGCGGGTCCGTCCGTCATGGCGCCCACCTCAGTGCTCCAGGACCATGGCGGCGAACGACTGGCCGAGTCCGGCGGAGGTCATCAGGTACCTGTCCCCCGGCCGGAGCAGGCCGAGCTCGCGCGCGGACTGGTAGTTGATGAAGGGGTCCGCGCAGAAGCAGTGGCCGGTGCGCGCGATGTTCTCCAGGAAGATGCGGTCCCTGGGGATGCCCAGGTGGGCGGCGGCGACCGTCCAGGAGACCCGGTTGACGTTGTGCGGCAGGACCAGGTCAAGGTCGGCGATGCCGAGCCCGGCCTGGTCGAGGGCGCCGAGGACGACCTCGGCCATGGCGTCCTGGTAGATCCGCTTGGCGTCGCGTGCGCCCTCCGGGTCGAGGTCGATGACGCCGTCCTCGCGGCCGTGGATGCGGGCGTGGTAGCCGAGCACCCGGTCGCGGCCGCCGCCGGCGCCGACCAGGACGGCGCTGACGCCCTCGCCCATGATCGAGACGTCCTCCACCCACTGCGAGAACGGGGTGAAGGTCTTGTCGCCGGCCAGGACCAGGGCGAGCGCGTCCGGGTCGCCGTCGGCGGCCAGCAGGGTGCCGGCCGCGTCCACGGCGAGCAGGCCGGTGGCGCAGCCGTGGTCGGCCACCGAGAACACCGCGGCCCGGTGCAGGCCGAGCGCCTCGCGGACCTGCCGGAGCGGGCTGACGGGGTACGGCGCGGTGGTGCGCAGCCCCTTGGCGCGCACCACGTAGCGGACCCGGTCCTCCTGTCCGGCGAGGGCCTCCAGCTTCTGCGCCGCGGCGGTCAGCAGCTCGGCCTCGGACTGCGCGGGCGCCTGGCAGATCCGGTCCAGCCCGTACAGCCGGGTGAACCGGCGCACCTGTTGGTCCGTCAGCCCCAGGGGCTCCCGCAGCTGTTCGACGGGGATGGTCGGTGGCAGGTAACTCGACACCGCTGCTAGCGAGGTCACGCCGGGGCCTCCTCGGATGGAAGTCGAAGCCCCTCAAATCTCGCCGAGCACGCTGACAGGGTGCTGACAGCGGGCTGACCGGCGCCGAAACCCCTTCCGGTCAGGTCTTCTTGTCGGTCAGGCGTGCTCGGCGGTCAGGCGTTCTTGACGGTGATGCGGCCGTTGGAGGTGGTGAGGTCGAGCTGGTAGCGGCCGGCGGGGTCGTTGGTGACGCCGATCTCCTTGCGGCCGTTGCTGGTCTGGGCGGCGACCTTGTAGGTGGCGGCCGGGACGGTGAGGGAGATGGCGCCGTTGGAGGTCTTGGCCCTGACGTCCTGGGCCTTGGCGGGGGTGAGGTCGATCTGGCCGTTGCTGGTCTGGGCCTGGATGCGGTCGCCGTTCAGGCCGGTGCCCCTGATGGCGCCGTTGGTGGTCTGCACCTCGACCGGTCCGGCGACGCCGTCCAGGGTGATGCCGCCGGAGTGGGTGGTGACCTTGACCGGGCCGACCCGGGTGAGGCTGACCGCGCCGGAGGAGGTCTGGCCGTCGACGGGGAGCCCGGCGGGGACCTCCAGGGTGTAGTTGACCGAGCAGTGCTGTCCGCAGCCGCCGAGCACCAGTACGCCGTTCTCCACGCGGGTGGTGGTGCCGGGCCGGTCGTCCTGGTAGTCGATCGAGCGGTGCACGGAGATCCTCCCCGCGCCCTCCCGGCCGTTGATGGTGACGCCGCCGGAGCTGCTGTCCAGGCGCACCGAGGTGATCTTCTCCGACACCTCGGCGTCGTCCTGCGCGTTCGTCCCCGGCGTGCAGGCGCTGAGCCCCCCGGCGGCGATCCCGGCGAGCACCAGGGCCCCGAGGTAGCGGGGCGGGCGGTTCGCGCCCGCCCTCCGCGCCACCGGGACCGCCTCCGCAATCCTCGTCGTGATCCCCGCCGCCGTGGCCCGAGCTGCCGTAACCCGCATGGCTGTACCCCACATCTCAAGAAGTCGCTGGTGACGGCCCCTGGTGAGGGCCATACCCACCGACGGTATCCCCGGGGCAAGCGCACCGGCCATGGGGGTAACCCCCCATTCCCCCCTGAGGACAACCACCCTGACGGTCCGTCAGTCGAATATCAGTCCGCTGTCAGCCCGTTGTCAGCCCGCCCGGGGAGAGTCGACCCATGACAGCGGTGACGACACCCGCCCCCGCCCGGACGCTCGGCGTGCTCGGGGGCATGGGGCCCGCGGCGACGGCGGAGTTCCTCCGGCTGCTCGCCGCCGACGCGCCGGCCGTCGAGGACCAGCAGCACCCCAGGGTCGTGATGCTGTCCGACCCGGGCATCCCCGACCGGAGCACCGCGATCCTCACCGGTGACGGTGAGGCGGGCCGGCGGATCCGGGCCGGCCTGTGGACCCTGGCCGACTGGGGCGCGGACCTGCTGGCCGTGCCCTGCAACACGGCACACGTCTTCCTGGCGGCCTTCACCGCCGCCTCGCCCGTGCCCGTGGTGGACATCGTGGACGCCACCCTGGACGCCGCGGTCCGGCTGAGCCCCGGCGGCGGGTGGCTGACCGCCACCACCGGGACGCTGGCCAGCGGCCTCTACCAGGAGCGGGCGGCGGTCCGCGGCTACCCGCTGCACCTGCCCGACGGCGCGACCCAGCGGCTCGTCCACGCGGCGGCCGTCCAGGTGAAGGCCCGGCGTCCCGAGTCGGCGGCGGACGACCTGCGGACGGCCGTCCACCGGCTCTGGCGGCAGCGGCCGCTGCCCGTCCTGGCGGCCTGCACCGAGCTGCCGCTCGCCTACCAGCAGGCCGCGCTGCCGCCGGAGTTGATGGTCTCCAGCCTGGCCGCGCTCTCCCGCGCCTGCGTCGCCGAGCTGTACCGGACCGCGGCGCCGGCCGGCCGGGCACGGCTCAGCGGTACAGCTCGGCGAGTTGGAAGGCCAGGTCCAGGGCCTGCGCGTGGGTGAGCCGGGGGTCGGGGGCCGTCCCGTCGTCCCGGCGGTCCCGGTCCGCCGCGCGGACCTCGCCGCCGTCGCACGCGGTCGCACCGGCTCCGGACAGTTCGACGTGGATGCCGCCCGGGTGGGTGCCGAGCGCCCGGTGGACCTCGACGAAGCCGCGGACCTCCTCCAGCGCAGCGTCCGGTCGACCGGTCCGACGGCCGCTCGGCGCGGCGTTCGGCGCGAGGGGCGTGGTGCCGCGCATCGGGTCGCTCACCCAGCAGGCCAGGGCGCCCTCCGCCGTCACCTTCTCGACCAGCGGCGGCAGCACGTCCCCGACCCGTTCGGCGCCCGCGCGCACCAGGAAGGTCAGCCGACCTGGCTCGCGCTCCGGGTCGAGCCGGTCGATCAGACCGAGGACGGTGTCCGGTGCGGCCGTCGGGCCGAGTTCGACGGCGACCGGGTTGGCGATCCGCGCGAGGTACCCCACGTGCGCGCCGTCCGGATCGGCCGTCCGCTCGCCGAGCCGGAGCAGATGGCCGCTGGTCGCGTAGCTGCGGCCGGTGGCGGGGTCGGAGCGGGTCAGCGGCTCCTCGTAGTCCAGCAGCAGGCCCTCGTGGCCGACGAAGAACTCCGCCGTGCCGAGCTCCCGGGTGTCCACCCCGCAGGCCTGCATGAAGGCCAGGCTGCGGCCGATCTCCTCGGCGAGCGCCTCGTAGCGCTCCCCCGCCCGGGAGCCGGCCACGAAGCCGGAGTTCCAGGCGTGCACCTGGCGCAGGTCGGCGAAGCCCCCGGTGGTGAGCGCCCGGACCAGGTTGAGGGTCATCGCGGAGGCTTCGTACGCCCGCCGCAGCCGGGCCGGGTCGGGGCGGCGGGCCCCGGCGGTGAACTCGGCGCCGTTGACCGCGTCGCCACGGTGGGCGGGAAGCTCGACGGCGCCGCGCCGCTCGACCGGGGGCGGGCACGGCTCGGCGTACTGGCCGGCCATCCGGCCCACCTTGACCACCGGCAGCGCGGCGGCGTGGGTGAGCACCACGGCCATCTGCAGCAGGGTCCGCAGGGTGGCGTGGATCGTCTCGACACCCGTCTGGGCGAAGCTCTCGGCGCGGTCGCCGCCGTGCAGCAGGACCGCCTCGCCCCGGGCCACCGCGGCCAGCCGGGCCCGCAACCGGTCGCACTCGGCGGCGAAGACCAGGGGCGGAGCCGTGCCCAGCCACCCGGTGACGGCGCGCAGCGACTCCCGGTCGGGCCAGTCGGGCTGCTGGGCGGCCGGGCGTGCCGGGCGCGGCTCGGCGGGTCCGCCGGTGTCGTCGCTCATCGCTGACTCCCTGGTCTCGGGGTGGTGGGGCCCCTCGGTTCGGAGGGTCACGTCTGTTCGGTGACAGTGGAGTCGAGGCCTTCCGGCCCGTGTTGACCGTCCGTTCCGGCGGCCCGCTCCGGTGGCCCGGTGGGCCGGCCCCGCACCGGTCAGCCGCAGCCGCCGGCGTGCCCGTCGTCGACCGACCTGGGGCCGAGGCCGACGACGGCGCCGGCCGGTTGCGGCAGCACCTGCTCGGGGGCGCGCCGCTCCCGCAGGTGGGCGGCGAAGTCGGGCAGCCGGTCCAGGCCCCAGAAGCGGCTGAAGCCGTGCACGAAGAACGGGACGCCGAACACGCCGTCCCGGCAGACGTCCAGCAGCAGCCGGGCGCCCTGCTCGCGGAGCCCCGGGTCGTCGGCCGCGCCCGCCAGCTCCGCCGGGTCGAGGCCGAGCCCGGCGCCCAGGTCGGCGACCACCACGCGGTCGCAGATGTCCCGGCCCTCCTCCCAGCGGGTGCGGTAGGCGGCCGCGACGAACTCAGCCCCGCGTCCCTCGCGCCGCGCCACCAGGTAGGCCAGGTGCGGGACCTCCCAGACCGGCGCCCGGTCCACCGGCCAGCGCAGCGCGAGGCCCCGCCGCTCGGCGAGCCGGGCCACGTCCTGGAGGATGTACAGGTGCTTGGCCCGGGTCATCGCCGCGTACGGGAACACCCCGCCGAGCGCGGTCAGCCGCCGCTCGCTCTCCCCGTCCGGCTCGAAGAACGGCCGCCACTCCAGCTCCGCGGCGAGCCGCGGGTGCTCGTCGACGAGTTCGCGGTAGGCCAGCCAGGAGTACGGGCTGCGCAGCGAGAAGTAGAACCTCGGGATCCCGGCGGCCCGGCTCACAGCACCAGCCCGCCGTCGACGCCGAACACCTGGCCGGTGATGTAGGAGGCCCGCTCGGAGACCAGGAAGGAGACCAGGTCGGCGACCTCCTCGGGGCGGCCGAACCGGCCCAGCGGGATCCGCGCGGCCAGGCCCGGGCCGGCCGTACCGGTCAGGCCGGCGGTCATGTCGGTCTCGATGAACCCCGGCGCCACCGAGTTGACCCGGATCCCGCGCGGCGCGACCTCCTTGGCCAGCGCCTTCGAGAAGCCGATGATCCCCGCCTTGGAGGCCGAGTAGTTGGTCTGGGTCGCGTTGCCGTACACCCCGGCCACCGAGGACATCGTCACCAGGACGCCGGCCCGCCGCTTCATCATCGCGAACACCGCGGCGCGGCAGATGGTGTAGGTGCCGTCGAGGTTGGTCCGCAGCACGTCCTGCCAGGCCTGCTCGCCGAGCAGCACCAGCGGGTTGTCACGGACGATGCCGGCCGAGGAGACCACCGCGTGGACGGGGCCCAGCTCGCGCTCGGCGGCGCGAACGAACTGCTCCGCCTCGGCCTGGACGGACACGTCCACCCGGCGGGCCAGCACCGCCGCGCCGGCCGCCTTGGCCGCGACCGCCGTCTCCTCCGCCGCCTCGTGCCGGGACTGGTAGCAGAACGCCACGTCGTACCCGTCGGCGGCGAGCCGGGTGACCACGCTGCGCCCGATGCCCCGGGAGCCCCCGGTCACCAGGGCGACGGGCCGCTTCGCTTCGGACATCAGGACCTCTCCTCGGTGGTCGGTGCGGGGGCGCCCGCGCCGGTCAGCAGCTCGGCGCCGCGCAGTGCCAGGGTGAGCTGGCCGATCTCCAGGACGGTGCGGCCCTCGACGGTGGTGGTACCGGTGGTGATCACGGCGTCGCCGACGTCGCGGACCAGGTGGACCTCGTGCACCAGGACGCAGCCGGGCTGGACGGGAGCCAGCACCCTGGCGCCGCGCACGCCCGCCAGCAGCACCACCCGGCCCGCCCGGACGTCGGCGTTGGGCTGCTCCCAGCAGGCCAGCAGCACCGCCGACTGGGCCCAGGACTCCAGCAGCAGGTCCAGCGGATAGGCGTACGCGTGGTCGGGGGCCTGGTCGGGGACGGCCCGGTAGCCGGGCTCGGCGAGGGTGACGGCCTTGTGGGTGACCAGGCGTTTGCCCGGCTCGACCTCGACGACCCGGTCGACCAGCAGCGCGGGGCGGCGGTGCGGGATCAGCGCGGTGATGCGGGCGATGCCGTTCATGCCGCCTCCCCCGGGTAGAGCAGGGTGATCTCGGCGGCGGGGCGGGAGTCGGCGGCCACTCGCGCGGTGACCCGCAGGCCGCCGGCGTGGGGCTCGACCCGCGCCTCGATCAGCAGTTCCTCACCGGGCCGGACCGGGCTGAGGAAGCGGGCGCGCTTCAGCTCCAGCCGCTCGTGGCCGCCGCTCGGGCCGGCCGCTTCCACCGGGTCTGCCGCTTCCACGGGGTCTGCGGGGTCTTCCGGGTCGGCGGGGTGCACTGCCGCGGTCACCAGGTCGTGAACGTACTGCACCAGCCGCAGGCCGGGCACCAGGGGGAAGCCCGGGTAGTGGCCGGCGAGGAACGGGTCGTCCGGGGCGACGGTGACGGTGCCCCGGAGGGTGCGGCCGCCGGGGGCGGCGGCCGGGGTCTGGTCGGGCATCGTGCTCTGTCCTCTCGGTTCGCGGGCGCAGCGGGTGCGGCGGGCGCGGCAGGCGGGGCGGGCGCAGCGGGTGCGGCGGGCGCGGCAGGCCGACGGGGTACCGCGGCCCGGTGGCGGCCGGGCTCAGCCGCCCAGCAGGGCGCAGCCGACCGTGCCGTCCCGGTCGATGGCGGTGACCAGCGCCGCGGTGCCGGGCGGCAGTCCGCCCTCGTCGGCGGCGGCCAGTACGGCCGCCAGCTGGAGGCCGGTCGCGGCGGCCGAGGTGTCGCCGAGCAGCGGCCGGCAGCGGATCCAAGCCGGTCGCGCACCCGCGGGCAGCGCCGCCCGCAGGGCCTCCTCCTCGCCGTCGGCGCCGAGCGGGGCGACCAGGCGGACGTCCGCGGCGCCGGCCCCGGCGTCGGCGAGCGCGGCACGTACGCAGGCGGTGAGGGCCGGGCCGGCCTCCTCGGGCCGGTGGTACGCGCGGAAGCGGGTACCGAGCAGTCGGGCCAGGGCCGGGCGGCCGGCGGCAGCGGCCTCCTCGGCGGGCTCCAGCAGCCAGGCCACGCCGCCCTCGCCGAGCGGCGGGCGGTGGCCCTCCCCGGCGGCGTGCCACTCCAGCCAGGCGCGCTGGACGGAGTACTCCTCGGCGGCGCCGCAGAGCACCCGGTCGCAGTGGCCGCCGCGGTGGAGCCGGGCCGCGTAGCCGAGGGCGAGCAGACCGGTGAGCGAGCCGCCCGCGATGGTGCTGTTGGGGCCCTTGATGCCGTGCCAGATGGCGCTCTGGCCGGCCGCCCGGTTCATCACGGTGTTCGGGAAGCGAGCCGGGTCGACCAGGTAGGGGCGGTCGCCGGTGAGCGAGTCCCGGGTGAAGTCCATGATGCTCTGGACGCTTCCGGAGCCGGTGCCGAGGACCAGTCCGACCCGGTCGGGACGGGCCAGCAGGGCCGGGCCGCAGCCGTCGAGCAGTCGGCCGAAGGTGGCGACGGCGAGCGCGGTCACCCGGTCCATGCTCCGGGTGCCCTTCCTGCCCAGGGCGTCGGCGGCGGTGAAGCCGGGGACGAGGCCGCCCTGCCGGTACGGACCGGGGTACTGCTCCTGGTCCAGGACGTCGAGGGCGCTCTCGGCGGCGCGCACGCCGGTGCGGTAGGCCTGCGCGCCGGTGCCGAACGGGGAGACGGCGGACCAGGCGGAGAAGACCAGTTCGGCGGCCGCGCGGTCCTCCGCCGCGGGCCGGTCGCGCAAGGGCGCCTCGGTGGTCGGAGCCTCGGCGGCCGTCATGCGGATCCCCGGCCCGTGCCCCGCCCCGCCTTGCCGGTGAGGGCGTCGGTCAGCCGGTCGTCGAAGTCCACCAGGCTCCAGTCCCGGCGGTTCTCGATCACCGCCCAGCCGTGGGTGATCCGACCGGTGGCGGTGGGCACCAGGACGCCGTCGCGCAGTACGTAGGCGTCCATCCGGGAGGTGTAGGTGAGCCGCTTGAACACGCTCTCGACGGTGTAGACGGTGTAGAGGGTCTCCTCCATCCGCGCCTCGTCCAGCAGGGTGATCCGGGAGTGCGGGACGACGGGGATCCAGTCCTGCTCGTCCAGCAGGGTCTTGATGGAGACGCCGCGGTCCTCCAGGAAGAGGTCGACGATCTCCTCCAACTGCCGCAGGTAGCCGGACATCTGGACCCGCTCGGTGAAGTGGCAGTAGAAGTACGGCATCCGCCAGGCCCAGCCGAAGGCGTTCTCGCCGGCCGTCAGCACCTCCAGCGGGTCGGCGCCCGCCGGGACGGGGACGGCGGCGGCCCCGGCGCCGAGCCGCCCGGTGACGAACCCGGCGACCTCGGCGGGCGGCGGCTCGACGGCGTGGCCGCGCGGGTCGAGCCGGAGCTGGACGGCGACCTTGGCGGCCACCGCCTTGACCGTCTCGCCGCCGCGCTCGACGGTGAGTTCGACGGCGAGGCGCAGCGCCCCACCACCGTCCGGGAGGCGGCGCACGGTCGCGGTGGCCAGGTCGTCGATGTGGAAGGCGGTGAGGATCTTGGTGTCCAGGTCGGTGATGTCGACGCCCAGGCCGTGGCGCTCGTAGAGCCGGCCGGCCGGGAGGCCGTGCTGGCGCAGGTGGTCGTAGACGGCCTCCTCCACCATATAGTTGACGTGCTTGAAGCCGATCCAGGTGCAGATGTTCGAGCCCTCGTAGCGCGGGCGGAGCTCCAGCCGGGTGGTGTCCTGCGTGTCCTGCGCCGTGGTGGCGTTGATGCTCATGACAGCTCCAGTGATGGGTGGGTGGGTACGGCGGCGGCCCGCAGGAAGTCCCCGACCAGTCGGGCGGTCCGGTCCGGGCGCTCGACCATCGGGAAGTGCCCGCAGTCGGGGAGGAGTTCGAAGCGCGCTCCCGGGACCGCGGCTGCCAGGGCCCGGCCGTCACCGGGCCGGGCCGCGATGTCACGCGCGCCGGAGAGCACGAGGAGCGGACTGCGGACCGCGCCCAGGTCGAGGGTGGGGGTGCGCAGATAGGTCTCGAAGAACCTCATCCAGCCGTAGGGGCCGATCTGGTCGCGCAGCCGCAGCGCCATCCAGTCGCGGTGGGCCTTGGCGAACCGGCCGGTCTCGCCGACCTCCAGGGCCTCCTCGAAGACCCGGTGGAAGTCGTTGAGGTAGTAGGAGATCACCGACCAGTCGAAGTCCCGGACGCTGGACCGGTAGAAGGGGCTGACCAGGACGGTCGGCCGGGGTGCGATCCGGCCGAGCGCGGTGGCCTCGGTGAACAGGTTGGCCGCGTAGGAGTGGGCGACCACCGCGTCGAAGCGCTCGTCCACCAGCTCGACCAGGAACCGTGCCGGGTCCGGGTTCAGACCCCAGCCCTCGCTGCCGGACATGGCCTGCCAGGGCAGCTCGGCATCCCACAACTCCAGCTCCTCACCAGCCCGTTCGACCAGCGGTTGCCATACCGAGGGCCTGCCGCCGAGCCCGTGCAGCAGCAGGACCCGGAGCGGGCCGGCGGCGGTGTCGGCCGCGGGGCGGCGCAGCCTCGGCGTCACCGTGTTCATCCGGCGGCGCGCGGTCCGTACGCGCCGAGGATCAGCACGGCGTTGTTGCCCGCGAAGGCGAGCGCGTTGTTCTGCACGATGCGCACCTCGGCGGTGCGCGCGACGTTGGGGACGGGGTCAAGCCCGCACTCCGGGTCGGTCTCGTGGTGGTTGATGGTCGGCGGGATGAAGCCCTCGGTGATCGCCAGCGCGCAGGCGGCCGAGGCCAGGGCGCTGGCCGCGCCCATGGTGTGCCCGAGCATGGACTTGATGGAGACGGTCGGCGGCGGCACCGGGAAGACCTGGCGGATCGCGCCCGCCTCGGTCACGTCGTTCGCCTTCGTGCCGGTGCCGTGTGCGGAGATGAAGTCGATGTCCTCGGGCTTCACCCCGGCGTTGCGGTGGGCGAGTTCGATGCAGGCGGCGAGGCTGTCCCGGTCGGGCGCCACCGGGTGGTGGGCGTCGCAGTTCAGCGCGTAGCCGAGCACCTCGGCGTAGATCCGGGCGCCGCGCGAGAGTGCCGAGTCCAGGCTCTCCATGAACAGGATGCCCGCGCCCTCGCCGGTCAGGATGCCCTTGCGGTCGATGTCGAAGGGCTGGCTCAGCTCGGGCGCGATGGTGCCGAGCCGGTAGAAACCGGTGAAGGTCTTGCGGCAGACGGCGTCGGCGCCGCCGGACAGGGCGACGTCCGCCTCGCCGGAGCGGATCGCGTCGAATCCGGAGCCGATGGCGTAGTTGCCGGCCGCGCAGGCGGTCGGGATGGTCACGGCCTGCACGTCGGTGAGGAGCAGCTCCCGGACCACGCTGCTGGAGAGCAGCCCGGCCGTCGAGCGACGGGCCACCGCCGGGGGCAGCGCCTGCGGCCCGTCGGCGAGTTGACGCTCCATCAGTTCGTCTAGGTCGCGCGACTCGCCGTCGGTGGTACCGACGGAGACCAGGACCCGGCGGAGCCGCAGCTCCGCCAGGTCCATCCCGGAGTCGGACACCGCCATCCGGGCGGCGGCCACCGAGAACTGGGCGGCCCGGCCGAGCTCCTCCGGATCGAGCCGCTCCAGCCAGTCGGCCGGGTCGAAGTCGTCGATCTCGCAGCCGTTCGCGTGGGCGTAGCCGGTGGTGTCGAAGGACGTGATCGGCTTGACGCCGCTGCGGCCGGTCCGCAGGCCCGCGAGGAACTCCGCCGGCCCGGTGCCGATGCTGGTGACCGCGCCCAGCCCGGTGATGACGACCCGGCGCGGACCGGGGTGCTCGCTGCTCACCACTGTTGCCTCCGTTCTGTGCACGCGCGTTCCGTGCGCTGGCGTTCCGTGCGCCGACCTCCGCGCACCGGCGCTCCGGCGGGAGGTGTACCGGCGCCCCGGCGGGACCGGGGGTTCCGGTGGGGCGGGGGGGGTTCCGGCGGGACCGGGGGGTTCCGGCGGGGCGGGCCCGGCCGGCTACTTCGCCAGGCTCTCCTGGACGACGCCGACCACACCGTCCAGACTGACCATCCGGATCAGCTCGGCCTGGTCGATCTCGATCCCGAAGGTCCGCTCCAGGGAGGAGAGGATCTCGATGGCGCCCAGCGAGTCGGCGTTGTGGTCCTCCTTGAAGCGGCTGGTGTCGGTCACCTCGTCGGCCTCCAGTTCGAGGATGTCGCAGACGATCTCCTTGATCCGGACGCGCTGTTCGGCGGTGATGACGACGGTGCTGGGCATGGCGCCTCCCGGTGAATGTGTGCCACAGGTGGTCTGAATTCTTCTCGGCCGCACTGACGGAGAACTGACGTGCAGCTGACGGTGGTTGACGGATGATCAGTAACGAACGAAGCCCGCTTGACGGCGCCGGTTTGCACCTGTCAGTGTGAACTTGCATGCGGTACACGGGGGGTGAGCGTTCTGAGCAGCGCGGAGCTGTTGGTGCTGCTGGCCGCCGTCGGGCACACCCAGCGGCTGCGGATCATCGGGGAGCTGGCCCGGGGCCGGGTGCACGTCAGTGAACTCGCCCGCCGGCTGGGCCTGTCCAGACCGCTGCTCTACATGCACCTGGAGCGGCTGGAGGCGGCCGGGCTGGTGGTCGGGGCCCTGGAGCTCTCGGACGGCGGCAAGGCGATGAAGTTCTTCGAACTGACCCCGTTCCACATCCAAGTCACGGTCGACACCGTCCTCACCGCCCTGAGCGAGGACGCCGCGGCGGCCGAACGGGCCGCAAGCGACGCGGGAGAGAAGGGAACCACCGCATGAATGGCGGGATCATCGCCATCGTCATCACCCTGATCGTCATCGGCGGGATCAGCCTGAGCACGGTCGCCTACTTCTCCCTGCAACGGCACCGGGCCGACGCGGTGGCGATGGCCGGCTACCGCAGGCTCGCCGAGGAGGCCGCCGCCGACCAGCGGCTGCTCCTCGCCGAACTACACGAGCTGACCGGCCGGATCGCCGCCGTCGAGCAGCTGCTGCGCAGCGTCGACGAGAGATGACCACGGCGCCCGCACACCCCCGGTGACCGGCCACCCGGCCGCCGCTGCGCCCACTGCCCCGCCGCGGCCCACTGCCCGCCGCGGCCCGCTCCGCCCGACCCGGTGAACCCGGCCCGGCCCTATCGACCCCGCCCGGCCGCCCGGCCCCTTCGACCCCGCCCAGCCGGCCGCTCCCCCACCGGGGCGCCGCCGGCCCGCCCGGAGAGACGGACCCATGAGCATCGCCACCGTGCACGGCCTCGACGAGGTGGTACGACTGACCGCCGTCCGCCGCGGCTACGGCACCGGGCGCACCCGCGTGGTCGCCCTCGACGACGTCACCACCGGTTTCCGGCGCGGCAGCTTCACCGCCGTGATGGGGCCGTCCGGCTCCGGCAAGACCACCCTGCTGCAGTGCGCGGCCGGCCTGGACCGGCCGGACTCCGGCTCGGTCACCCTGGACGGCCTGGAGCTCACCGCGCTGAGCGAGAAGGAGCTCACCAGACTCCGCCGCGACCGGATCGGCTTCACCTTCCAGGCCTACAACCTGCTGCCCGCACTGACCGTGGCCGACAACGTCGCGCTGCCGCTGCGGCTGGCCGGGCGGGAGCCCGAACCGGGCGCCGTCCAGCGGGTCCTGGCGCAGGTCGGCCTGGGCGACCGGGCCGGCCACCGCCCCGGCGAGCTGTCCGGCGGCCAGCAGCAGCGGGTCGCGATCGCCCGCGCCCTGCTCACCCGGCCCGCCGTGCTCTTCGGCGACGAGCCGACCGGCGCGCTGGACACCCGGACCGCGCTGGAGGTCCTCACCCTGCTGCGCACGGCCGTGCGCGACGCCGGGCAGACCGTCGTCATCGTCACCCACGACCCGGTGGCCGCCTCGCACGCCGACCGGGTGCTCTTCCTCGCCGACGGGCGGATCGCCGGCGAGCTCCACGGCGCCTCCGCCCACGCCATCGCCGAGCGGATGACCCGGCTCGGCGCCTGGGCCGACCGCACGGGCCCCGACCACACCGCACCGCGCCGCGCCGAGGGAGCCCGCTGATGTTCCGACTCGCCCTGCAGACCCTGAGGTTCCGCAAGGGGGGCTTCACCGCCTCGGTGATCGCGCTGTTCTTCGGCGCCGTGCTCCTGACCGCCTGCGGCGCACTGATGGAGACCGGGATCCGCAACGACCTGGGGCCCGGCGCCGTCCCTGCCGCCCTCACCGGGCACCACCCGCCCGCGAGCCGGCTGATCTCGATGTCCGCGGTGTTCGGCGGCATCGCCGCCATGGTCACCGTCTTCGTGGTCGGCTCGACCCTCGCCCTGCTGGTGCAGCAGCGCCTCGGCGAGATGGCCCTGCTGCGCGCCATCGGCTCGCTGCCGGGGCAGATCCGCCGGATGGTGGTGATCGAGACGCTGGTGGTCGCGCTCGGCGCGATCGCCCTGGCCCTCTGGCCGGGCCGGCTGGCCGGGCGCTGGATGCTCGGGCGGATCGCCGGGAGCGGGGTCGTGCCCGCACGGCTCGGCTACCACGCCGGCTGGATCCCGATGGCCACCGCCGGCGGCACGGCGCTGCTCGCCGCCCTCGCGGCCGCGTTCATCGCCTCCCGGCGGGCCGCCCTCGCCCGGCCTGCCGACGCGCTCGCCGAGGCCCGGCTGCAGGACCGCTGGCTCAGCACCCCGCGCCTGGTCTTCGCCGTGCTCTGCCTGGCCGGCGGCACGGCGCTGGCCGTCGTCACCGCGACCGTGATGAACGGCGAGGTCGCCGCCAGCACCGCCGGGCCCACCGCGATGCTCTGGGCGGGCGGGCTGGCCCTGCTCGCCCCCGGGCTGACGGGGGTGCTGACCAGCGTGCTGCGCCCGCCGCTGCGTGCGCTGTTCGGCCTGACCGGCCGGCTCGCCATGGACAACGCCCGGGCCCGCCGGATCCGGATGGCCGGCGCGGTCACCCCGGTGATGCTCGCCACCGGCCTCGCCGTCGCCCTGATCTACCTCCAGGCCGGCGGGGGCGGCGAGGCGGCGAGCGCCTGGATCAACTACCTGCTGGCCGGCAGCATCATCGCGTACGCGGTGATCTCACTGGTCAACACGGTGATCGTGGCCGCCGTCGAGCGCCGCCGGGAGTTCGCCGCACAGCGCCTGGTCGGTGCCACCCGGGGGCAGGTGCTGCGGATGACGGCGGTGGAGTCGGTGCTGGTCACGGCGGTCGGCACGGTCCTGGGCACGGTCGTGGCCGGCGCCACGCTGACGCCCTTCGGCCTGGCGCTGGACGGCTCCTGGGTGCCGCACGGGCCGGTCTGGATCTACCTGGCGATCGTCGCCGCGGTAGGCGTGCTCACCGTGGCGGCGAGCACGCTGGCGGCGGGCTGGACGATGCGGGTCCGTCCGGCCCAGGCCATCGCCTCACCGTGAAACCGTGAAACCGGGAGGCGGGGAAGCCGTGGAGCCGGGAAGCCGTGAAACCGGGGAGTCGGGGAGCCGGACACCCGGGAGCCCCACGGCGGGCGGCCTGACACCGGGGCCCGGCGGCTCCGGTCAGGCCGCCCGTCTGGGTAGCACGTTGCGCAACTCGCTGAACTGATCGGGGTGTTCGGTGATCCAGGACCAGTACCGCGGAATCGTCCGGGCGTACTCGCAGTAGTACCGGCGGACGGTGTGCACCAGCCGCCGCTGGATGTCCCGGGGTACCGTGTCGCTGCGCCACACCAGCAGCATCTCGCTGCTCCCCGACCCCGAGATCGGGACGAGGCAGACGTCCCGGGTGGCGCCGGTGGGCGTGGTCAGCGCCGCCGCGTCGGCGTCCCGGACCCAGTTCATCGCCTCGTGGTGCCGGTCGACGTAGTGCAGGACCTCCGGGTCCGGGTGGTCGAAGGTCGAGAACAGGTGCTTCTCGATCGGGTGGAACCAGTGGTCGCGGGTGTACCGCACCCAGTTGAGCGAGCCGAGCTGGGAGGTGCGGAGGACCAGCCGGCCGGTCAGCGGGTGGCCCTGCGGCAGCGCCAGCCAGATCGGCTCGCGCACGATCACCGTTCTGGCCAGGGAGAGTTCGGCGGCCTCCGCCGAGGCGTCCAGAGCCACCCCGGGCACCATCGCGGCGTTCAGCGCACCGCGGCAGACCGCCTCCACGGCCGCGGCCGGGCTGAGCGTCTCGGTCTGCACCTCGCCGACGGGAAGCGCCGCCTTGAGCGCGCTGCGCAGCGAGGGCGGCGTCCACTCGGCGTTGCCGAACCGGAACACGTCGGCCGCGTGGGCGGCCGCCTCCGCGATCACCAGGTCCGCCTGCTGGACGAGGTCGGCCAGCATCGGGATCAGCCGGTCCCCGAGGGCCGTCGGCACGACGCCGACCCTGGTCCGGACGAACAGGTCGCCGCCCACCGCCCTTTCAATTCGACGCAATTGCGCGGTGAGACTCGACTGGGGAAGGCTCAATTGCAAGGCGGCTTTCGAGATGCTACCGAGACGATCTATGACCGTCACGATCTTTGCGTGCCGTAACTCGACGTCCACGCATCCCCCGTTCACAACCGGCTCGGCCCGGCGTGCCCCATTCCCCGACAGGCCAAGTCCCATGGATCCCCGGGTGGTTCACACGCTAACAGAGCGCTCCAGACCCGTCCATATGAAATGAAGTGGACATGCCTTCCGGTTATTCACGAGCTGACGGTACGTCAGGCCACGTACTGCAGAGCCCTTCGGGGCTCGCCGAGGGTGTCGTCCTGCTGGAGGATCGCCTGGTACGCCCGGTGCAGGGCGCGGCCGGGTTCGAGGCCCAGGTCCTCGGCGAGGCGGCGGCGCGCGGTATGGAAGACCTCCAGCGCCTCGGCCTGCCGGCCGTCCCGGTAGAGCGCGAGCATCAGCAGCTCACTGAGCCGCTCCCGCCCGGAGTGCTCGACCGCGAGCTGGCGCAGCTCGGCCACCTGGACCCGCTCGGCGTCCACGGCCAGCTTGGCGGCCGTCAGGTCCTCGTAGGCGGTGATCCGGCGTTCCTCCAGGTGGGTGGCCCGGATCCGGCAGCGCAGACCGTCACAGGAGTCCATCAGGGCCGTCCCGCGCCAGAGGCCGAGGGCCGACTCCAGCACCTCGACGGCCCGGTCCGGATCCCGGCCGAGCAGCTCGGCGCCCGCGTCGGCGAGCGCCACGAAGCGGTGGGCGTCGACCGCGCCGGGCTCCACGTCGAGCAGGTAGCCGCTGCTCACGGTCCGCAGCACGGCGGCGCCCCGGCGGCCGGTCACCGACTCCAGCAGTCTGCGCAGCCGGCCGATGTTGGCCTGCAGGGCGTTCCGGGCGTTGGCCATCGGCTGGTCGGCCCAGAGTTCGTCGACCAGTTCGTCGAAGGCGATCGGCGCCCCCGGATTCAGCGCGAGCAGGGTGAGCACGATGCTCGCCCGTTTCGACGCCATGGTGTACTGCCGGTTCTCGTGTGACAGGAGCAGTGAGCCGAGAATCCTGATCTCCACAGCGGTGCCTCCGTACTCGCCGGTCATCCCGTCGAGTGTGCCCGCCGACCCGTGGGCGCGGGGAAATACCACCTGGGCGCGGACCTCGCGCGGGAGTGGTATGGCAGCACCCAAACAGAAGGGGTACGGGCGCCGGGCCGACGGGGGTCCGATCCGGCGCCCGTACAAAGCGCGGTGTGCGCCGCGCTTTCCCCTGTCAGTGGAATGCTACGGGTGAAACTTCCGACTGTCCATCAGCCCTCTTGTCCGGCATCGGACTTCGGCCGAATCGACGACTTCTCGGCGGATTGCCGGAAGTTCGGACGCGCCGACCGGGGAGGGCCCCCTCCGCACGGGGTGACGGCGCGTCCGACCGGCCGGTCCGGCATACTGCCGACCTGCCCCGACGGCGCACCGACGTGTACTGACAGTCTGTCAACAATGCGTGCGCAAACCCGTACCGGCGTTCTCCACCTGCGACATTCGGCCGGGGCTTAATCACATGGTCCGCACTTCCCGCCCTGCCTAGTGTCGTTCTTCGGTGGCGCCACCCTCGCAGCGGGAGATCCCGCAGGGTCGGCCCGTGCCACCGTCGCCGGCATCTCCGGCGTTTCTTGGTACCCGGAACTCGTGGACTACGGAACAGGAGTCACCAGTGCTCAACCGAGTCGTGATCGTGGGCGGGGGAACAGCGGGGTGGATGACGGCCGCGTACCTGAAGGCCGCGTTCGAGGACCGAATCGACATCACCCTCGTGGAATCCGGCACCGTCGGCACCGTCGGCGTCGGCGAGGCGACCTTCAGCGACATCCGGCACTTCTTCGAGTTCCTCGGACTCAAGGAGAAGGACTGGATGCCGGCGTGCAACGCCACCTACAAACTGGCCGTCCGGTTCGAGAACTGGCGCGAGAAAGGCCATTACTTCTACCACCCCTTCGAGCAGATGCGGTCGGTGAACGGATTCCCGCTCACCGACTGGTGGCTCAAGGAGGGGCCGACCGACCGCTTCGACAAGGACTGCTTCGTGATGGCCTCGGTGATCGACGCCGGCCTCAGCCCCCGCCACCTCGACGGCACGCTCATCGACCAGCCCTTCGACGAGGGCGGCGACGAGATGCAGGGCCTGACCATGTCCGAGCACCAGGGCAAGACCCAGTTCCCGTACGCCTACCAGTTCGAGGCCGCACTGCTCGCCAAGTACCTGACGGCGTACGCGGTGGAGCGCGGGGTACGGCGGGTGGTCGCCGACGTCCGCGAGGTCACCCTGGACGACCGCGGCTGGATCACCGGCCTGCGCACCGCCGAGCACGGCGACCTCACCGGGGACCTGTTCGTCGACTGCACCGGCTTCCGCGGGCTGCTGATCAACCAGGCCCTGGACGAGCCGTTCATCTCCTACCAGGACACCCTGCCCAACGACAGCGCCGTCGCGCTCCAGGTCCCGATGGACATGGAGCGCCGGGGCATCCTGCCCTGCACCACCGCCACCGCCCAGGACGCCGGCTGGATCTGGACCATCCCGCTGATGGGGCGGGTCGGCACCGGCTACGTCTACGCCAAGGACTACCTGTCCCCCGAGGAGGCCGAGCGCACCCTGCGCTCCTTCGTCGGCCCGGCCGCCGCCGACGTCGAGGCCAACCACATCAGGATGCGGATCGGCCGCACCCGCAACTCCTGGGTCCGCAACTGCGTCGCCATCGGCCTCTCCAGCGGCTTCGTCGAACCCCTGGAGTCCACCGGGATCTTCTTCATCCACCACGCCATCGAGCAGCTGGTCAAGAACTTCCCCGGCCCGGACTGGAGCCCCGTCCACCGCGAGCTCTACAACAACGCCATCTCCCATGTCATGGACGGGGTAAGGGAGTTCCTGGTGCTGCACTACGTCGCGGCGAAGCGCTCCGACACCCAGTACTGGCGCGACACCAAGACCCGGGCGATCCCCGACTCGCTGGCCGAGCGGATCGAGCGCTGGAAGACCAGGCTGCCCGACTCCGAGACCACCTACCGCTACTACCACGGGCTGCCGCCGTACTCGTACATGTGCATCCTGCTCGGCATGGGCGGCATCGAGCTCCAGCCCTCACCCGCCCTCGCGCTGTCCGACAGCGGCCCCGCCCAGCGCGAGTTCGCGCAGATCCGGGAGAAGACGCAGCGGCTCACCGAGCTCCTCCCCCCGGCCTACGACTACTTCGCCCGGATGCGCTGACGGGCCGACCGCCTCCCGGGGACGGGACGACCACCTGAGTGACCGTCAGGAGCCCGTCCCCCACGGCCCACCGGCCGGAAAGGAATCCCCTCACCCCTCATGGACCTCCTCCACCTCTTGCGGAATCTCGCACACGCGGCGGCCGCGCTCGCCGTCGTCATGCTGATCGCCGCCGCGGGACGGGGAGTCGCCCGGCGCCTCCGCCAGCCGGAGGTGATCGGGGAGATGACGGCGGGCCTGCTGCTCGGGCCCGCCGTCATCGCCCTGGTCGGCCGCTCCGCCTTCCACGACGACGTCCTGCCGGGGCCGGTTCTCGGCATCCTCAAGTTCACCGCCCAGACCGGCCTGGTGCTGTTCCTGGTCGGTCTGGCCAACGAACTGCGCTGGGGGCCGCACCGCCCGCCGCGCAACGCCACCGGCTGGGTCGCCGCCGGGGCGCTCGTCCCCCCGCTGCTCACCGGCGTCCTGCTGGTCGGCTGGATCCAGCTGACCGGCGACACCGCCGCCCGCGGCGACGCCCCCCTGCCCGGCTACCTCCTGATGGTCGCGGTGACCATGGCCATCACCGCGGTACCGGTGATGGCCCGGATCCTCCTCGACCGGAACATGACCGACTCCGTGCCCGGCCGGCTCGGCCTCGCCTCGGCGATCGTCATCGACGCCGTCGGCTGGCTGCTGCTCTCGCTCGCGATCAGCCTGGGCTCCGGCGACCTCACCCGCTCGCTGCACTCCCTGCGGGCGCTCGCGGCCGGCGCCCTGTGCGCACTCGCCATCCGCTACCTGCTGCGCACCCGGGCCGCCGGCCGGCTCGGCGAGCGGCAGCCGAGAACCACCGCCGTCCTGCTCGGCGCCGCCGCGCTCGCGACGGCGCTCACCATGGAGCACCTCGGGATGACGGCGATCCTCGGCGCGGCGCTGGCCGGGCTGTCCATCCCCCGGGACGAGTCCGGCCCGTGGCCGCGCGCGGTCGCCGCGGTCACCCGCGCCGGGCGCGCGCTGACCCCCGCGTTCTTCGTCTTCTCGGGTGTCACCGTGCTCACCGGCGCGTTCTCCAGCGCCTCCTGGCCGCTGATCGTCTGCGCCGTGCTACTCGGCTGCGCGGGCAAGGGCCTGGGCGGCTACGCCGGGGCCCGGCTGGGCGGCCAGCCGCCCGGTACGGCGCGCCGGGTCGGCGTGCTGATGAACACCCGCGGACTGACCGAACTGATCGTCCTACAGGCCGGGTTCAGCGCCGGGATCCTCCCGGCGCCGCTGGTCCTGGCCCTGGTCGTGATGGCGCTGACCACCACGGCGATGACCGGCCCGCTGCTGGACCTGCTCGACCGTGCGGACCGGCGGAGCACGGCGGCCCCGGCCGGCCCGCCCGCCATCCCCGTCACGACCGGCCTGCCTGGCAGGTCCGCGGCCACCGGGGCCTCCGCGACACCCCTGGCGACGGAAGGCGGGCCCAGGGCCCCTCTTTCGGATGACGTCGGATCAGGGGGCGGCGTCGGAGTGCGTGCATCGGCGGTGCGGAGGATGGATTCCATGCGGTGGGGGCACCTCCCGGCCGAAGGCCGGGGGCCATCGGCGACCGACGACAGGCCGGCGCGGGGGCACCTCCCGGCCGAAGGCCGGGGGCGTGCGCACTCAGGCGTCGACCACCCGGCGAGATCCGAAAGAGAGGCCCTGGGATGACCCCCGAGCACCGCGAGACGGCCCTCGCGCCGCCCGGGCCCGCCGGACCGGGCCGGGCCGCCACCGCGACCCCCGACGAGTTCCGCACCATGATGAGCGGCTTCCCCACCGGCGTCTGCGTGGTCGCCGCCACCGGCCACGACGGGGCGCCGCGCGGGATGACCTGCTCCTCGGTGTGCAGCGTCTCGCTCGCACCCCCGACCCTGCTGGTGTGCCTGCGGGACGGCAGCCCCACCCTGGAGGCGGTCCTCAAGAGCGGGCTGTTCACCGTCAACCTGCTGCACGAACAGGCTAGGGAGACGGCCGAGTTGTTCGCCTCCGGCAACCCCCACCGGTTCGGCCTGCTGCCCTGGGGCCAGGACCAGGACGCGGCCGGACCGCACCTCGTCCGGGACACCCACGCCGTCGCCGACTGCGAGGTCGCGCTCACCCAGGCGGTGGGCGACCACGTCACCGTCTTCGGCGAGGTCCGCCGGATCGTCCGCCGCCACCGCCCGCTGCCGCTGCTCTACGGGCTGCGCCAGTTCCGCTCCTGGTCGCAGACCTGACGAGGTACCACCAGTCGGCCGCCACACGTGGTGCCCCGGTACGGGATCCCGTACCGGGGCACCACGCACGCACCCGCACGTGCCGCGCCGACACGGACGGTCAGGAGGCGAGCAGCCGCTCCGAGCGCGGGTGCGCGGGGCCGCGGTGCGCCTCCCCCGGCTGCCGCGGCCGGACCGGTCCGCCGTCCAGCAGCGCCCGGCCCAGCGGGGTCACCGAGTGCAGCACGGTGTTGCGCACCCGCCGGGTGGTGATCAACCCGGTCTGCCGCAGCACCGCCGCGTGCTGGCTGGCGCCGGCCGCGGAGATGCCCAGCCGGTCGGCGAGCTGGCTGGTGGTGCAGGTGGCCCGCAGGGCGCGCAGCGCGGCGGCCCTGGTCTGCCCGACCAGCGCCCCGAGCGACTGCGCGCTCCCGTCGGGCTCCTGCCAGAGGCCCGCGCCCCCGAGGGCGTGCGGCGGCGCGGCGAACACCAGGACGACCTGGCCGCCGGGCTCCCAGGCGTCGATCAACTGGCCCGGGCGGTGGTTCAGGAAGACGGACGGTGTCAGCACCAGGCCCCGGCCGGCGAGCCGGACGTCCTGCTCGGGCCCGCCGGGGACCTCCAGGACGGAGGGGCGCCAGGCCGTCCGGGGGTGCAGGGTGGTCAGCAGCTGTTCCACCCCGCCGGCCATCACGATCCGCCCGCGCGCCTCGCACTCGGCCTCCAGGTAGCCGAGCAGGTGCTCCCAGTACGGCGCCACGGCCACCCGCCAGGCCTCCAGCAGTCCGCCGGCCGCCTCCGCCTCTCCGCGCCGGCCGTCCGCACCGGCTCCCGTACCGCCGTCCGTACCGCCGTCCGTACCGCCGTCCGCCGCACCGCCGGCACCCGCGCCGCCGTCGCCGAGGCGCAGGGCCTGCCGCAGCAGCGACTCCACCTCGTAGGCCGTCCCGTGCGGGGGCGGCGGCGTCGGCCGGCGGGGCAGCCGTTCCCCGACCTGTTTGCGCCACCGCGAGTACGGCGCGCTGACTCCGCGGCCCAGCAGACCGCAGGCGAACGCAGTCTCGACCAGCGGGCCCATGGTGGTCCGCAGTCGGGTTCTGGCGAGGTCGGCGGCGGTGAAGTGGATTCTGAGCATGGTGGTGACCCCCGTCGGTCGCACGGTGGAGGGTGGGGCGGCGGGGCGCGCCGGGCCGCCGTGGCCTGGCGGTCCCGCCGTCAGGCCTCGGCGGCCTCGCGCAGACTGCGCGGTCGCATGTCGGTCCAGTTCTCCTCGACGTAGGCCAGCGCGGCGTCGCGGGGGCCCTCGGCGAGGGCCACCGTCCAGCCGTCAGGGGTTTCGGCGAACGCCGGCCAGAGCGAGTGCTGGCCCTCCTCGTTCACCAGCACCAGAAACGTTCCTGCCTCATCGTCAAAGGGGTTCGCCATGTCGCACACTCCAGGTCCGGGACGGCTTGGGATGAACCGCGGCCCCCGCCCGGCGCGCTTCCACCGCCGGCGGCAGGGCGGCCCGCCCCGCCATGCTTCCGCTGTCCGCTGACACGGCACTGACCATCCTCTGATAGGACGGACCGCGCATCCGGGCCGCTCGCCGTCGTGTCCAGGAGGCCCGGCGAAAAACCCGGTGCCCCCCGCGCCCCGGGCTCCCTACACTCGGCAACGAGATCGCGCACCGCCTCGGGCCGGACAGGCCCGGGCCCTGCGGTGCGCACCGTGACGAACCGAGGGGAGCCGGCCGTGCGCAACCACAGCGCTGTCGTCGTCCCCCCGTCGCGGTTCGAGGTGATCCTGGTGTCTCCGTCGGCCCGGTGCCCGCTGCGCGGCCGGCACCGGAGGTCCGTGACGAACGCCTGAGGCCCGTCGGCCCGGCCGTCCCCGCGTGGTGAATCCACCTCAGGGTCCGAGCCCGCCCGTTCCGTTCGCCTCTTCGTCCGGGGAATCGCGCCGCCCTGTCCCGCATCACCCCGAAAGGCCGCAGAGCCGTGCGCACCAACCCGACCCGTCCGATCGCCCCCCGCACCACCACCGCCTCCCTCGCCGACGTCCGCAACCTGGGCATCCTGGCCCACGTCGACGCGGGCAAGACCACCGTCACCGAGCGGATCCTCTACCTCACCGGCGCGACCCACAAGCGCGGCGAGGTCCACGACGGCACCACCGTCACCGACTTCGACTCCCAGGAGCGCGACCGCGGGATCACCATCTTCGCCGCCGCGGTCAGCTGCGCCTGGGCGGGCCGCCGGATCAACCTGATCGACACCCCGGGGCACGTGGACTTCGCCGACGAGGTGGAGCGCTCGCTGCGGGTCCTCGACGGCGCGGTCGCGGTGTTCGACGCGGTGGCGGGCGTCGAGCCGCAGAGCGAGTCGGTCTGGCGGCAGGCCGACCGGCACCGCGTCCCGCGGCTGGCGTTCGTCAACAAGCTGGACCGCGCCGGCGCCGACCTCGACACCGCGGTGGCCTCGATCCGCGAGCGCCTGCACCCCGTACCGCTGGCGGTCCAGCTGCCGATCGGACAGGAGGGTGGCTTCACCGGTGTGGTGGACCTGCTGCGGATGCGGGCGCTGGTCTGGGCCGACGGGCAGGACACCCACCAGGAGGGCCCGGTGCCCGGCTCCCTGCGCGAGGAGGCGCAGCGGCGGCGCCGGCTGCTCTCGGAGACCGTGGCCGGGCTCCACCCGCTCGCCCTGGAGGAGTTCTGCGCGCAGGGGGAGCTCTCCGCCGAGACGCTGGCCGCCGCGCTGCGCGACCTCACCCGGACCGGCGAGGCCGTCGTGGTGCTCTGCGGCTCGGCCTACCGCAACCGCGGGATCGAGCCGCTGCTCGACGCCGTGGTGGCCTACCTGCCGTCGCCGGCGGACGTACCGGCGGTGCGCGGCACCTCCCCGCGGGGCGTCTCCCTGCGGGGCGTCTCCCGGCCCGGTGCCTCGCGGCCCGGCGGCGACAACGGCGTCGACGTCGGCGCCGGCGACGTGCAGGAGCGGGCGGCTGATCCGGACGCGCCGTTCTCGGCCCTGGTGTTCAAGGTGAACTCCACCGAGACCGGTCGGCTCGGCTACCTGCGGGTCTACTCGGGGACGCTGCGCAAGGGGGACGCGGTGCTGGACGCGGGTACCGGTCGCAGCGAGCGGATCGGTCGGATCCTGCGGGTGCAGGCCGATCGGCACGAGGAGCTCGACCTGGCCACCGCCGGGGACATCGTCGCCGTCATCGGGCTGAAGGCGGCCCGCACCGGCACCACGCTGTGCGCGCCCGGGGCTCCGCTGGTCCTCGAACCGCCGTCGACGGCCGAGCCGGTGGTCTCCGTGGCGGTCGAGGCCCGGCGGGGCACCGACACCGACCGGCTGGCGTCCGCGCTGGCCCGGCTGGCCGAGGAGGACCCGTCGCTGTCGGTGCGGACGGACCGTGAGACCGGTCAGACCGTGCTGTCGGGGATGGGTGAGCTGCACCTGGAGGTCGCGGTGGAGAAGGTCCGCCGCACCCACGGGCTGGAGCTCGGGGTCGGCCGCCCGCAGGTCGCCCACCGGGAGACCGTCACCGGCGGCGTGTCCGGCTTCGTCCACCGGCACGTCAAACAGGACGGCGGCGCCGGCCAGTTCGCCCATGTGGTGTTCGACGTGGCGCCGCTGGACGACGGGCGGGAGTTCGCCTTCCACTCCACCGTGGTCGGCGGGCGGGTACCGAAGGAGTTCGTCCGGGCCGTCGAGGCCGGCTGCCGGGACGCCCTCGCCGAGGGCCCGCTCGGCGGCCACCCGGTGATGGGGCTGGCCGTCACCCTGACCGACGGGGCGACCCATCCGACGGACTCCTCGGAGCTCGCCTTCCGGACGGCGGGCCGGCTCGGTCTGCGCGAGGCGCTGCGCGCCGCCGCGATGGCCTTGCTGGAGCCGGTCGTCGAGCTCACCGCCACCGTACCCGAGGAGGCCGTCGGCGGGGTCCTCGGGGATCTGGCCGCCCGGCGCGGCCGGGTCTCGGGCTCGGACTCCCGGGGCGGCACCGCGGTGATCACCGCGACCGTGCCGCTGGCCGAACTCTTCGGCTACGCGACCAGGTTGCGCAGCCGCACGCAGGGCCGGGGCACCTTCACCACCCGGTCCGCCGGGTACGCCCCGGCGCCCGTCCGGTAGCCGCCGGGGACCGGGTCCCCGCCCAGCCATGGGCGGGGACCCGGTCCTACGCGGCCCGGCCGGGCCCACCCTGGCCCGCCCCACCCGGCGACACACCGCGGAAAGCGCTCTCCGTCAACTTCCCGCCTGTGTAGGCTTCCGACACCGGCGCGGACGGTGCCGCGGAGCGCGGCGCGGGCACCCCGCCCGCCCGCTCCCGCCGTACCGGCGCCGCACCGCGCAGTCCGCCCGAGCCGGATCCCGCCTCCCTCCGGCGCCACCCTCACCCTCGGAAAGCTGGCCCTCGATGCTCGACTTCGACGACACCGGATTCCGCCGCGACGGGGTACCGCACCGGATCGTCTCCGGCGCCCTGCACTACTTCCGCGTCCACCCCGACCAGTGGGAGGACCGCCTGCTCCGGCTCCGCGCGCTGGGCGTCAACACCGTCGACACCTACATCCCCTGGAACTTCCACGAACTCCCCTCGGGCGAGATCGACTTCACCGGCTGGCGGGACGTCGCCCGGTTCGTCCGGCTGGCCGGGCAGCAGGGGCTCGACGTGATCCTGCGGCCCGGCCCGTACATCTGCGCTGAGTGGGACTTCGGCGGCCTCCCGGCCCGCCTGCTCGCCTCCGACGGGCTGCGGCTGCGCTGCGCCGAGCCCGGCTACCTGGCCGAGGTGGACCGCTGGTTCGACGCCGTGGTGCCCGAGATCCTGCCGCTGCTGGCCGACCGCGGCGGCCCGGTGGTCGCCGTACAGATCGAGAACGAGTACGGCAGCTACGGCAACGACGCCGCCTACCTCGCCCACCTGCGGGACGGCCTGCTCGCCCGGGGCGTGGACTGCCTGCTGTTCACGGCCGACGGCGTGCACGACACCATGCAGCAGGGCGGCCGGGTCCCCGGTCACCTGGCCACGGCCACCTTCGGGTCGCGCCCCGCCGAGCGCCTCGCCGTCCTGCGGCGCCACCAGCCCAAGGGGCCGCTGGCCGCGATGGAGTTCTGGATCGGCTGGTTCGACCAGTGGGGCGGCCCGCACCACGTCCGGGACGCCGAGGAGTGCGCCCGCTCCCTCGACGACCTGCTGGCCACCGGCGCCTCCGTCAACCTCTACATGGCCCACGGCGGGACGAGCTTCGGCTTCTGGGCCGGCGCCAACCACACCGGCACCCGCCCGATCGAGGCCGGCTACCAGCCGACCGCCACCAGCTACGACTACGACGCCCCGATCGGCGAGGCCGGCGAACTCACCGCCAAGTACCACGCCTTCCGGGCCGTCATCGGGAAGTACCTCCCGCTGCCCGAGGGCGAGCCGCCCGCGCCGGCGCCCCGGCTCGCCCCGCAGCGCATCGCGCGGGCCACCGGCTCGGCCGCCCTGCTGTCGCAGCTCGACGCCCTCTCCACGCCGGTGCCGAGCGCGACCCCCGAGCCGATGGAGAAGGTCGGCCAGTCCTTCGGCCTGATCCACTACCGCACCACGGTGCACGGACCGCGCCCGGCCCTGCCGCTGCGGATCGACGGGATCGCCGACCGCGCCCACGTGTTCGCCGACGGCCGGCTGCTCGGCATCCTGGACCGCAACGAGCCCGGGCAGACCATCCCCCTGGAGGCCGGGCCGACGGGTGTCACCCTCGACATCCTGGTCGAAGCGCTCGGCCGGGTGAACTACGGCCCGCTGCTGGACGACCGCAAGGGCATCACCCGCGGGGTCTCGCACGACCACCAGCGCCTGTTCGGCTGGGAGATCCGCCCGCTCCCGCTCACCGACCTCGGCCGGCTCCAGTACGGCGACCCGGCCGACCCCGGCGACGGGGTACCGGCCTTCCACCGATTCGAGGCCCGCCTCCCCGAGCCCGCCGACGGCTTCATCGCCCTGCCCGGCTGGGGCCGCGGCCTGGTCTGGCTCAACGGGTTCCTGCTCGGCCGCTACCGCGCGGAGGGCCCCCAGCGCACCCTGTACGCCCCGGCCCCGCTGTGGCGGCCGGGCGGCAACGAGATCGTCCTCCTCGAAACGCAGACCCACGCGGAGGCGGTCGAACTCCGGGACCAGCCCGACCTCGGGCCGCAGGCCGCCGCGCCCAGCGCGGACTACTGACGCGCCGTCGGCCCGGGGGGCGGTGCGGTGCTGTCGCGCAGGACCACCCGGGCCGCCAGCGCCGAGCGCACCGGCCGCTCCCCCGGCCGGGCGGCCTCCAGGGCCAACCGGACGGCGTGGGAGCCGAGTTGTTCCAGCGGGAGCCGCACGGTCGACAGCGCGGGGGCCACGTCCACGGCGAACGGGACGTCGTCGAAGCCCGCGACCGAGATCCGCCCGGGGACGTCCACGCCGCGCCGGCGGAGCTCGCCGAGGGCGCCGACCGCGCAGACGTCTGACAGCGCCAGTACGGCGGTCGGCCAGCTCCCGGCCGGTCCGGCGAGCAGCCGGCCCATCGCGGCGGCGCCCCCGGACCGGCTGAACTCGGCGTGCTGGACGGCGGATTCGGCGAGTCCGAGGCCCGCCCCGGCGAGTGCCTCGCGGACCCCGGCGAGGCGGTCGGCGGACACCCGCAGCCGCTGCGGTCCGGTGATCACCGCGAACCGGCGGTGCCCCAGATCGAGCAGGGCGCGGGTCAGTTCGGCCGCGCCCCGGCGGTTGTCCGGCAGCACGGCGTCGTAGCCGGGCCCGTGGTCGGTGACGGTGGCGACCCGGCCGCCGTCGGAGCGGTAGTCCGCGAGCGCCGCGTCGCTGGCCAGGGTGGCCGCCGGGTCGGTGTGCGCGGAGCCGGCCAGGATGATCGCCCGCACCCGCTGGCCGTGCAGCATCCGGATGCCCCGCACCTGGGCGTCCGGGTCGCCGTCGGTGTTGACGACCAGCGGGAGCAGCCCGGCCTCGACGGCGGCGTCCGAGACCCCTCGGGCGATGGCCGCGAAGTACGGGTCGGCGATGTCGTGGAGCAGCACGCCGACGTTGGCGGTGGCCGCCCGGGCGAGCGCCTGGGCCGGTGCGTTCGGCAGGTACCCCAGGGCGTCCGCGCTGGCCCGGACCTTGGCGGCGAGCTCCGCACCGACGGTGCGGACCGACCCGTTGAGGGCCCGTGAGGCCGTGGCGAGCGAGACGCCCGCATGCCGGGCCACCTCGCTGAGGGTGACTGCCATCCGCCCGTTCACCCGCTCCCGGTCCGGCCACGCGTCGACGATGCGCAGCATAGCGCCGCCACCTGCCGGAACCCGGCTTCCGCGCGGCCGGCCGACCGGCCTGCCGCCACGCCCCGCGGCGGCTCTAGGCGGCCCCCACGACCAGGACGACCTCCAGGCGGCGCGGCCCGTGCACGCCCTCGACCCGGTCGAGTTCGATGTCGCTGGTCGCGGACGGCCCGGAGATCCAGGTCAGCGGTCGGGCGGGGTCGAGCAGCGGCAGGGCCCGCGGTACGGAGGCCTGGACCTGGTCGGCGCGGACCACGCAGAGGTGGTGGTCCGGGACGAGCGTGAGGATGCGCCGGCCCTGTGCCGGCCCGGCGTCGAGCACGATCGTCCCGGTCTCGGCGATGGCCAGCGCGCAGCCGGTCAGGGTGCTGTCGACGGTGTCCAGTTGCCCCGCGGACAGCGCGCCGCCAGCGGGCCCGTCGGCCGCGTCGGTCAGCACCTCGGCGTCCGCGAGTTCCGCGAGCCAGCCCGCGGGCAGGTCGCCGGGGACGGCCAGGGTGCGGGTGCCGTGCTCGCGCAGCAGCCGGGCGAGCAGGCCGGGGAGCTCGGCCGGTGTGCACCGGTGGACGACCGCGCGGTAGTCGGCGAGGTTCTCGGCGAGGACGTCGAGCAGGGTGGCGGGGTCCTCGGGCAGGTGGGCCGTGAGGTACTCGGGCCGGGGTGCGGCCGGCTCCGGCGGGGTACCCGCCTGGTCGGCGAGTGCGCTGCGGATCCGCGCGAGGACGCGGTCGCGGGAGGTCTCGGTCGGCGGCATCAGGGGGTGTTCTCCTCTGCGCGGTTCGCCTTCCACCAGTCGCGGAAGGTCTGCTCGGGCGCCTGGGGGAGGTCGCGGGTGTCGCTCCAGGCCTTGGCCGGTCCGGGCAGCGGGAGCCGGCGCGGGTGGAGCCGGCGGGTGCGGGCCGCCGCCCGGGTGGCGGCCGAGTAGGCGGCCGGGTGGTCCAGCAGCCAGGTCGCGGCCTTCACCGCGGCCCGCTCGGCGCGGTGGCCGCCCTGTCCGGCGACCTTCTCGCGCAGGTGGACCAGCACCTCGGGGATGTCGATGGCCACCGGGCACACCTCGTAGCAGGCGCCGCAGAGCGAGGAGGCGTAGGGCAGCGAGGCGTCCAGCTCGCTTGCGGTTCCGCGTAGTTGGGGGGTGAGGATCGCACCGATCGGTCCGGGGTAGGGCGAGCCGTAGGCGTGTCCGCCGGCCCGCTCGTACACCGGGCAGACGTTGAGGCACGCGGAGCAGCGGATGCACCGCAGGGCCTGTCGGCCGACCTCGTCGGCGAGGGTGTCGGTGCGGCCGTTGTCGAGCAGGACGAGGTGGAAGTCCTGCGGGCCGTCGCCCGGGGTGGTGCCCGTCCAGATCGAGGTGTAGGGGTTCATCCGCTCGGCGGTGGAGGAGCGCGGCAGGAGTTGGAGGAAGACCTCCAGGTCCTGCCAGGTGGGGATGACCTTCTCGATGCCGACCACGGAGATCAGGGTCTCCGGCAGGGTCAGGCACATCCGGCCGTTCCCCTCGGACTCGACGACGACCAGGCCACCGGTCTCGGCGACGATGAAGTTGGCGCCGGAGACGGCCACCCTGGCCCGCAGGAACTTCTCCCGCAGGTGCAGCCGCGCCGCCTCGGCGAGGTCGGCCGGCCGGTCGCTCAGGCCTTCGGGGGCGGGCCGGCCCCACCGGCCCATGGCGTCCCGGAAGATGTCGCGGATCTCGCCGCGGTTGCGGTGGATCGCGGGGACGAGGATGTGCGAGGGCAGGTCGTCGCCGAGTTGGACGATCAGTTCGGCGAGGTCGGTCTCGTACGCCGTGATGCCCTCGGCGGCCAGGGCCTCGTTGAGGCCGATCTCCTGGGTGGCCATCGACTTGACCTTGACCACCTCGCGCTCGCCCGTGGCCCGGACCAGCCCGGCGACGATCCGGTTCGCCTCGGCGGCGTCGGCGGCCCAGTGCACCGTGCCGCCGGCGGCCGTCACCGCCGCCTCGGCCTGGAGCAGGTAGTGGTCGAGGTGGCGCAGCGTGCGGTCCTTGATCTCCTTGCCGGCCTGGCGCAGGAGCGCCCAGTCGGGGAGTTCGGCGACGGCGGCGGCGCGCTTGTCGCGGATGGTGTGGGTGGCGTGCGTGAGGTTGGCGCGCAGCCGGGTGTCCTGGGTGGAGACCGCGGCCGCCGCCGGGAAGGACGGCATGCCGAGGTAGGTGCCGGTCATGCGGTGGCTCCGTTCTGCGGGGTGGCGGTCCGGGAGGATGCGGCGGCGGGCGGCGCGGCGGCCTCGCTCCCGGCGGCCGGGGGCGCCGTGCCGCCATCCGGCACCGGCTCGGTCGCGGCCAGGATCTCGGCGAGGTGGACGGCCCGCAGCGGGGCGTCCGAGCGGCGCAGCGTCCCGCCGATGTGCATCAGGCAGGAGTTGTCCGCGCCGCACAGCACCTCGGCGCCGGTGGCCAGGGCGTTGCGCACCTTGTCGGCGCCCATCGCGGCGGAGACGGCGGCGTTCTTGACCGCGAAGGTGCCGCCGAAGCCGCAGCACTCCTCGGCGCCGGGCAGCTCGACCAGGGTGAGGCCCTTCACCGCGTTCAGCAGCCGCCGGGGGCGGTCGCCGAGGCCGAGCATCCGCAGGCCGTGGCAGGAGGGGTGGTAGGTGACGGTGTGCGGGTAGGAGGCGCCGACGTCGGTCACCCCGAGGACGTCGACCAGGAACTCGGTGAGCTCGTACACCCGCGGCACCAGCGCGTCCGCCGCGGCGGCGAGCCGGTCGCCGCGGCCCTCGGCGCGGGCCCGGGCGCCGATCCGCGGGTAGTTGTCGCGGATCATCGCGGCGCAGGAGCCGGAGGGGGTGACGATGTGGTCGTACCCGGCGAACGCCTCGGCGGTGCGGTGCACCAGCGGTTCGGTCTCGGCCCGGTAGCCGGTGTTGTACTGCGGCTGCCCGCAGCAGGTCTGCGCGACGGGGAAGTCGACCTCGACCCCGAGCCGTTCGAGCAGGGTCACCACCGCGCGCCCGGTCTCGGGGTAAAGGGCGTCGTTGATGCAGGTGACGAAGAGCGCGACGCGCATCGCGACCCCTTCCGCTTTGGTCAGACCATAGGTTGGCTGGATCAATGTAGAGACCCGGAGGCGCCCGCTTCAAGCCCGACAGGGATTTGGTCTGACCAATCTCCGGTGCGGGCTACGATGAGGATTCCACTCGGCCCGTCGCGCCCCCGGGTCGCCTCGCACCGACCCGCGGCACCCCGCGCGGGCCGGTTCGAGCCGCAGCCGGGAGGACGCGATGGCAGAGGCGACAGCATGGGAACCGGTGCCGCGGACCCGGACGTACGAACTGGTGCTGGCCCGGATCGAGGAGCAGATCGTCGCGGGCAAGCTCCGCGTCGGCGACCGGCTGCCCCCCGAGCGCGACCTGGTCGAGCTGCTGGGCGTCAGCCGTGCGGCCATCCGGGAGGCGCTGCGCGTCCTGGAGGCCCAGGGCGTGCTGCGCTCCAGGGTGGGCACCGGCCCGGACTCCGGCACCGTGATCGCGGCCCTGCCCGGCGAGGCGCTCAGCCGGCTGCTGCGCCTGCACCTGGCGCTGGCCAACTTCCCGCTCGCCGACGTCTTCGAGGCCCGGGCCAGCCTCGAGCGCTCCAGCGCCATGCTGGCCGCCGAGCACGCCACCGCCGAGGACCTCGCCGGGCTGCGGGAGGTGCTGCGCAGCATGGACGCCCCGGGCGTGTCCCGCGAGGAGTTCAGCGACCTCGACACCGCGTTCCACGTGGCGATCGCCGAGGCGGCCGGGAACCGGCTGGTCGCCGATCTGACCGTCGCGGTGCGCAACGCCGTCCGGCAGACCGTGCTGAGCACCTTCCGCCTGCTCCCCGACTGGGAGGCGGAGGCGGACCGGTTGCGCTCCGAACACCACGCCCTGCTCGCGGCGGTGGCCGCCGGGGACGCGGACGCGGCGGGCCGGCTGGTGGAGGCGCACATCCGCGGCTTCCACCGGGTGATCACCGCCCACCCGGCCGAGGGGGCGCCCGGGTCCGACACGGACGCCGGGACGGCCTGACACCCGGCGGGCCGGCGCCGTCCAGGGCCCTCCACCCAATCGGGTAAAGGCTTGGCAAAGTCCCGGGACGGCTCCGCCCCCGCCCGCTCCTTCCGCTGTGAGTGCCGATGCGGCACCCGATCTGAGAGACAGCGCGCCCTCCGGGCCGCGAGCAGCAGGATGCCGACGGGCCCCGCCCCGGCCTCCTGCACTCCGGCCCCGGGCAGCTCGACGCCTTCACCCGGCTCGGGCAGGCCCAGGGCAGCCTGCGCGCGGCCCTGGAGCTGTGCACCCGGCGGCCCGAGGACGGCCTGCGGATGGCGACCTCCCTGCTCTACCACTGGATCGCCGCGGGCTTCGAGTCGGAGGGGCGGGACTGGCTCGCCCGGCTGCTCGCCGCCGACGGCGACGCCGGACCGGCCCGCGCCGCGGCCCTCTGCGCGGCGGCCCGACTGGCCGTCCTGCAGTGCGACCCCGAGGCGGCGGCCCCACTGCTCGCCGGGCCGGGCGGCAGCGGACCGCGCCGACCGGCACCGCCCGCCGTCGGGGGCCCGCGCCGCTCCGGTCGGCGGGCGGTCGGGTCGGTATGGCGGGAAAATGACCTGGTGTAACGAGTGTCCGATCTTCGACCACGGGAAGTGATGCGCGTGGCTGCTGGGAACGACCCGGTGCCACCGGGGCCCGTCGACCTGCCGGACATCGCGTGCTTCGTGGTGGACGGCGCAGGCCGGGTGGCGGGCTGGTCCCGACACGCCGAGGACCTCTTCGGCTGGTCCGCGCAGCAGATGGCCGGGCAACCGGTCTCCCGGATCGTCGACTGGCCGCCGCCCACCACCGCCGCGGCACCCGGGAGCGACCCGGCGCCCGGGAACGGGGCCGCGCCCGAGAGCGTGACCGCGGTCGGGCGCCACCGCGACGGCCGGGAGCTGCGGGTGGCCCTGCGGGCGACGCCGATGGCGGGCGACGCCGGTGGCGCCCTCACCGTGCTGTCGGTGCTGGATCTGGACACGGCCCCGTGGTGGACGGTGAGCGCCTCGGTGCTGGAGCGCTTCCTCGGCCGGATGCCCTACGGGCTGGCCGTCCTCGGGACGGACCTGCGCTACACGTGGGTGAACCGGACGCTGGAGGACATGGCCGCCGTACCGCTGGAGGAGCGGATCGGCCGGCGGGTCGGCGAGGCGCTGCCCGATCTGGACGCGGAGGGCATGGAGGGGCAGCTGCGCCACACCCTGAGCACCGGCACGGCGATCCGCGGGTTCGAGTACCGGGGTTTCACGCCGGCCGACCCGGAGCGCGAGCACGTCTACGCCACCTCGTTCTTCCGCCTCGACGACGAGGCGGGCCGGGTGCTCGGGGTCGGCTACATGGGCACCGATGTCACCGACCGCCAACGGGCCCAGGAGCGCTTCGCGCTGCTGACGGACTCCGCGGAGACCATCGGCAGCAGCCTGGACCTCGCCCGCACCGCGGACGAGCTCGCGGCGGCCGCCGCCCCGGGGCTGGCGGACATGGTGGCGGTCGACCTGTTCGAGCGGATCCTCGGCGGCGGTGAGCCGGGGCTGGACCCGGAGCGGGAGGCGGGCTCGCTGGTACGGGTGGCGCACCGGTCCCTGCGGCCGGGGTGCCCCGAAGCGCTGGTGGCGCTCGGCGAGCCCTCGCGGTACGGCCGCAACTCCTCCGCGATGCGGGCGCTGCGCGAACGCAGGGCGCTGCTCGACGCCGACCTGGCGGAGCTGGCCGCCTCCTGGCCCGGCGAGGACGACGAGCGCTCGGACCGGGCGCGCGCCTATCGGTTCCGGTCGATGATCACCGTGCCGATCACGGCGCGGGGGCTGTACCTGGGCGTCGCGGTCTTCCTGCGCGAAGCGGGTCGCGAGCGGTTCGAGGAGGCGGACCTGCGGCTCGCCGAGGAGTTCGTCGCCCGGGTGGCGGTCGCACTCGACAACGCCCGGCGCTACACCCGCGAGCACACCGCCTCGCTGACCCTCCAGCGCAGTCTGCTCCCGCGGACCTCCGCCGGCGGGACCTCGCTGGAGGTGGCGGCCCGCTACCGGCCGGCCGGGACGCCGGGCGGGGTGGGCGGGGACTGGTTCGACATCATCCCGCTGTCGGCCGGGCGCTGCGCGCTGGTGGTGGGGGACGTGGTCGGGCGCGGCGTCGCCGCCGCGGCCGCCATGGGCCGACTGCGGATGGCCGTCCGGACGCTGGCCGCGATGGACCCGTCGCCCGAGGAGCTGCTGGCGCGCCTGGACGACCTGGTCCTTCGGCTGATCGCGGAGGACGAGGAGGACGCGGAGAGCGGGCGCTCGGCCGGGCTGACCGTGCTGGGCGCCACCTGCCTGTACGCGGTGTACGACCCGGTGCTGGGCCGGATGTCGGTGGCCCGGGCGGGCCACCCGGCGCCGCTGGTGGTCGGCGCGGACGGCACGGTCGCCCTCGCCGAGGTGCCGGCCGGCCCTCCGCTGGGCCTGGGTGCGCTGCCCTTCGAGGCGGGGGACATCGTGCTCGCCGAGGGCGGTGCGGTGGCGCTGTACACCAACGGCCTGCTCAGTGCCTGGGGCCGGGATCCCGATCTGGGCCTGGACCGGTTCAGGGCCGAGCTGCGCGACGCCGGCGGGCAGCCGCTGGAGCCGCTGTGCGACCGGCTGCTCGACCGGCTGCAGGTCCGGGAGTCGCCGGACGACGCCGCGCTGGTGCTCGCCCGACCGCGGCCGCTGGGGCCGGACCGGGTGGCCTCCTGGGACCTCCCCTCCGACCCCGCGGTGGTCGGGTCGGCCCGCGCGCTGGTCTCGGGCGTGCTGACGGAGTGGGGTCTGGAGGAGCAGGTCTTCGTGGCCGAACTGGTGGTCAGCGAGCTGGTCACCAACGCCATCCGCTACGGCCGGGCGCCCGTGCGGCTGCGGGTGGTCCGCCATGACGCGGTGACCTTCGAGGTGTTCGACGCGAGTGCGACCGCGCCCCGGCTGCGGCACGCGCGGATCACGGACGAGGGCGGGCGTGGGCTGTTCCTGATCGCGCAGATGGCCGCTCGCTGGGGCGCCCGGTACGTGCCCGACGGGAAGATCGTCTGGGCGGAGCTGGCGGCGGAGCCCGGCTGAACGCGGCCCGGACCGGTCTGCGCCGGCGGGCCGGGCCGCGGGTCAGGCTGCCCGGACCAGTACGGTCACCGGGCCGTCGGGGGTGAGGACCAGACGGTCCCCGCTGCGCCGGTGGTCCACGGCCCGGCCGTCCGGGTCGGTGACGGTCAGCGCGCCGGTGCCGGGCGGCAGGCACCGGACCGGCACCGCACCGCCGGGCAGGGTGAGGCGGGCCTCGGCCGGCCGGTGGCCGCTCTGCGGGTCGCCACCGAGGAGGAGCCGGCCGGCATCCGCGGGCGCATCCCGCTCGGGCGGATCGGCACCCCCGAGGACGAAGCCGCCGTGGTGGCCTTCCTGGCCTTCCCCGGCGCCGCCTACGTCACCGGTCAGACCATCACCGTCGACGGCGGCCGGACGATCTGGTCCGGCGAGTAGCCGCACGCCCCTCTCGACCCCTCGCAGCCCCCGGGCGGCCCGCCATGGCCGCCCGGGGGCTGCGGTCGCTGGCCCGGCTGTCTCCAGCCGCGACCAGCCCTCCCGATAGCTCCGATGACTCGACACCATTCGCCGGGATTCGACACTCCTTTCGCAAAGATCCGTCTTATACATCGGATGACTTCTTGCGGATCGGGGAACTACGCCGTTAGGGTCGGCCCCAGCACCCACTCATTCGGACGTGCCGGTGGAGCGGGCCCCAGCCCCCACCGCATCGGAAGGTTGACCATGAAGCTCATGCGTGTCGGCGATCCCGGCAGGGAAATCCCGGCGGTACTCGCCGAAGACGGCCGGATCCACTCCCTCAGCGGCCTCACCCCCGACATCGACGGCGCCTTCCTCGAAGCCGGCGGCGCCGAGCGGGCACGGACGGCCCTCGCCCGCGGGGAGCTCCCCGAGGTGGACCCGACCGGACTGCGGATCGGCGCGCCGCTCGCCCGCCCGGGCAAGGTGGTCTGCATCGGACTCAACTACCGCGACCACGCTGCGGAGACCGGTGCCGCGATCCCCACCCGGCCGGTGGTGTTCATGAAGGATCCGTCCGTGGTCGTCGGCCCGTACGACACGGTGCTCATTCCCCGGACGTCGGTGAAGACCGACTGGGAGGTGGAGCTGGCCGTGGTCATCGGCCGGGAGGCCCGCTACCTGGACTCCCCCTCCGACGCGGCCGCCGTCATCGCCGGCTACGCGATCAGCAACGACGTCTCGGAGCGGGAGTTCCAGCTCGAACGCTCCGGCCAGTGGGACCTCGGCAAGTCCTGCGAGACGTTCAACCCGCTCGGCCCCTGGCTGGTGACGGCCGACGAGATCGACGACGTGCAGGCACTCGACCTGAACCTCGCGGTCAACGGCGAGGCCCGGCAGGCCGGCTCCACCAAGGACATGGTCTTCGACGTCGCGTACCTGGTCTGGTACCTGAGCCAGTACATGGTGCTGCGGCCCGGCGACGTCATCAACACCGGCACCCCGGCCGGCGTCGCCCTGGGGCTCCCCGGGACGCCGTTCCTGCGGGACGGCGACACCGTCGAACTCTCCATCAACGGCCTGGGCGCCCAGCACCAGACCTTCCGTGACGCGTGAAAGGCACTGCGTTGTCCCGCTCCTCCGCCGTGATCACGGCCCTCGACACCTACGACATCCGGTTCCCCACCTCGCGGGAGCTGGACGGGTCCGACGCGATGAACCCGGACCCCGACTACTCCGCCGCCTACGTCGTCCTGCGCACCTCCGGCGGCGGGCCCGAGGGACACGGCTTCACCTTCACCATCGGCCGCGGCAACGACGTCCAGGTCGCCGCCATCGACGCACTCGCCCCGCACGTCCTCGGACGCCCCGTCGCCGAGCTGTCCGCCGACCCCGGCTCGCTGTACCGCGACCTGATCGGCGACAGCCAACTGCGCTGGCTCGGCCCCGAGAAGGGCGTGATGCACATGGCCATCGGCGCCGTGGTCAACGCCGCCTGGGACCTCGCCGCCAAGCGCGCGGAGAAGCCGCTGTGGCAGCTCCTCGCCGACGCCGAACCCGAGTGGCTCGTCTCCCAGATCGACTTCCGCTACCTCACCGACGTCCTCACCCCCGCCGAGGCCCTGGCCCTGCTGCGCAAGGGCAGGGACGGCGCGCAGAGCCGGCTGGAACGGCTGATGACCCGCGGCTACCCCGCCTACACCACCTCCCCCGGCTGGCTCGGCTACAGCGACGAGAAGCTGACGCGGCTGGCGAAGGAGGCGGTCGCGGACGGCTTCACCCAGATCAAGCTGAAGGTCGGCGCCGACCTCGCGGACGACATCCGCCGCTGCCGCACCGCCCGCGAGGCCGTCGGGCCGGACATCCGGATCGCCGTCGACGCCAACCAGCGCTGGGACGTCGCCGAGGCGATCGAGTGGACCAACGCGCTGGCGGAGTTCGACCCGTACTGGATCGAGGAGCCCACCAGCCCCGACGACGTGCTGGGCCACGCGGCGATCCGGCGCGGGGTCAGCCCGGTGAAGGTCGCCACCGGCGAGCACGTACAGAACCGGATCGTCTTCAAGCAGCTGCTCCAGGCCGGCGCCATCGACGTCCTGCAGCTGGACTCCGCCCGGGTCGGCGGCGTCAACGAGAACCTCGCCATCCTGCTGCTCGCCGCGAAGTTCGGCGTGCCCGTCTGCCCGCACGCCGGCGGCGTGGGCCTGTGCGAACTCGTCCAGCACCTGTCCATGTTCGACTACGTCGCCCTCTCCGGCACGGTCGAGGACCGCGTCATCGAGTACGTCGACCACCTCCACCAGCACTTCCTCGACCCGGTGGTGATCGAGGCCGGCCACTACCGGGCACCCGTCATGCCGGGCTTCTCCGCCACCATGCACCAGGCCGGCATCGACACCTTCCGCTACCCCGACGGCGACTTCTGGGCGGCCGACCGCGCAGGGCTCGCGCCCGCTCCCGAAGGCAGGAACGCATGAGCACCGATTTCGACGGACTCCGGGTCCTGGTCACCGGCGGCGCCTCCGGCATCGGCCGGGCGGCCGCGGACCTGCTCAGCTCCCGCGGAGCGCGCGTCGCCGTCCTGGACCTCGACACCGCCTCCGTCGCGGCCCCGCTGCACGGCTTCCAGGCCGACGTCACCGACGACCGGTCGGTGCGCGCCGCGGTCTCCGCCGCGGCCGAGGCCTTCGACGGCCTCGACGTCCTCGTCAACAACGCCGGCATCGGAGCCGCCGGCACCGTCGAGGACAACGACGACGAGCAGTGGCACCGGGTGCTGAACGTCAACCTGATGGGCGTGGTCCGCACCAGCCGCGCCGCCCTGGCGCATCTGCGCCGCTCGCCCTGCGCCGCGATCGTCAACACCTGCTCGATCGCCGCCACCGCCGGGCTCCCCCAGCGGGCCCTGTACTCCGCCAGCAAGGGCGCCGTCCTCTCCCTCACCCTGGCCATGGCCGCCGACCACGTCCGCGAGGGCATCCGGGTCAACTGCGTCAACCCCGGCACCGTCGACACCCCCTGGGTCGAGCGGCTGCTCGCCGCCGCACCCGACCCGGCCGCCGAGCGCGCCGCCCTGAACGCCCGTCAGCCCACCGGCCGCCTGGTCTCCGCCTTCGAGGTCGCCGAGGCCATCGCCTACCTGGCGAGCCCCGCCGCCGCCTCCGTCACCGGCATGGCGCTCGCCGTCGACGGCGGCATGGCCGGACTGCGCCTGCGACCGGAGGGCCGGGCGTGACCGTGCACCAGAACCCGCCGCCCCGGAGGCGGCCGCCCGTCACCGGACTCGCCTTCGGGGCGGCCGCCATCGGGAACCTGTTCACGCCCGTGGCGTCCGGCGACGCCCGGGAGGCCGTCTCCGCCGCCTGGGAATGCGGCATCCGGTACTTCGACACCGCCCCGCACTACGGCCTCGGACTGTCCGAGCGGCGGCTCGGACAGGTGCTGCGCGAGCTGCCGCGCGAGGAGTTCACCGTCTCCACCAAGGTCGGCCGACTGCTGGAGCCCAGCGCCGCCGGCGGCGACGACCTCGCGGACGGCTTCGCCGTACCCGCCACCCACCGCCGGGTCTGGGACTTCACCGCCGAGGGAGTCCGGCGCTCCCTGGAGTCCAGCCTGGAGCGGCTCGGGCTGGACCGGATCGACATCGTGTACCTGCACGACCCGGACGACCACCCCCGGGAGGCCGTCGAGCTGGCCTACCCGGCCCTGGAGCGGATGCGGGCCGAGGGCACCGTCGGCGCGATCGGCGTGGGCATGAACCACGCCGGGGCGCTCGCCCGGTTCGTGCAGGAGTGCGACCTCGACCTCGTCCTGCTGGCCGGCCGCTACAGCCTCCTCGACCAGAGCGGACTGCACGAGCTGCTCCCCCGGGCGCTGGCCCGCGGCGTGGACGTCGTGGTCGGCGGCGTCTTCAACTCCGGCCTGCTCGCCGATCCGCGCCCGGGGAGCACCTTCGACTACGCGGCCGCGCCCGACGTCCTGCTCCAGCGCGCCCTCGCCCTCAAGGCCCTCTGCGCCGGGCACGGGGTGCCGCTGCGCGCCGCGGCCCTGCAGTTCCCGCTCGGGCACCCGGCCGTCACCAGCGTCCTGGTCGGCGCCCGCAACGCGGCCGAGGTGCGCGACGCCGCGGCCATGATCCGGCACCCGGTGCCGGCCGCGCTCTGGGCCGACCTGTCGGACGCCGGGCTGCTGCCGCCCGACGTGCCCGTCCCCGGGGAGGTGTGACCGGACGGCCTCCCGCCGGATCGTCGACTCCCACCACCACGTCTGGGACCTCGCCGTCGGCGTCACGCCCAACTACCACGGCACGCCCTCGCTGGTGCTCCGCTTCGACGGCGAGCTCTCCGCCTGAGCCATCACGACCGAGGCGCCTGGGCCTTCACCACCGGGGCGAGCGCGTGGACCCGGGAGTCAGCCGAGGGCGGACCCGGCGGCGCCCAGGGTGTCCCGCAGCCACTGCTCGACCCCGGCCACGTGGACGGTGGCCCAGGCCTGGGCGACGTCGGGGCGGCGGTGGGCGATGGCCTCGTAGATCGCGCGGTGCTGCTGGCGGGTCCGGTCGACCGCGCCCTCCTCGGTGAGTCCGCGCCAGATCCGCGCCCGCGCGGTCGGGCCGGAGATCCCGTCGATGAGCGAGCAGAGCACCGTGTTGCCCGAGCCGGCGGCGATCGCGCGGTGGAACTCCAGGTCGTTGTCGATCAGTTCCTGCAAGGTCGCATCCTCCCGCAGGCTTTCCAGGACCGCGCCGAGCGCGGCGATGTCCTCGTCGGACATCGCCCGGGCGGCCATGGCCGCGGCGGCGGGCTCCAGGATCCGGCGGACCTCCAGGAACTCCAGGACGGTGTCGTCCTGGTGGAAGTCCAGGACGAAGCCGAGCGCGTCGAGCAGCAGGTCGGGTTCCAGGCTGGTGACGTAGGTGCCGTCGCCCTGGCGCACGTCGAGGACCCGGATCAGCGAGAGCGCCTTCACCGCCTCGCGCAGGGAGTTGCGCGAGAGACCGAGCCGCTCGGCCAGGTCGGCCTCCTTGGGCAGCCGGGAACCGGGGCGCAGCTCACCGCTGACGATCATGGCCTTGATCTTGTCGATCGCCTCGTCGGTGACTGGCACGGTGCTGCCTCCCTGGTCCTGATGGTCCCCGCAGCATAGTCCGGCCGACCGCCGGTCCGGGGTGGGCGGCGCCCTGGTAGGGCGGTGCTCCCGCGTCAGGTCACAGCTCCCACACCACCGGGAGTCCGGCCGCACCTCCGCCCTCGGAGTAGTCGTGGACGACGTCGAGCAGCTCGGCCATCCGCGCCTGCCAGGCGATGTTGACCGGGAGGCCTTCCAGTTCGGCGAGCAGGCGCCGGTACGACGCGCACTCCAGGAGGTGGAACAGCTCGCAGTCGCTGCGCCAGATGGTCCAGGAGGTGACGCCCGCGGCGCGGATGGCGACCGCGAGTTCCGCGGGGACGGCGCGGTGGGCGGCCTCGTACTCGGCGATCCGGTCCGGGCGGACGCGGGTGTGCAGGGCGATTCTCACGGCTGCTCCGGGTGGCTGGGGTCGGCGATGGCGGCATGCAGCGCGCACGGGCCTCACACGGCCACACATCGGATGAATATGCGGCGCTTGACCATATGAGTGACCCCCATTCTGCCGCAAGAAATCCCCCGTCCCCTACTGGACGAACCCTGGCCAGGCCACCCATGCGACCACCTGGGGACGGAAACCCCCGGCCCACCGGGCGAATTGCGCCTGCAGCCACGCCCCGCGGGGCGTCCGACGTCACGGTTAAGATTCATCCGAGGTTTGCTCTTGTCAGCCGCAGGCGCTGCTCATAGGGTCCTCGGTACCGCAAGCCGTCCGATGACTGCGGGAACCGCGGTCCGGTGCTCTGCCACCGGTAGCCGCGGGCTGGAGCCGGCCCCCTCCTCATTGAGGGCGGGACGGGAGGCCGGCTCCTTCCGACCCACCCTGCTTCGTCTCTCCGGGACCGGCTGCCCGGCCGTCCCCTCGCACCGGTTCGCTCCCCGACCGGAACCGGTCATCCCAGCCAAGGAGATCAGCACCATGAAGCCTCGCTCCACCAGAATCGCGGCCACGGCCGCCGCCGTGCTCGTCCTGGCGGGGTTCGCCACCGCCTGCAACCGCGGCAGCGACGCGGGCTCGTCCGCCTCCGGCGGCGGCAAGCCGGCTCTCGGCATCGACCTGCCGCGCGCCGACTCCGACTTCTGGAACTCCTACGCGCAGTACGTCAAGCAGGACGCCTCGACCCAGGGCCTGAACACCCTGCCGGTCAGCAACTCGCAGAACGACGTCACCAAGCTGGTCGCCAACGCCCAGGTCTTCCAGAACACCGGCGCCAAGGCCATCGTCATGGCCCCGCAGGACACCGGCGCCATCGCCTCCACCCTCGAACAGCTCTCCGCCAAGAAGATCCCGGTGGTCAGCGTCGACACCCGCCCGGACAAGGGCAACGTCTACATGGTGGTGCGCGCCGACAACAAGGCCTACGGCACCCAGGCCTGCGAGTTCCTCGGGCGGCAGCTCGGCGGCAAGGGCAAGGTGGCCGAGCTCCAGGGCGCACTGAGCTCCGTCAACGGCCGCGACCGCTCCGAGGCGTTCGCCGCCTGTATGAAGGAGAAGTTCCCCGGCATCCAGGTGATCGAGCTGGCCACCGAGTGGAAGGGCGACGTCGCCTCGGCCAAGCTGCAGTCCACCCTGGCCGCCAACCCCGACCTGGGCGGCGTCTACATGCAGGCCGGCGGTGTCTTCCTCCAGCCGACCCTCGCCCTGCTGCAGCAGAAGGGCCTGCTCAAGCCCGCCGGCCAGCCCGGCCACATCGCCATCGTCTCCAACGACGGCATCCCGCAGGAGTTCGACGCGATCCGCAAGGGCGACATCGACGCGACCATCTCGCAGCCGGCCGACCTCTACGCCAAGTACGCCCTGTACTACGCGCAGGCCGGAGCCGAGGGCAAGACCTTCCAGCCCGGCCCCACCGACCACCAGTCCACCATCATCCAGCTGCCCAACGGCCTGGAGGACCAGCTGCCCGCTCCGCTGGTCACCAAGGACAACGTCGACGACAAGGCCCTGTGGGGCAACAACGTCGGCAAGTAACCCCCGCACTCCCGTGAACGGTGGCGACGCCAAGCCGTCCCGCTCAGGCCACCGTTCACGGGCCCCTCGGAAAGGACACCCGCCATGGCGGACCCCAGCCCCGCCCGGGGCCCCGTCGTCGAGGCCGACGGGATCAGCAAGCGCTTCGGCGCCACCGTCGCCCTCGCCGACGCGCGCATCTCTGTGGCGCCGGGCGAATCGCACGCCCTGGTCGGACGCAACGGCGCGGGCAAGTCCACGCTCGTGTCGATCCTCACCGGCCTGCAGAACCCCGACACCGGCACCCTGCGCTTCGACGGCGAGAGCGCCCCGGCCCCCGGGGACACCGCCGCCTGGCGCGCCCGGGTCGCCTGCGTCTACCAGCGCTCCACCATCATCCCCGCGCTGACCGTCGCCGAGAACCTGTTCCTGGACCGGCAGAGCTCCCGAGCGCTGCGGCCGATCAGCTGGCGGCAACTGCGCCACCGGGCCGGCGAACTGCTCACCGAGTACGGGGTGGACGTCGACCCGACCGCGCGCGCCGAGGCCCTGAGCGTCGAACAGCGGCAGTTCGTCGAGATCGCCCGCGCGCTGTCCTTCGGCGCCCGGTTCATCATCCTCGACGAGCCCACCGCCAAGCTCGACGCCCGCGGCATCGAGCGGCTCTTCGACAAGCTGCGCTCACTCCAACAGCAGGGCGTCGCCTTCCTCTTCATCTCCCACCACCTCCAGGAGGTCTACGACCTCTGCTCCACCGTCACCGTCTACCGCGACGCCCGACACATCGTCACCGCCCCGGTCGCCGACCTCCACCAGCAGGCCCTGGTGGAGGCGATGACCGGCGAGAGCGCCCGCAGCAGCAAACCCGCCTGGTCGGTGGCCGGCCGCACCCGCTCCGAGGGCGCCGCCCTGCTCGACGTGTCCGGGCTCAGCCTGGCCGGCGCCTACCAGGACTTCACGCTGACCGCACGGGCCGGCGAGGTCGTCGGCGTGGCCGGCGCGGCCGCCAGCGGCAACGTGCAGCTCGGCGAGACCATCGCCGGCCTGCACCGCCCGCAGGCCGGCACCGTCGCCGTGGCGGGCCGCCCGGTCCGTACCGGACGCGTCCCCGCCGCGCTCGCCGCCGGCATCGGCTTCGTCCCCGAGGACCGCCACATCCAGGGCCTGATCCCGCAGCGCAGCGTCGCCGAGAACGCCACCCTGACCGTCACCGACCAGCTCGGCCCGTTCGGCACCGTGCTGCCCTCGCGGACCCGGGCCTTCGCCGGGCGGATGATCGCCGACCTCGACATCAAGACGCCCGGCGCCTCGGCCCCGGTGTCCGCGCTGTCCGGCGGCAACCAGCAGAAGGTCGTGATCGCCCGGGCGCTGGCCACCGAACCGCACGTGCTGGTGGCCATCCGACCCACCAACGGCGTCGACATCAAGTCCAAGGAGTCCCTGCTCGGCGCCGTCCGCAAGGTCGCCGACGCCGGGAAGACCGCCCTGATCGTGTCCGACGAACTCGACGACCTGCGGGTCTGCGACCGGGTCGTGGCCATGTTCCACGGCCGCGTCGTCGCGGAGTTCGAGCACGGCTGGAGCGACGAACAGCTGGTCGCAGCCATGGAGGGCATGCCCGGCCCGACCGATCCGAAGGAACCCAATGTCTCCCACCACTGAGGTCCGCCCGCGCCCGGCCACCGCCGTCGCGGCCCCCGGCCGCCGCATCGACCTCGCCCGCTACCGCGACCTCTCGCTGGTACCGGTCCTGCTCGTCCTCGGCATCATCGGCTTCGCCGTCTCCCCGGCCTTCCTCACCTCCGACAACCTCCTGGGCGTCGGCCAACAGGCCACCGAGCTCAGTCTCCTGGTCCTCGCCGAGGCGCTGATCCTGATCGCCGGCCGGATGGACCTCTCGCTGGAGTCCACCATCGGCGTCGCCCCCGTCATCGCCGTCTGGCTGGTCCTCCCCGACCACGGCGCCCGCTTCAACGGCCTCGGACTGTTCCCCTCCTGGAGCGCCATCCCGCTGTGCCTGGCGGTCGGCGCCCTGATCGGCGCGATCAACGGCTTCCTGATCCTCAAGCTGCGCCTCAACGGGTTCATCGTCACCCTGGGCGCCCTCACCCTGCTGCGCGGCCTTCAGGTCGCCATCTCCGAGGGCCAGTCGATCGTCAACCTGCCCGGCTCCTTCACCTACCTCGGCCGCACCAGCTGGCTCGGCGCGCCCGCCGCGATCTGGATCTGCGCCCTGCTCTTCCTCGCCGGCGGATCCGCGCTCGCCTGGCTGCGCCACGGCCGCGCCCTGTACGCGATCGGCGGCAACCCGGAGGCGGCCCGGGCCGCCGGCATCCGGGTCGACCGGATCACCTGGACCGTGCTGATCCTCGGCGGCCTGCTCGCCGCGTTCGCCGGGGTCCTCTACACCGGCCACTACGGCTCCATCTCCGCCGACCAGGGCAACGGCTGGATCTTCCAGGTCTTCGCCGCCACCGTGATCGGCGGCGTCAGCCTCAACGGCGGCCGGGGCACCCTCTTCGGCGCGCTCACCGGCGTGCTGACCCTCCAGCTCGTGGTCAACGTGATGACCCTCGCGGGCGTCCCACCGCTGTGGAACCAGTTCCTCAACGGCGCGATCATCATCGTCGCGCTGATCATCTCCCGCTTCGCCTCCGGCGAGAAGCAGGAGTAGGGCCGCTCCTTCTCGATCACCCGGCGTGATCCGCAGGAGAGGCCCCGGGCCCACCGAAGCCGCCGGAGCGGCGCGACCAGCCTGGCGGGGTCTGGTCGCGCCGCTCCGGCCGTTCCGTCCTCCACTCCCACCACTCCCACCCCCGTACACCGAAACGCCGGAGGCGAACACCCGTGGCGGTCACCGAAGAAGCAATCGAGAAGATCAAGGACATGATCGTCTCCGGCACCCTGCAACCCGGCACCCGCCTCCCGAACGAGGCCGACCTCGCCGACCAGCTCGGGCTGTCGCGCAACTCGCTCCGGGAGGCCGTCCGCGCACTCACCGCGATGCGCATCCTCATCCCCAGGCAGGGCGACGGCACCTACGTCTCCGGGCTGGAGCCCCACATCCTCCTGGAGGCGATGGCGTTCGCCGCCGACGTCTCCCACGGGCACACCGCCCAACAGCTCCTCCAGGTAAGGCGGTTGCTCGAACCGCAGGCCACCGCCCTGGCAGCCGGCCGGCTCACCGCCGGCCGGCTGCGAACGCTCCGGGACATCCTCGACCAGAGCGCCGCCGCCGTGAGCATCGAGGAGTTCGTCGAGCTCGACATCGCGTTCCACCGCACCATCGCCGACTCGGTGGACAACCCGGTCCTGTCCACCCTGCTCGGCATCCTCTCCACGCACACCCAGCGGCTGCGCATCGTCCGCGGCACCGTGCCCCGGTCCCCGGCCGAGGGCACCCCCGTCGCCACCGCCCGTGAGCAGGCCCACCGGGAGCACGAGGCCATCTGGCGGGCCCTCGTCGACCGCGACGCCCAGCGCGCCGCCAGCGCGAGCGCGGTCCACGTCGCGGCCGTCGAGGAGTGGCTGGCGACGGAGGTCGTGAACAACTCCGCGGGACTCGGCTCCACCGGCTGACCTCGACCGGCCGACGCCCCGCCTTCGATCCCCCGTACAAGACGGTCCCCACCACCCAGAACGGTCCGACCATGAACACCCGCACCACCCGCACCACCCGGGCCGGCGGCGCCGGCGTGCTCCTCATCGGGTGCCTCTCCGCATGCGGAGGCCTCTCCGCCCCCGGCAGCGCTCCCCCGCAGATCGGCATCGACGTCCCCCGCGCCGACTCCGACTTCTGGAAGGCCTACGCGAAGTACATCCAGCAGGAGATCACCGAGCAGCACCTGAACGTCCTGCCCCTGACCCACTCCAACGGCGACGAGGACACGTTCGCCAAAAACGTCCAGTCGCTGGCGAGCCGCCACCCCAAGTCGGTCGTCATAGCCCCGCAGAACACCAGGAACTCCGACGCGCTGCTCGGCCGGCTGTGGGCCGACAACGTCCACGCCGTCAGCGTCGACACCGAACCGGAACACGGCGAGGTGTACATGGTGGTCCGCACCGACAACCGCTCGTACGGCACCAAGGCCTGTGAGTTCCTCGGCAGGCAGCTGCGCGGCAAGGGCAAGGTCGCCGAACTCCAGGGGTCCCTCGACTCCATCAACGGCTACGAGCGCTCCGAGGCGTTCGGCACCTGCATGCGGCGCGGCTTCCCCGGGATCGAGGTGATCGCGCTGCCCACCGAGTGGAAGGGCGACGTCGCCGCCGGCAAGCTCCAAGCCACGCTGGCCGCCAACCCGGACCTCAACGGCATCTACATGCAGGCCGGCGGCGTCTTCCTCCAGCCCACCCTCGACGTCCTGCGCCAGAAGGGCCTGCTCAAGCCCGCCGGCCAGCCCGGCCACCTCACCATCGTCTCCAACGACGGTATCCCCGCCGAACTCGACGCCATCCGCCGGGGCGAGATCGACGCCACCGTCAACCAGCCCGCCGACCTCTACGCCAAGTACGCCCTCTTCTACGCCCAGGCCGCCGCCGAGGGCCGGACCTTCCAACCCGGGCCGACCGACCACAACTCCACCATCGTCCAGCTGCCCAACGGCCTGGAGGACCAGGTCCCCTCCGCCCTGATCACCAGGGACAACGTCGACGACAAGAGCCTCTGGGCGAACAACCTCGACAAGTGAAGCCCAGCGGACTTCCACAGGTTGGTCACAAGCGCGCCGGGCCCCTCGCCCGGCGGCGGCCTCCCTGGAAGCATCGTCTGCGGGCATCGGGGAGGTGTCCGGCGACGCGATCGAGGGGGTTGCGATGAACGCGCGCATCAGGGACGCGAGGCCGCCCGGCAGATTCCGACGGATCGCCGGACTGGTCGTCCGCGTGCTGGCACGAACCCTGCTCGTGCTGGCCGGGCTGGCCACCACCGTGCTCGGCTTCAGCTGGTTCGTCGAGGGCCACCACGCGGTGGGCGCCTACCGCCACGCCCCGGTGTGCGGCACCGCTGAGGCCACGCCGGGCAAAGACTGCGCACTGCACGAGACCGGCAAGGTGACGGCGGGAAAGGTCGACCACGGCGACAACGGTGCCACCTACCGGTTGACCGTCGCACGTGAGACGGCCCCCAAGCGCACCTACACGGTCGGTGAGGCCTTCTACGACGATGTGGAGGTCGGCACGGACGTGGAGCTGACGCTCTTCCGGGGGCGGGTGGCCGAGGTCTCGTACCACGGGCACCGCGCCCAGAACCCCATCACGCCCTGGCTGACCGCGTTGAAGGTGGCCCTCCTGGCCGGCCTGGGGTCGGCCCTCACCGCCCACGGGCTGGCCGGGTGGCGCCCCGGCGCGCGGTCGATCCCCGCCTCCGTGGGCGCCCTCGTCGTCTTCCTCTCGCTCCTCGGCAGCCTCGTCTTCATGGCGACACAGTGGCCGCTCGCCGTCACCCTGGGCATTCCCGTCCTCGGCTGGCTGGCCCTGACCGCCGGGAGCACCTCGGCCAGTCGGGACGGCTGACGCCCCTGCCGAGGGCTGGTCCGCCCCGGCCGTGGGGACCGGGACGGACCAGCGGCGCTTACCGGAGTCGGGTCAGGTGCTGGCGGTGTAGCTGTCGAGGGTGACGGCCGTTCCACTGGAGCGGGGGTCGGCGGCACCGTGCTGGTGACGGTGACGATGTGGCTTCCGGCGGCCAACTGGGGGCTGGTGCAGAGGATCTGGCCGTTGAACGTGTCGGCGGGGGGTAGGAGTCGACCTTGACGGGGGCGCCGCCGTCGATGGAGACGGTGGCGACCATCTCGCTGCGGGCGGCCTCGGTGGCACCCCCTCAGCCGACCGTCCGGTGCGGGGGGAGTCGGCAACCAGCGCACCTGGAACCAGTGGTGATGCTTCGTCACGACCCGGCTCACCGCTCGTCGGCGGCCGCCAGGATCGCGCGCAGCCGTGCCAGGCATTCGCCGACGAAGGCCGGATAGGTGTGCCAGTAGTACGACACCCCGCTGAGTCCGACGGCGATGGCCCACGCGCGGGCGCGCTGCCACGTCACGTCGTCGAGGCTCATCGCCTCCCAGTACGCCTGCCGGGCCCCGGGCGGGAGATCCCACAGCGGCGCGTGCTCGGCGTCGGGAAAGCCTACCGAGAGGGCTCCGAAGTCGATGACGGCGTGCAGCCTCCCCTGCCGGACCAGCAGGTTGGTGGGTTTGAGGTCCCCGTGCAGCCACACCTGGCGGCCGGAGGGCTCGGGCAGCGCGAGCGCGCTCCGCCACAGCCTGCGCAGACGGTCCAGGTCGAGGTCGAGGCCCTGGATCGCCCGGCAGTCGTCGAAGCGCTCGCCGACCCACCCGTCGCACTCCTGCAGACCGCCACCGCGGTACCAGCTGAGCTCGCCCTGCCGAGCGGCCCCCATGAGGGGGGCGGAGTGCAGGCTCTGCACGGCCGCAGCCAGGTCGGCCCCGAAGGCGGGCCAGTCGGTGACCGATCCCGGGCCGACCTCGTCGCCGTCGATCCAGCGGTACACCGACCAGGCGAGCGGAAAGGCGGCACCCGGGGTGCCGGCGTGCACCGGCTCCGGGATGCGGCAGGCGAGGTGCGGCGCCAGCCGCGGCAGCCAGCTCTGCTCCTTCCGTACGGCCTCCGCGTTGTCCGCGGTCCGCGGCAGCCGCACGAGCAGCTGCCCGCCGAGCCGGTACATCGTGTTGTCCGTCCCCGCGCCGGCCGGCGCAACGGGGAGGTCGGCCCACTCCGGTCGCTGCTCCCTCAGCAGCGACCGGACGACCGCCTCGTCCACCCGGATCTCGTTCTCATGAAACGTCACGGTGAGAGCCAACCGCCCGGGCCCGGCCACTGCCAGCGATTTTCCCGGGGCGGTGGGCGCTCGGAGAGCGGTCGGGCGCCGTGGGGGCGATAGGCGTTTTCGTTCTGGGGCGCGAGTGGCGTAGAGTCTGGTTCACCGACGCGGGGTGGAGCAGCTCGGTAGCTCGCTGGGCTCATAACCCAGAGGTCGCAGGTTCAAATCCTGTCCCCGCTACGACGAGGGCCGGGGCCCGGTGTGCATGTGCGCACCGGGCCCCGGCTCTTTTTCGTTGCTTGGCCGGGACGTTCGGATGGCCCGGCATCGCGGTCGTGGGTGCGCGGTCAGCGGCCGACCTCGCGGGTGCGGAAGTCGTCGACGGTCTCGCGGCGGATGAGCAGTCGGGCGCGGCCGTCGCGGACGGCGGCGACGGCGGGGCGGCCGACCAGGTTGTAGCCGGAGGCCATCGAGAGCTGGTAGGCGCCGGCGGCGGGGACGGCGAGCAGGTCGCCAGCCCGCAGGTCGGCGGGGAGGCTGGCGCCGCGGACCAGGACGTCCCCGGCCTCGCAGTGCCGGCCGACCACGTCCATCGGGGCGGTCGGGGCGTCGGAGCGGCGGCCGACCAGGCGGGCGGTGTAGGGCGACCCGTAGAGGGCGGGGCGCGGGTTGTCGCTCATGCCGCCGTCGACGGCGGCGTAGCAGCGGCCGTCGGCGGTGTGCTTCACGGACAGCACGCGGTAGACGGCGACCGCCGCCGGTCCGGCAACGGCCCGGCCCGGCTCTACCAGCAGGCGCGGTACGGCGAGGCCGGCCTCGGCGCAGCGCTCGGACAGCCGGCCGCTCACCCGGGCGGCGAAGTCCGCGAGGTCGAGTTCGCCGTCCCCGGGCAGGTAGCGGATGCCGTGGCCGCCGCCGAGGTCCAGCTCGGGCAGCTCGGCGCCGTGCCGGTCGCGGACCTCGGCCAGCAGCCGCACCAGGGCGTCCACGCCGGCCAGGTAGGGCTCGACCTCGGTGATCTGCGAGCCCAGGTGGCAGTGCAGGCCGGCGAGTTCGAGGCCGGGCTGGGCGAGGATCCGGGCGATCGCGTCGGCCGCGTCCCCGCCCTCGATCGGGAAGCCGAACTTCTGCCCGCCGACGCCGGTGCGGACCGCCTCGTGGTGGCCGGCCGCGATCCCCGGCACCACCCGGACCAGCACCCGCTGGGGTGTGTCGGCGGCCACCAGGGCGGCCAGCCGGGCGATCTCGGCCGGGCCGTCGATGACGATCCGGCCGACCCGCAGCCGGCGGGCGAGCCGCAGCTCGTCCGGGGTCTTGGCGTTGCCGTGCAGCAGGATCCGCTGCGCGGGGAAGCCCGCCGCGGCGGCCAGCCACAGCTCGCCCGCGGAGCAGACGTCCAGGCCGAGGCCCTCCTCGGCGACCCATTCGGCCATCGCGCTGCACAGGAAGGCCTTGGCGGCGTAGAGCACCTCGGCCTGCGGGAGGGCCCGGCGGTAGGCGCGGGCGCGGGCGCGCACCTCGGCCTCGTCCAGCACGTACAGCGGGGTGCCGAAGCGTTCGGCGGCCTCCGCCAGCCCGACCCCGCCGACCAGTACCTCGCCGCCGGGGCCCCGGCGGGCCGATCCGGGCCAGGGGCTGCCGAGCGGCGGCTCGGTGCAGGTCGGGGTGCCGGGCGGTCGGCCGCCGGAACGGCCGGGGGCGGGGAGGACGGCGAGCGCGGGGGCGGACGGCTTGGTCATGGTGTGCTGCTCCTGCGGGCAACGGGGGTAAGGGAGACGGCGGCGGCGCGGGGCCGGGGGCACGGCGGCGCGGGGTCAGTCCAGGTACTGCACCGCGAACCGGCAGTGCGCGGCCCTGCTGCGCACGGCGGTGGCCGCGGCAGCGGGACCGTCGGCGGCGGAGCCCTCCGGCCCCGCCGGGCGGACGGCGACGAGTGCCGTCCGGACCCGCGGGCGCACCGGCGCCGTCTCCGGCGCGGTCCGACGCGATGGCTGCTCGACGGCGGGGACGACCTGGGTGCTGCTCATGGCGGTGGGATCCTTCCGGGACCGGTTCGGGCCGCCGCTCAGGTGCGCGGCCCGCCGTTCCAGTGGATGCCCTCCGAGCCCCGGACGCCCTCGGCCTTGACGCACGGCCTACGCCTGGACCGCCGTCCTTGACGGCTCCCTGACGCGGTCGGTACCGGTAGGGGCGCCGGGCTGCTCCGGGCTCGCGCTCACTGCTCCCGCAGGTCGACGATGCGGCGGATCTTGCCGACCGACCGCTCCAGCTCGTAGGGCTCGACCACCTCGACCTCCACGGTGACACCGACGCCGTCCTTCACGCCGCGGGCGATCCCGGCGGCCGCGGCGGCCCGCTGCTCGGCCGTGGCGCCGGGGCGCGCCTCGACCCGGACGGCCATCCGGTCCAGCCGGTCCCGGCGGGTCAGCCGCAGCTGGAAGTGCGGGGCGACGCCGGGCGTCCGCAGCAGGATCTCCTCGATCTGGGTGGGGAACAGGTTCACCCCGCGCAGGATGATCATGTCGTCGCTGCGGCCGGTGACCTTCTCCATCCGGCGGAAGGCCGGCCGCGCGGTGCCGGGCAGCAGCCGGGTGAGGTCGCGGGTGCGGTAGCGGATGACCGGCAGCGCCTCCTTGCCGAGGGAGGTGAAGACGAGCTCGCCGCTCTCGCCCTCGGCCTGCACCTGGTCCGTGAGCGGGTCCACCACCTCCGGGTAGAAGTGGTCCTCCCAGATGTGCAGGCCGTCCTTGGTCTCCACGCACTCCTGGGCGACGCCCGGGCCCATCACCTCGGAGAGGCCGTATATGTCGACGGCGTGGATGCCCGTCCGCCCCTCGATCTCCCGGCGCATCTCCTCCGTCCACGGTTCGGCGCCGAGGATGCCGATCCGCAGGGAGGTGCTGCGCGGGTCGACGCCCTGCCGGTCGAACTCGTCGAGCAGCGTGAGCAGATAGGAGGGGGTGACCATGATGATCTCGGGCCGGAGGTCCTGGATGAGCTGCACCTGGCGGGCCGTCATGCCGCCGGAGGCCGGGATGACCGTGCACCCGGCCCGTTCGGCCCCGTCGTGCGCCCCGAGGCCGCCGGTGAACAGCCCGTACCCGTAGGCGATGTGCACCCGGTGGCCGCGCCGCCCGCCCGCCGCCCGGATCGAGCGCGCCACCAGGTCGGCCCAGACCGAGAGGTCGTGCTCGGTGTAGCCGACCACGGTGGGGCGGCCGGTGGTGCCGCTGGACGCGTGGATCCGGCGGACCTCCGACATCGGGACGGCGAACATGCCGTAGGGGTAGGTGTCCCGCAGGTCGGCCTTGATGGTGAAGGGGAAGCGCGCCAGGTCCGCCAGCGTCCGGCAGTCCTCGGGTGCGACCCCGGCCGCGTCGAACTTCCGCCGGTAGAGCTCGACGTGGTCGTACGCGTGGCGCAGGGTGGCCTTCAGACGGGCGAGTTGGTGATCGCGCAGCTCCGCCACGGTCATCCGCTCGCCGGCGTCCAGCAGTTCGTCCGGGAGCGGCTCGCCGAGCTGCGGCGCGCCGGGGGTCCGCCGGCCCGCCGCCTCTCCGTCGTTCCGTGCCAACGGCTCCACCATCCGGTGCACCTACCGATCATTCGGTCAGCGTTCGACGGGGTCAGGGTATCCAGCCGGGAGAACCGCCTGTCAAGCCGCCGCCCCGGGGCGGGATGCCCGGCCGCCGGGGCCCGTGCGCGCGGCGGCCGGCCCGGTCAGTGCCCACCCTGGCCGTGGTCCAACAGTCGGCGGACCAGGCCGTCCACGTCGAAGTGCTCGTGCTCGCGGCCGAGCGGGACGAGGCACTCGGTGTATCCGAGGAAGGTCCGGACGGCGGAGGCCCGGGCGCGCAGCACGACGGCGGCGTCGTCGCCGCCCAGGGAGATGAACACGGTGCCCGTGTCGGTGCCCGCGCCCGGGCAGATCCAGACGTCGCCCATCCCCGCCCACTCCGCCATCCCCGTCACCAGCAGGTCGCGGGCGAACATCCAGGTGATCGGCTCCGCCAGGTCGATGTGGCTGTCCAGGTACACCGCGTAGGGCTCGGCCCGGTCGTACCGCAGGCAGGCCTGCACCGGGACGGTGAGGCCGGGGCAGACCACCACCCGCAGTTCGAGGTACAGGGCCGTCCCCGCCGTGCCGGAGCGCTGCGGCGGGACCTTCGGGAACTCCCGGCCCGTCATGCGTACTCCCCCGTGGTCCCGGGCGCCGGCGGGGAGAACCGGGGTGGGGCGGCGAGTCGGTGCCACTCCGGGTCGGCCTGGCCCGGCACCGTCCGCCCGTATCGGATCCAGAGCGAGGCGAGGTGCGCGAAGATCGGAGCCTGCTCGTGGAGAATCGTTTCTTCACTGGCGAAGCCGCGGACGGGGAGGTCGTTTCTCATGCCTGGAGAACGACGCACCCCACCCGCGGTAACCCTCCCCGGGCCGACCGCCCGTCCTCAGTGCGCGCCCTCCGCCGCCCCGGGGCCAGGTGGGGCGACCGGTGAGGCGACCGGTGAGGCGACCGGCGCACCGGGCTCGAACCGCACCCGGGGCTCGAAGTTGGCGCGACGGGCGGCCCGGCGGAACACCGTGAGTACGGCCGGTCCGACCACCAGGATCGCGATCAGGTTGGTGACGGCCCGGCCGGTGTCCCAGCCCAGCGAGGTGGCCAGGTCGAAGAGCAGGTAGCGGTGCCACTGCTCGGTGAAGGGCAGGCCGGGCAGATAGGCGATGGAGCTGCCCGGGTCGAGCGAGAACGGCCAGAAGGACAGGTTCAGCAGGAAGCCGAAGAGATAGCCGGAGAGCGAACCGTAGACCGCGAGCAGCCCGGTCTCCCACCGCCCGCGCACCCTCGGCAGCAGCCCGGCGAGCATCCCGACGAAGGCGCAGCCGAACATCTGGTACGGCATCCAGGGGCCGACGCCGCCGGTCAGCAGCGCGGAGGCGAACAGCGAGGTGCACCCCAGGGTGAACCCGAAGCCGGGGCCGAAGACCCGCCCGGCCAGGACCAGGACGAAGAAGACCGTCTCGACCCCGGCGGTGCCCGCGCCGAGCGGCCGCAGCCCGGCGTTGACGGCGGAGAGCACGCCCAGCATGGCGAGCGCCTTGGCGTCGATCCCGCCGACCGAGATCTCCGCGATCACGACGGCGAGCACCAGCACCAGCAGGGCCCCGAAGATCAGCGGCGGGGCGTAGGAGGACCCGAACGCCCCCGGCGCGACCACGAACGGCCAGCAGAACGCGACCACGCCGATGAAGGCGGCGCACGCCACCACGATCCGCGCCCGGCCGGGGATGCGGACGGCGGCCGCCCGGGCCGCCGTCACCGCGCACCCGCCGTCGTCCGGAGCGCCTCTTCCACCTGGCGCACGGTGAGACAGGGCAGCGGCGCCAGCACCTTGGCCGTCTGGGGGGCGAAGGTCGGCGAGGCGACGATCACCTCGGCGGTCGAACCGTCGGCGACCACCTCGCCCTCGGCCATCACCACCACCCGGTCCGCCGCGGCGGCCACGAACTCCACGTCGTGGGTGGAGACCACGACGCTGCGCCCCTCGGCCGCGAGCCCGTCGACGATCCGGATCAGCGCCTCCTTCGCCTGGTAGTCCAGGCCCCTGGTCGGCTCGTCGAGCAGCACCACCCGGGGCGCGGCGGCGAGTTGGACGGCCAGCACCAGGGCGAGCTTCTGCCCTTCGGAGAGGTCGCGCGGGTGCGTCCCGCCCGCGATGCCGGGTGCCAGCCGGTCCAGGACCTCCCGCGCGGACGGACCGCCGGCGGTGGCCGACTCCCGGTCCGCCTGGGCGAGTTCCTCGGTGACGGACTCCAGGTAGAGCAGATCGGTCGGGGTCTGCGGGACGAGGCCGACCAGGCGCCGCGCCTCGGCGGCGGACAGCCGCCCCGGGTCGCCGCCGCGGCCCGCCGCGGTGACCCGCACGGTGCCCGCCTGCCGGGGGCCGGAGCCCTGCAGGGCCCAGAGCAGCGAGGACTTGCCGGAGCCGTTGCGGCCCATCAGCGCGGTGACCTGCCCGGACCTCAGCTCCAGGTCGACCTCCCGGACGGCGGCGACCGGCCCGTACCGGACGACCACCTTGCGCGCGGTGAGCACCTCCTCGCCCTCGCCCGGCGGGCGGCGCGGCGGCGGTAGGGGTTCGGCGGCGAGCCGCTCCCGCAGCGGGGCGGCGGCCCGGCGGGCGTCGCGCACGGAGAGCGGCAGCGGCTGCCAGCCGGCCAGCCGGCCGAGGTGCACCACCGGGGGCGCGACGGCCGTACGGGCGAAGACCTCGGCGGGCGGGCCGTGCACGACGGTGCCGTCGCCGGGCAGGTAGGCGACCCGGTCCGCGTACTGGACGACGCGCTCCAGGCGGTGCTCGGCGAGCAGCACGGTGACGCCGAGGTCGTGCACCAGCCGGGTGACGGCGGCGAGCACCTCCTCGGCGGCGGTCGGGTCGAGGGCGGAGGTCGGCTCGTCCATCACCAGGATCCGCGGGTGCGCCGTGAGCACCGAGCCGATGGCCACCCGCTGCTGCTGTCCACCGGAGAGCTCGTGCAGGGCGCGGTGCCGCAGCTCGGCCAGGCCGAGCAGATCCAGGGTCTCCTCCACGCGCTTGCGCATGACCTCCGGCGGGATTGCCAACTGTTCCATGGTGTAGGCGAGTTCCTCCTCCACCGTGTCGGTGGTGAAGCCGGCCGACGGATCCTGGCCGACCACGCCCACCACGTCGGCGAGCTCCCGTGGCGGGTGCTCGGCGGTATCCCGGCCATCGACGGTGACGCTGCCGCGCAGGGTGCCGCCGGTGAAGTGCGGGACGAGGCCGTTCACGGCGCCGAGCAGGGTGGACTTGCCCGCGCCGGTCCTCCCGACCACCAGGCAGAGCTCGCCCTCCGGGACGTACAGGTCCACATCGCGCAGCACCGGTTCGGCGGCGCCCTCGTACTGGACTGCGACGTGGTCGAAACGGATCACTTGGCCACCTCGGCGGGCGTGCGGTCGGACGGTCGGGCGGACCTCGGGGCGGGCACCGCGGCGCGCGCGGGGCCGCGCTCGGGCTGCGGGGCGATCAGTCCGGCGGCGCCCGCGAGGAGCACGGCGGCCGTCGGGACGGCCGGCAGCGGCGGCCAGACGAGCGGGTGGAGCGAGGGGTTGAGCTCGGTCGCGGAGTACCCGACGGTGGCGAACAGGACCACGGCGGCGAGCACACCGCAGGCCGCGACGCCCCACTCGGCGGCCCGCCACGGATCGGGCCGGTAGCCGGTGCGGCTGACCCGGCGGCCGCCGAGCACCAGGCCGGCGCAGCAGAGTGCCGCGCCGCCGGCCAGGGCGGGCAGGCCGAGCAGGGCGGGTGCGGTGCCGTCGAGCAGGCCGTACACACCCGCGCAGAGCCCGGCCATGCCGGCCAGCATCAGCGCTCCGGTGGCCCGGCGGGAGCGCCGGGTCGCGGTGCCCGAACGGCCGTAGCCGCGCGAGTCCATGGCGGCGGCGAGCCGCAGCGAGCGGTCCAGCGCGTCCTCCAGGACGGGGACCACGATGCCGCGCATCGCCCGCACCCCGGACCGGCCTCCGGCGCGCAACCGCCGGGCCCGGGCGACCCGTTGGACGCTCTGGACGAGCTGGGGGGCGACGCTGACCGCGACCGTCACGGCCACGCCCAGCTCGTAGAGGGCGCCCGGCAGCACCCGCAGCGCCCGCTTCGGGTTGGCCAGGGTGTTGGCCGCGCCGATGCAGCAGAGCAGGCAGGCCAGGCGCAGTCCGTCGAAGGCCGCGGAGAGGGTGGCCTCCAGCGAGACCGGGCCGCCGATCTCGATCCCGGCGTACCAGGCGGGCGTCGGGATGTGCGGGAGGGAGAACAACAGGTGGTCCTGCGGGGTGATGCCGGTGGCGAAGACGCAGCGGAACACCACCCGGATCGCCACCACGGCCAGTGCCAGCCACAGGTAGTAGCGGAAGCCGCGGGCCCAGGGGGCCTCGGTGCGGCGGGCGGTGACCACGTAGCCGAGCACGGCGAGGACGGTCAGCAGGATCAGCGGGTTGGTGGTGCGGCCCGCGGCGGTGGCGAGGGCCAGGGCCCAGATCCACCAGGCCAGCGGGTGCAGGGAGCGCGGCACCCGGCGGCCCCCGGACTCCTTTCGGCGCGGGGACCGCTCTGCGGCATGGGGGGTGCGCTCGGCGGGGCGCGGGGTGTGCTCGGCGGGGCGCTGGGTCGACACGGGATCAGTCCGCCTGTCGGCGGCGCCGCCGGGCGGCGAACAGCGTGGCGAGGCCGAGCCCGAGGACGATCGCCACGGCGACCAGGCCGGGGGCGATCGAGCCCGCGTCGTGCGGTGCGTCGGCGACCGGATCGGCGTCCACCACCCGGGAGGTGCCGGACGGCGACGGGGCGGCCGTGGGAGACGCGGTCTCCGGGGTGTCGGTCGCAGTGGCGGCCGGGGTGTCGGTGGGCGTCACGGCGGCGGCCGGGTCCGCAGCGGGCTGCTCGGGCGAGGGGTCGGCGGGCGGCGGCTCGGTGGCCGTGGCGTCCGGGGCCGTGCCGGTGGCGGGCGGCGGCGTGGTCCGGGCGGCGGTGGACGGGACGGGGACGGGCTTGCGCCCGGTGCCGCCGGCAGCGGATCCACCGGTGGCCGCGCCTCCCCCGCCGCCGGCGGCGGCACCGCTGCCCGCCGTGCCGCCGCCGGTCGCACCACCGGCGGACGTACCGCCGGTGGCCGTTCCCTGACCGGCTCCGGAGCCGCCGGCCGAGCCGGTGGATCCGGCCCCTCCCGTGGAGCCGGTGGATCCGGTCGAGCCGGAGGATCCTGCGGAGCCGGTCGAGCCGGTCGAGCCGGAGGACCCGGTCGTACCGGCCGTGCCGGTCGAACCGCCCGCGGCACTGCCCGACCCGGCACCTCCGGTGCCCTCGCCCACCGGGTCGGCGTTGAGCGCCCGGACGGTGTCGGGCGCGTACGCCGGGCGCCCCTGGGTGCCCTCGAGGTCGGTTGCACCGAAGATCCACAGGTCGACGCCGCCCGGCTTCGGGTGGTAGCTCATCGCCCCGAGCTGGCTGTACGACCAGGTGTTCTCACCCGGGTCGGCATGCCAGTAGGACCAGTACGCCGTCGCGGGCGGCGTCAGCACGCACTTCTCCTGCTCGGGCGGCGGGAACTGCTTGCCGCCCTGGTACCCGCTGTAGCCGATCCGGCAGATGAACGCCGGGCCGTCGTGCCCGGTGCCGGCGGTCCGCCAGCCGCCCTGGTTGAGCAGGGCGTACCCGGTGGTCGGGGTGGTGCCGCAGGAGCGCAGCAGCGGGCCGCCCCACCTGCCGAGGTCCACCGCGAGCACCACCCCGGAGCTCGTGGTGCAGCGGCCGATGGGCAGCGGGTCGGCCGCCGCCGAGCCCGCCAGGCCGAGTACGGCGGCGAGCAGGGTCAGCACGGCCAGGACTCCGGCCGGCCGGTTGGGCGTCGAGCGGTTCACCGGTGCCTCCCGGCGGACGAACGGGAACGGCGGGCGTAGGCGACGGCGCCGCCGCCGGCCAGCAGCAGGGCCAGGGCCGTCAGGGCGAGCGGCTCCACCTCGGTGCCGGTGCTCGCGAGGCCGGAGCCGGCGGGCGCGGGCACGTCGAGGCGGACCGGCGTGGCGGGGTACGCGGTGTGCCCGCCGGGGCCCGGGCGGTCGGCTGTCCGGCCGGGGGCTGGGGTGTCAACAGGGGCGCCGACAGCGGGCGGGGCGGACCCGGAGGGCGTGGCGGTCGGGGCGGTCCCGGTCGTGGTCGGCGACGCGGTCGCACTCGGGGACGCGGTCGGCGGCGTGGTCTCCGTGGGCGACGCCGTCGCGGTGGGCGACGTGGTCACCGTGGGCGAAGGAGTCACCGTCGGAGAGCCCGTGGCCGTCGGAGAGCCCGTGGCCGTCGGCGAGCCCGTGGCCGTCGGAGAGCCCGTGGCCGTCGGCGAGGGCGAACCGGTCGGCTGGGTCCCGTCGAGTGGGCGGCTCAGCGCCCCGAAGGAGGTCCCGACCGCACCGCCCAGCGCCTGGGTGGAGGCCCGGACGTCCGAGCCCTGCTGGCCCCCGGCCGCGACGTTGAAGCCGCCGTCCGGGTTCTGCTGCCCGGTCAGGAAGTCCCGGGCCCGGGCGATCTCCGCACTGTACGAGGCGGCCCGCAGGCCCAGGCCCTGGACGGCGAGGGCCGCGGAGTTGGTGGAGTCCCCGGCCGCTCCGGGGAAGCCGCCGTCGGCCAGCTGCCGGCCGGCGATCCACGCCGCCGCCCGGTCCACCGCCTGCCGCGCCGCGGGGTCGTCGGCGAGCAGGGCGAGGGCCATCGCGGCCATCGCGGTGCTGTCCACGTCCGAGTCCCCGGTGGCGGGGATCAGGCTGGGCCACGAACCGTCGGCGTGCTGAAGGCTCTTCAGGTAGCCGGCCGGGCCGGCGGCGGCCGCGGTTTCCCCCGCCCGCAGCTGCGCCATGACGCCGAGCGCCTGGGAGAACACCGAGGTGGCGTAGGTGTAGTTGCCGGCCGCCGCGCAGGCGGTGTCGGGTGCGGTGCTGGGCGCGGCGCAGACCGTCCCCGCCAGTGCGGCGATCAGGTCCTGTCCGCCGAAGTGGTGCGGGTCCCGGCCGACCACCTCGGCCAGCAGCGCCTCCTTGCCGATCGAGCCGCCGCCCGCGTACTCGGTGCCGATCCCCGTCCAGTCGTCCGCGGTGCGGCCGCTGCCGTCCGTGCCGCGCCCGTCGAGGAAGTCGGCGATCCGGCGCAGCGCCGGGTCGTCGGTGCCGGTGGCGGCGAGGGCGAAGGCCGCGTCGACGGTGAGGCCGAAGTCGGCGAACCCGGAGTCGGGGAAGGCCTCGTAGTAGTGGCCGCCGAGCAGCCGGGCCGGGTCGGTGAGGTAGCCGGAGCCCTTGGCGAGGTCGGGTGTCCGGCCGTCCGCCTGCGCGGAGTGGACGAGCGCGCCGGCGTGCGGCGCCCGGGTGCCGGCCGCCGAGGGCGGGGGCGGGGGCGAGGGGAGCGCGGCGGCGGAGCCGGGGTGGCCGAGCAGGACGGCGCTGCCCGCCGCCACGGCGAACGCGGTGGCCGCTGCGAGGGACAGGGTGCGGCGGTCTCTGCCGCTCGTACGGGTGCTGCGGACCTTCACCGGACACTCCCCAGTCGGTCGACGCGGGGCCGTGCGCAGCGAACGGCGTGCCCGTACCGGGGCAGCCGTCACCGTCGCACCGCAGTCCGCGACGGCGCTCGTGTTGCTGGACAACCCTCGGCGCAGGCATTCCGGCTCGCCCGCGCCCCTCTCGGGGGCCAGGCCTACGGTTGCGGGTCAGCGCCGGATTCGGACCGGCTTCCCCTGCTGCCGAGGAGGAAAAACGCTTCATCAGACCACGGCGCACAATCGCCGGTCAACGTTTCGCCCGGTGGTCCCTCCCCGGTGCGACGGGCGGTCACTGGCGTGCGCCCGCGCACGCCCGCCATCCTCGGCCGGGTCGGACTTTTCCGGTCAAATCGCCCGAAACAGGCCCAGGTTGACGCAGCGGCTCAAAAGAATGTCGATATCACGATCATACGAAAAGATCTATGCTGACGGGTTGCACGGACTCTCCCCGTGACCACCGCTCAAGAAGCAGGTCTTGCTCGATGAAGTTGCCCAAGGTGTCCGCCGTCCTGGCCGCCGCTGCACTCGCCCCCGCCGTACTGTTCCCGACGATCGCCTCGGCCTCCGAGCAGCCGAAGCCCGCCGGGGTGTCCGGTCCGGACACGACCACCGGCACCGCGACGGACCACGACGCGACCCAGGAGGAGCGGGACCGCGCCGAGATCCGGCGGATCCTGGCCGACGCGGCGACCGGGCCCGGCGTTCGGGCCGCCGCCGAGAAGGTGGTCAACGGCACCGCCGCCGAGCTGCGGCACTTCCTGGAGGCCGAACTCGACCGGCAGCGCCAGGACGACGACCGGGTCGAGGTCTCCAGGCTGCTCGCCTCCGGCGGTCCCGCCGTCCGGAAGGCCGCGCAGGCCGCACTCGACGGCACGTACCAGGACGTCGTCGAGTTCCTGAGGACGGGCCGGTCCAGGGCCCGCGCCGAGGACGACGACCGCGCGGAGGTCCAGCGGATCATCGATGCCCAGGAGACCGGGTACGCCGTCCGCGACGCCGCCCGGAAGGTCGTCAACGGCACGGCCGCCGAGCTGCGGCACTTCCTGGCGGCCGGCCTTGAGGACGCCCGCGTCAGCGACTACCGGCTCAAGGTGGCCCAGCTCGCGGGTGTCGGCGGGCGCGCCGTCCGGGAGGCCGCCGACCGGGCCCTGCGGACCAACACCCGCGAGGCCCTCCTCACGTTCCTGGACGAGGAGCAGTACACGGCCCGCGCCGAGGACGACCGGGTCGAGGTGCTCGCCGTCCTCGCCGACAAGGAGACCGGCCCGCGCGTCCGCGCGGCGGCCCGGAAGGCGCTCGACGGCGCTCCCGCCGACCTGCGCCGCTTCCTTGAGGCCGAGCTGGCACTCCTGCGCGAGAGCGACAACCGGGTGAAGGTCTCCCAGATCCTGGAGGCGGGCGGCCCGGCCGTCCGAAAGGCCGCGCAGGCCGCACTCGACGGCGGCTACCCGGGCCTGCTCGCCTTCCTGAGGGAGGGCCAGTACACGGCCCGGGCCGAGGACGAGGCCGGTGCGGCCGCGGCCGCGAGCCCCACCGGGCCGGTCAAGGGAGGGGAGCACTCGGCCTCCCAGACCGGACAGTCAGCCCAGACGGTGCAGACCGCCCAGGCCGTTCAGGCCGCCGGCGTCGTGCCCGGCACGGCGAAGCCCGCCCCGTCGGCCGCCACCGCGCAGGCACCTGCGGCCATGCCGGCCACGGCCCCCGACGGGCTCGCCACCACCGGGGCGGACCAGGGGGTCGACTGGCAGATCGGTGGCGGCGCCGCGGCCATCGCCGCCGGGGCCGCCCTGGTGGTCGTCGCCCGCCGCCGCTCCGCCAAGCGCTGACGACGGGGCTCCTCCGCGCCCCGGTGCCCCGAACCCTCGGCCCCCTCCCGCGGGAAGGGGCCGAGGCCGGGCGTCAGGGGGCGGTGATGCCCGGCTGGGCGCCGGCGCCGAAGGACCAGCCCTCGACCTCGCCGGGCGCCGGGTTGTAGCCGCCCGCCCCCAGGTTGCTGTACGACCAGGCGCCGCCGTGCTGCGCGTGCCAGTACGACCAGTAGGCGGTGCCGGTCGGGTTGGTGCAGGTGGTCGGCAGGGCGTTGATCTTGCAGACGAAGCCCGGGAAGCGCGGGTGGAACGCGTACGGGAACCCCGCGCCGGTCAGCGCGGCCAGGCCGCTCGCCGGGTCGCCGACGGCGCAGCCCGTCTCGATGCCGCCGCCCAGGGCGGTGAAGTCGACCACCACGGTGACCCCGGTCGTGCCGCTGCAGGCGGCGGCGCTCGCCTGCGGGGCCTGGACGCCGGAGGCGCCGAGCAGGCCTGCGGTGAGGACGGCGGTGGCGGCGAGCGAACCGAGGGTGCGGCGCGTGCGCATGGTGCTGCTCATCTGGTGTGGCTCCTGTCGGGTCAGCGGGCCGGGCAGGCCAGGACGGGGTCGGCGGGGCGGGCGCCGTGCGCGGTGAGCTCGGCCAGGCCCTTGCCGGAGAGGCCGAGGACGGCCTGGGCGGTGGCGCGGACGCCGGTCGCGGCGTTGAAGCCGGTGGCGTCGTAGGCGACGGCGCCGCGCAGTTCGGGGGCCGCCGGGCAGCCCTGCTGGAACTTGACCAGTCGGCCCCAGCCCTTGAGGCCCGGAGCGAGGCGCCCGGCGGAGAGCAGCGCCTCGGTGGCCAGGCCGGTGCTGTTGGCGTTCGAGGCGGTGGCGCCGGCTGCCGCGAAGCCGCCGTCGGCGTTCTGGTGGGCCGTCAGCCAGCCGAGGCCGGCCTGCGCCTTCGCCGTACGGCCGGTGGCCGCCAGGGCCTGCGCGGCCAGCGCGGTGGCGTCCGGGTCGGCGGTGCAGGCGGCCTGGCCGAAGGCGGTGGGGAAGCCGCCGTCGGCGCACTGGGTGCCGGCGAGGAAGTCGACGGCGGCGGCCGGGGCGCCCTCGGGCGTGCGCTGCAGGGAGATCAGCGCGAGCGACTGGCCGAAGGAGTTGCTGTAGTCGCCCCACTGCGAGCGGTCGGAGAAGCGGCCGCTCGCGCTCAGCAGGGAGCGCAGCCGGGCCGGGAGGTCGACGCCGCCGAAGGCCTTCGGGTTCTCGCCGCGGACCTCGGCGGCCAGCAGCAGCTTGGCGGTGGCGCCCGCGTAGGCCTCGGTGGTGCCGTCGCCGAGGTATCCGCTCAGGATCTCGGGCCTGGCCAGCCAGGCGGTGGCCCGGGCCGCGGCCTGGTCGGAGCCGCCCGAGGCGGCGAAGGCCAGCACGGCGTCGATGGTCAGGCCCTGGTCCGGGTAGGCGGTGCCGTCGAAGACGCTCTCGAAGTGGTCGCCGTCGACCAGTCGGCGGGCAAGCCAGCCGGCCGCGGCGGCGTCCGGGCGCAGGGTGGCGGCGGCCGAGCCGGTGGTGGTGGCCGACCCGGTGGCGGCGGCCGACCCGGTGGTGGAGGCGCCGGCGGCCGGGGCGGCATGGGCGGTGGAGGCGGGCAGGACGGCGCCGAGGACCAGCGCGGGTATCGCCAGGAGGCCGAGGGTCCGGTGGCGGACGGGCATGGGAGGCCTTTCCGGGCCTGGGCGCACGGGGTCCACCGGGTACCGGCCGGGCGGGGCCGGGCAGCCGTCGGAGCTCCGGCCCGCAGACCACGACGGGAGGAGGGGACACACAGCTCCGCCGGCGGGTACTCGGGCTCGCCGCCGACAGTCGTCGGCGGCCTACCGTTGCGGGTCAGCGCCGGATTCGAACCGGACTTCCCCCGTCGGCGGAGTTCAGAACATTGACGGCTCATCATGTCGGCGCCGCCGGGACAGGGTCAAGGCCCGGCTGCGTCACAGCCCGGGACGGTGCCCGGCCCGCCCTGCTCCCGGCAGCTGCGGTCGGGCCCGCGCCATCCACCCCGCAGCTGCGAGTGGAACCGCACCTTTGGTCCAGCACCTGCAAGCCGATGGCTCAACGGCCCGGCAGCCGATTCGGTGACCGCCTCGGTGACCGCCTCGGTGATCGGCTCGGTGATCGGCCGTTGATCGGACGTAGAACCGCTGCGTGGAGCATCAGGTCCCGGAGAAACCGGCAAGTCGGCCACCGCCCAGCCACCGGGATCCGTTCGGCACACCACGGCCGGGCGAGACTCCCGCGCCACCGGCGCACCTGGGCGGTGCTCGACGAGAGCGACCGGACCTCCGTTGTTGTCCAACGCACGGAAGGCAGACGAGGCATGGACGGCGGTCAGTCGGAGCAGTCGACGGCGGGATTCGGGGAGTTGCTCAGGGTACGGCGCGAACGGGTCGGACTGACCCAGCAGTGCCTGGCCGATCACGCGACCCTCAGTGTCCGGGCGATCCGCGACATGGAGAGCGGGCGGGTACAGCGCCCGCGGCAGGAGACGGTTCGGCTGCTGGCGGACGCGCTGCGGCTGGAGGGGCGCAACCGTTCGGTGTTCGAGGCGGCGGCGCGCCGGCGCGTGCTGGGCGAGGAGCCGGACGGCGAGCCGACCGCGCCGCCCGTGGCCCGCGGGGCGATCGTCGGGCGGGAGGTGGAGGTCGAGGTGCTGGCCGACGCCCTCGCCGTGCACGGGGACCGGCTGGTCTCGGTGGTGGGGCTCGGCGGGGTCGGCAAGACCCGGCTGGTCCTGGAGGTGGCCCGGCGGCTGCACCTCGCGGCCCGCTGGTCGGTGCACTGGGTGGACTGCCGCAGAGGTCCGGACACCGACCGGGCCCGGCACGAGGAGCTCGCCCGCACGATCCGCGACCGGCCCACCCTGCTGGTGCTGGACGGCGCGGACGACGGGGTCGACCCGGCCCTGCTGGACTGGTTGTTCCACCGCTGCCCGGGCCTGCGGGTGCTGATCACCGCCCAGGTGCCGCAGCCGCTGCCGGGCGGCCAGGTGATCCCGCTGGCCCCGCTGCCCACCCCCGGCCCCGAGCTGGACCACGATCCGGCCGCGCTGGCCGAGGTCGGCGCGGTGCGGCTGCTGCTCGCGCACATCCGCCGGCTGCGGCCCGGCTTCCGGCTGGAGCCCGAGGAGGCGCCCGCGGTCGCCGCGCTCTGCCGGCACCTGGACGGCCTGCCCGGCGCCCTGGAGCCCGCGGCCGCCTGGACCCTGGTGCAGTCGCCCCGGCAACTGGTGGCCCGGCTGGCCGACGGTCCGTTCCAGTTCGCCTCGCCGCCGGTGGCGTACAGCGGGCGCGGCGACGTCCGGGAGTCCCTGGGCACGGCGCTGCTGCGGCTGACGCTCGGTCAGCGAGCCCTGCTGGACCTGCTCGCGGCCGAGCCCGGCGACTGGTCGGGCGAGGACGCGGTGGCGCTGAGCGGGTGGAGCCCGCAGGAGTGCCTCGGGGCGGTGCACGAGCTGCTGTCCCGCGGGCTGATCCGCAGTGTGCCGGCCCAGGACGGGGTCCGCTTCACGGTGCTGAACCTCTGCCGGCTGATCTGCCGGGAGGAGCGCGAGCGCTGGCTGTCGCCGGTCGGAGCCGCCCGCGGCGGCGGGCACGACGTGTACCCGCTGCTGGAGGCGGTGGCGGGCTGATCCCGCCCGCATCCTGCCGGACGGGCTGCCGATCGATCCCGCCCGCATCCTGCCGGACGGGCTGCCGGACGGGCTGCCGGACGGGCTGCCGGACGATCCTGCCCGCATCTTGCCGGACGACCTGCCGGTCGCGGGGGCGGGGCGTGCCTAGCGTTCTCCGGGCAAGCACTCACCGGGGCCGCGGAAGTCGGTGCGGCCCGGGTATTCGGATCCGCCGGGCAGCCGGTCCGAGTACCCGGGGACTCCCGGGGTGGCCAGGATTCCCATTTCTACCGACGAGGGTTGTGCCGTGGAGCAAGGAAAGGTCGAGAAGTCCGCTCTGGAGGTCGTCGTGACGACCATGGCCTCGGATTCCCACACCTGGAATCTGGTCTTCCTTCAGCTGCTGTTGGAGGAGCTCGGCCACCGGGTGACCAATCTGGGCGCGTGCGTCCCGGACGAACTGATCGTCGCCGAGTGCCGCCGGATCGAGCCGGACCTGATCGTCCTCAGCAGCGTCAACGGGCACGGCTACCAGGAGGGCCTGCGGGTGATCGCGGCCCTGCGGGCCCGCCCGGAGCTGCGGCGCACCCCGACCGTGATCGGCGGCAAGCTCGGCATCGCCGGCTCCAACGACCCCGGCCGTCCGCAGGCCCTGCTGACGGCCGGCTTCGACGGCGTCTTCGAGGAGGGCGGGTCGGTGGAGGAGTTCCGCACCTTCGTCCGGGCTCTGCACTCCGGGGTACTGCTGTGACGGCGTTCGGCACCTTCGTCGGGCAGGCCAGGGCGGCCGGCGCGCTGGTGGTCCAGCCCCGGATGGGCATGGGCGACCCGCTGCTGATGCGCGACGGCCTGCTCGCCACCCGGGCGGCGGCCGCCGTCACGGTCGGCACGATCACCCTGGACAGCTACACTCGGACCGGCGACCACGCCGCCGCCCGGCGGGCCCTGACCGAGGGCGCCGGACTCAACGGCTACCCGATCGCCACCCACCCGGTGGACGTCACCCGCGGAGTGTTGCGCGGGGTCGCGGACGCCGGGTTCCCGGTGCAGGTCCGGCACGGATCCGCGCTGCCGGAGAAGATCTTCGCCGCGCTGCTGGCGGCCGGCCTGGACGCCACCGAGGGCGGTCCGGTCTCGTACTGCCTGCCGTACAGCCGCACGCCGCTGCACGAGGCGGTGGCCTGCTGGCAGCGCTGCTGCGAACTCCTCGCCTCGATCCGGGAGTTCGGCGCCGAACCACATCTGGAGACGTTCGGCGGCTGCATGATGGGCCAGCTCTGCCCGCCCGGCCTGCTGATCGCGATCAGCGTGCTGGAGGCGCTGTTCTTCCGGCAGCACGGCCTGCGCAGCGTCTCCCTCAGCTACGCCCAGCAGGCGAACCTGCGCCAGGACGAGGAGGCCCTCACGGCGCTCGGCCGGATCGCCGCCGAACTGCTGCCGGACGTGGACTGGCACATCGTCGTCTACACCTACATGGGGGTGTACCCGCGCTCGCCCGGCGGGGCCAGGCTGCTGCTGGAGGAGGCCGCCCGGCTGTCGGTGCGCGCCGGCGCGGCGCGGCTGATCGTCAAGACCACCGCCGAGGCGCACCGGATCCCCACCATCGGTGAGAACGTCCAGGCGCTGGAGGCCGCCGCGGCCGCCGCCGCGGACGAACGCGGCCGCCCGCCCGCCCCGGAGCCGCCGGACACCGGCGTCGAGGCCGAGGCCCGGGCGCTGATCGAGGCCGTCCTCGGCCTGGACGCCGACCTCGGACGGGCGCTGGTACGGGCCTTCGCGGCCGGCTACCTCGACGTGCCGTACTGCCTGCACCCGGACAACGCCGGCCGGTCCCGCAGCGCGCTCGGGCCGGACGGCCGGCTGCACTGGTCCGCGGTCGGCTCGATGCCGATCGCCCGGTCGGCGGACACCGGCCGCCCGCCGATCCTCGGCTCGGCCGAACTCCTCGGCGCGCTCTCGTACGTGCAGCGCAGCTACGACCAGCGCGCCCGGCAGGCCCCGGGCAGGGCCGCACACGCTCCCCCGCCACCGGGGATCTCCGCACCAGGCATATCCGCTTCACTTTGAGGGATGGGACTCCTACGCCATGACCGAAGACGGGCTCACCGCGACGACCGGCCCCGGGCGCACACCGCCCACCGACCCCGGGCGGCACCTGACATCACCGACCACCCGCAGCGCGCTGCGGATCCAGCACCAACTGCTCAGCTCGGCCCGGGAGTACCTGCGCGGCCACGGGTTCACCGAGCTGCTGCCGCCGATCATCGGCCCGGTGACCGACCCGGGCGCGCGCGGCTCCAAGCAGGTCGACATCGACTTCTACGGGCACCGCTACAAGCTGATGACCAGCGCCATCCTGTACAAGCAGGCCTCGCTGCTGGCCTTCGACAAGATCTTCTGCATCGCGCCGAACGTCCGTCTCGAGCCGCTGGAGACGGCCGGCACCAGCCGCCACCTGGCCGAGTTCCACCAGCTCGACGTGGAGGTCGCGGGCGCCGACCGCGACGAGGCCGTCCAACTGGTCGAGGACCTGGTGGTGCACACGGTCGCCGCCACCGTCCGTGAGCTGCCCAAGGACTTCGCCGAACTCGGCCGGGACGTCGGCGCGTTCACCGAGCTGCTGAAGGGCTCGTTCGGACGGATGCGGCACTCCGAGGCCGTCGCCGAGCTGCGCGGCGCGGGCCACCCGCAGAGCCCGGACGCCGAACTCGACTGGGCCGGCGAGGCGTTGCTGTCCTCCCGGCGGGACCGCCCGCTGTTCGTCACCGACTACCCGAAGGGCTCGCGCGGCTTCTACGACCGCGAGTGCCCCGAACAGCCGGGCCTGCTGCGCAACTTCGACCTGCTCGCACCGGAGGGCTACGGCGAGCTGTGCAGCGGCAGCCAGCGCACCAACGACTACGCCGACATCGTGACCCGGATGCGGGAGACCGGCGAGAACCCGCAGAAGTACCGCTGGTACCTGGACCTGGTGCGGGAGGGCGTGCCCGCCAGCGCCGGCTTCGGCATCGGCGTCGAGCGGCTGACCCGCTACGTCGCCGGGCTGGACGCCGTCTGGCAGGCCAGTGCCTTCCCCAAGCTGGCCGGGGTGGTGTCGCCGTGAGCGACCTGGTGGCACCGGACTTCCCCGAGGAGGAGGTCCGACTGCGGGCCCGCACCGGCCCGGCGGCCGCCTTCCCGCCCGCCGGGGAGTACGGCCGGGTGCTGTTCGGCGCCGGGCGTCCGGACGGTACGGCCGACCGGCCGGACGCGCTGGACGCGCTGCGCCTGGTGCCGCCGGTTTTCATGCCGCAGCGGCTGGCGCGGCTGATCGACCTCGGCCGGGAGCCGGACTACCGGGACGTCGAACTCGCCACCGACATCGGCGGGTTCCGCTCGGCGCTGCCGGTCTACGTCTCCGCGCTGGGCTCCACCCGGGCGGCCGGCGGCGACCTCGGCCTCGCCCTCTCCCGCCAGGCCGGCGCGCTCGGCGTGCCGATGGTGATCGGCGAGAACGTGGTGCCGGTGAACGGCTACGGCCGGCTCGGCGAGGACGCCGACCGCGCGCTGCTGGGCCGGCTGCGGGCCTACACCGACGGCCTCGCGGACGGGCTCGCGGACGGCGGCGCGGACGGCCTGGGCGGGGTGGCCGTCCAGCAGAGCACCGAGGACGCCGACGCGGAGGTGTGGAACCTGGTCTACAGCGACCCGGCGGCGCTGCCGCTGCTGGAGTCCGGGCGGCTGGCCTTCGAACTGAAGGTGGGCCAGGGCGCCAAGCCCGGCCTCGGCGGCATGACGGTGCTGGACGCCGAGGCGGCCGCACGGATCGGCGACCGGTACGGCCTGGACCCGGTGTTCGGCGAGGGCCGGGTGCTGCGCTCCGGCACCCCGGGCACCTTCACCGCGGAGATCCTGCGCCAGCAGGTCCGGTTGATGCGCAACAACTTCCCGCGGGCGCGGGTCTGGGTGAAGCTGCACCCCGGCCGGGACGTCGCGCAGGCCGCCCGGGTGGCCGCCGAGGCCGGGGCGGACGCCGTCACGGTGGACGGCGCCGAGGGCGGCACCGGCTGGGCGCCCGGGGCCTTCCCGCGGCACGTCGGGCTTCCGCTGGCGGAGTGCCTGCGCCGGCTGGCCGACGACCCGCCGCCCTGTCTGCTGGTCTCCGGCCGGATCTGGGAGGGCAGCCGGGCCGTCAAGAGCCTGGCCCTGGGGGCCCGCGCGGTGGGCCTCGGACGGGCCGCACTGCTCGCCGCGGCCGAGGACCGGGACGCCGGTCTGACCCGTTTCACCCGGTGCCTGGCCCTGGAGCTCCGCCTGCTGATCAGCGCGCTCGGAAAGTACACGCCGCAGGCCCTGGACCGCGACGACGTCTGGTCCCCCGCGGAGCCCGGCCGCTAGGGCCCGGGATTCGGAACGCACGGCCCGGGACCCGGAACGCACGGCCCGGGAGCAGCCGACGGAAATCAAAGAATCCCCGGAGAACGGCGCCCGGAAAACCGTCCGAACGGCGCCGCCGGAAATGCGAACCACCCGGAGAGCGGTCGGCGGAAAGCGGCAGTCGGAAACTGCCCATTTCCTTCCCCGCTTTCTGCCGATCGGGCCGGTGAATTCGCCCTATCGTCGAGATCGTCGCCATTGTTTCATCAATTCATCGGGGTTGGATGATGTCCTCACGCGGTTTCCCATTCGAATCCACGGCGCGCCGGTACCCGGAGCGACCGGCCGTGCGGCTCGGCGGCCGGACGGTCCGCTACCGGGAGCTCGACGAGCTGAGCGGAGCGCTGGCCGACCGGATCGCCCCCGGCCGGACGCTCGCCGTCACCGGCCGCGACCGGCTCGACCACATCGTCGCGATGCTGGCGGCCTTCCGGGCCGGCGCCACCTATCTGCCGCTGGACCGGGAGGCCCCCGAGGAGCGCAACCGCTGGATCGCCGAGGACGCGGGCGCCTCCCTCGCCCTGGCCGGCGAGGAGCTCACCGCGCTGGACGGCCCGGCCGCGGCCGACGCCGGGGCCGGGTACGTCATCTACACCTCGGGCACCACCGGCCGCCCCAAGGGCGTGCACGTGCCGCTCGCCGCGCTGACCGGCCATCTGGCGGCCGCCGCCGAGCGGTTCGGCCTCACCCCGGACGACGTGGTGCTGCACTTCGCCCGGCCGACCGTCGACGTGGCCGTCGAGCAGGTGCTCACCGCGCTCTGCGCCGGCGCCTGTGTGGTGATCCCGGAGCAGCAGCTGCTGGCCCCGGCCGCCCTGCTCGACCTGCTGGACGCCGAGGGCGTCACCGTGGCCAACCTGGCCGCCGGGTACTTCCAGGACGTGGTCGCGGCGGTGCGCGAGCGCGGCCGGGCCCCCCGCTCGCTGCGGCTGATGATCTCCGGCAGCGACCGGCTGCACCCCGACACCGCGGCCGGCTGGTGGGCGGCCACGGGCGTGCCGCTGCTCAACGCGTACGGGCCGACCGAGACCACCGTCACCGCCACCGTGCACGAGGCGGCCGGCACCGCGGCGGCCCCGGAGGCGGGCGTCGTGCCGATCGGCACCGCACTGGGCGAGCGCCGGCTTTACGTGCTGGACGAGCGGCTGCGGCCGTGCCCGCCCGGCACGACGGGCGAACTCTTCGTCGGCGGCCCGCTGCTGGCCTCCGGCTACCTGGGCCGGCCGGGGCAGACCGCCGGACGGTTCGTGGCGGACCCGTTCGCCGCCGACCCGGGCGCCCGGATGTACCGCACCGGGGACCTCGTCCGGCGGCCGGCCGAGGACGCCGCGCTGGAGTTCGTCGGCCGCGCCGACCACCAGGTCAAGATCCGCGGCTTCCGGGTCGAACCCGGCGAGATCGAGCAGGTCCTGGCCGCCCACCCGGGCGTCGCCGGGTGCGTGGTGGTGGCCCACGAGGGCCGCCTGGCCGCCTACGTCACCGGTACCGCGCCCGAGTACGCCGCCGTCCGCGCGCACCTCGCCGAGCGGCTCCCCGAGCACATGATCCCGGCGACCCTGACCGCCCTGGACGCCTTCCCGTTGACCGCCGGCGGCAAGGTGGACCGGGCCGCGCTGCCCGCGCCGCAGCCGGTGCCCGCCGCCCGGCCCGGCCGGCGCCCCCCGCGCACCCCGGCCGAGCAGCTGATCGCGGCGGTCTGGTCGGACGTTCTCGGGGTGCCCGAGGTCGGTGCCGACGACAACTTCTTCCACCTCGGCGGCGATTCGCTGACGGCGGTGCGGGTGGTCGGCCGGGTCTTCGACGTGTTCGGCATGGTGTCGCCGTACACCATCTTCGACGCGCCGACGCTGGCCGGGTTCGCCGCGGCGGTGACGGCCGGCACAGGCGGCGGCGGCGAGCGGCCGGCCCTGACCAGGGCCGGTGCCACCGAGGCGCCGCTGTCGAAGTTCCAGCGCGGCCTGTGGTTCCTGGAGCAGTGGAACCCGGGCGCGCCGACGTACCTGGTGCCGTGGGTGTTCCGCTTCGCCGGCCCGGTGGACCCGGAGCTGCTGCGGGCCGCCCTGGCGGGCGTGGTGGCGCGCCACGAGAGCCTGCGCACCACCTTCGTCCTCGGCGAGGACGGGCCCCGGCAGGTCGTCCACCCGTCGGTGGAGCTGCCGTTCACCCTGGTCGACACCACGGCCGGGCTGGTCGACGGCCTGCTCGCCGAGGCCGCGCTCGAACCGTTCGACCTGGAGACCGGTCCGCTGCTGCGGGCCCGGGTGTTCCGGGCCGGCGACGCGACCACGATGCTGCTGCTCTGCCACCACATCGTCTGGGACGAGGGCTCGCTGCCCGTCCTGGAGGGCGAGCTCCAGGAGCTGTACGCGGCGCTCGTCGAGGGCCGCCCGGCCGACCTGCCCGAGCCGCCCGTGCAGTACGCCGACTACAGCGCCTGGCAGTACCGGGACGAGGCCGAGGCCGAGCGCCAACTGGAATACTGGCGAGAGCAGTTGGCCGACGCCCCGACCGATCCGGTGCTGCCCGCCGACCACCCCAGGCCGGAGGTGCAGGCCTTCCGCGGCGCCTTCCACCGCTTCGCGATGCCGGCCCCGGTGGCCGAGGCCGTCCGGGAGCTCGCCCGCAGCGAGGACGCCACCCCGTTCATGGTGCTGCTGGCCTCGCTCGCGCTCACCCTGCACCGCCGCACCGGTCAGCGCGACCTGGTGCTGGGCTCCCCGGTGAGCGTCCGCGGCCGGACCGAACTCGACGGCCTGATCGGCTACTTCGTCAACCTGCTGCCGCTGCGCGTGCGGGTCGGGGAGGACGTGTCGTTCCGCGAGCTGGTGCGGCACGTGCGCGAGGTGTCGATCGGCGGCTACCGGCACCAGGACGCGCCGTTCGACGACATCGCGGGCGCGGTGCTGGAGGACCGCCCGGAGGACCGCAACCCGCTCTGCCAGGTGCTGCTGGAGCTGCACCCGCTGGACACCCGCCCGCTGACCGTCGGCGGCGCCGAGGTCACCCGCGAGCTGCACTCCAACCCGGTCTCCCGGTTCGACCTGTCGATCTCCGTCGACGACCGCGGCACCGGCTTCACCGGCCGCTTCGAGTACGACAGCGACCTGTTCGAGGCCGCCACCATGGCCGGGCTCTGCGACGGCTGGCTCGCCACCCTGGCCGCCGCCGTCGAGGTGCCCGTGCACGCCCTCTTCGAGGAGCGGGCCGCCCGCACCCCGCAGGCCCTCGCCCTGGTGGCCGGCGAGGAGCGGGTGACGTACGGCGGGTTGAACGCCGGCGCCAACCGGCTCGCCCACCACCTGGCCGGGCTCGGCGTGGGCCGCGGCGACACCGTGGCGGTGCTGGTGGAGCGCGGACCCGACCTGGTGACCGCGCTGCTGGCGGCGCTCAAGACCGGCGCCGCGTACACCCTGCTCGACCCGGACTTCCCGGCCGAGCGGCTGGCCGGGGCGGTCGCCGACAGCGGGGCCCGGCTGCTGGTCACCCACCGGCACGCCACCCCGCCGTTCCCGGTGGCGCACCACCTGGACCTGGACGAGGACGCCGCCGCCCTGGCCACCCGCCCCGGGCACGACCCCGGGACGGCGGTCGGCGGCGACGACCTGGCCTGCGTGATGTTCACCTCCGGCTCCACCGGCCGCCCCAAGGGCGTGGCCGTCCCGCACCGGGCGCTGACCGGAACCTACCTCGGCCAGGACTACGCCCGCTTCGGCCCCGAGGAGGTCTGGCTGCAGTGCTCGCCGGTCTCCTGGGACGCCTTCGCCCTGGAGCTGTACGGCGCCCTGGTGTTCGGCGGCACCTGCGTCCTGCAGCCCGGCCAGCGCCCCGACCCGGAGACCATCGCCGCCCTCACCCGGCGCCACGGGGTGACCCAGCTCCAGCTCTCCGCCAGCCTGTTCAACTTCCTGCTGGAGGAGTTCCCGGACACCTACACCGGCCTGAAGACGGCCTTCACCGCCGGTGAGCGGGCCTCCGTCACCCATGTCGCCAAGGCCCTGGAGAACCACCCCGGCCTGCGGGTCGCCAACGGCTACGGCCCGGTGGAGAGCCTCGGCCTGACCACCTGCCACGAGGTCACCCCCGCCGACACCGGCGCGGCCTCCGTCCCGATCGGGCGGCCGCTGCACGGCAAGGGGATCCACGTCCTGGACGAGCGGCTGCAGCCGGTCGAGCCGGGGGTGACGGGCGAGCTGTACGCGTCCGGCAGCGGCCTGGCCTACGGGTACGTCGGCCGCCCGGCGCTCACCGCCGAGCGCTTCGTCGCCTCGCCGTTCGGCGGCGACGGGCAGCGGCTCTACCGGACCGGCGACCTGGGCCACCGCACCGCCGAGGGCGTCCTGGAGATCACCGGCCGGATCGACGACCAGATCAAGATCCGCGGCTTCCGGGTCGAACCGGGCGAGATCGAGGACCTGCTCACCCGGCACCCGGACGTCCGGGAGGCCGCGGTGACCGTCCACGAGCCGGTCCCCGGCGACCAGCGGCTCGCCGCCTACGTCACCGCCGGGACCACCGTGCCGGACCAGGACGCGCTGCTCGACCACCTGGCCCGGCTGCTGCCCGCGCACATGGTCCCCGCGACCCTCGACGTGCTGGCCGCGCTGCCGCTCAACCCCAACGGCAAGATCGACCGCCGGGCGCTGCCCGCCCCCGCCGAACGCCGCGCGGCCCCCGCGCCGGCCGACGCGCTGAGCCCGACCGAACGCCTCGTCGCCGACGCCGTGCGCGAGGTCCTGGACCTCGCGGAGGTCGGGCGCGAGGACAACTTCTTCCGGATCGGCGGCAACTCGCTGGCCGCCGTCCGGGTCGCGATGCGGCTCTCCCGGGAGACCGGGACCCGCGTCCCGCCGCACGTGGTGTTCCGGGCCAAGACCGTGAGCGCCATCGCCGAACGGCTGGCCGCCCGATGACGGGCCGCACCCCGACCGGGGGGATCCCGCAGATGAGGAGCGAGGCCGTGAGCCCGTCCGACGACCTGGTCCGCACCGCCCCCGCCTCGGGGCTGCAGCGCGGGCTCTGGTTCCTCGACCAGTGGCAGCCGCAGGCCGCCACCTACAGCACCCCGTGGGTGTTCGACGTCACCGGCCCGCTGGAGCCGCCGCTGCTGCAGCAGGCGCTGGACGGCGTGGTGGCCCGGCACGAGGCGCTGCGCACCACCTTCGCGCTGCACCCCGACGGCCCCCGCCAGCAGGTGCACCGCTCGCTCGCCGTCCCGCTCGCCGTCACCGACCTGCGCGGGCTGCCCGCGGCCGAGCGCGACGAGCGGGCCGAGCTGCTGCTCACCGAGCGCTCCGCCGAGCCCTTCGACCTCGCCACCGGTCCGCTGCTGCGGGCCGAGGCGCTCCGGCTGGCCGACGAGCGCACCACCGTCCTGCTGGTCGTCCACCACATCGTCTGGGACGGCTGGTCCGCCGAGGTCTTCGAGCGCGAACTGGCCGAGCTGTACGGCGCCCTGATCGAAGGGCGCGAGGCCCGGCTGCCCGAGCTCACCGCCCAGTACGCGGACTACGCGATCGAGGAGCTCGGCGCCTCCTTCGAGGAGCACCTGGCGTACTGGAAGGACCGGCTGGACGGCGCCCCGGCGCTGCTGGAGCTGCCCACCGACCGGCCCCGGCCCGCCGAGCGCGGCCAGGCCGGCCGCACCGAGGCCTTCGGGCCCGCCGCCGGCACCGCCGCCCGGGTGCGCGCCCTGGCCGAACAGGAGGGCGTGACCCCGTTCACCGTCCAGCTGGCCGCCTTCGCGCTGCTGCTGAACCGCTGGACCGGCGCCGACGACCTGGTCGTCGGCACCCCGGTGACCACCCGCAACCGGCCGGAACTGGAGGACCTGGTCGGCTACTTCGTCAACCTGCTGCCGCTGCGGATCGGACTCGCCCCGGGGATGACCTTCCGTGAGCTGCTGGAGCACGTCCAGGACGCCGCCTTCGACGCCTTCGGCTACCTCGACGTGCCCTTCGACCAGCTGGTCGACCACCTGGGCACCGCCCGCACCGCCCAGCACCCGCCGCTGGTCCAGGTGGTGTTCGGCGCGCACACCGAGGACCGGACACCGCTCGCCCTCGGGCCGGCCGCCGCCGAGCGCCGGGTCCGCTCCAACGGCACCAGCAAGTTCGACCTCACCTGGTCGGTCTTCGACGACGGCGAGCTGCGCGGCGAGGCCGAGTACAGCAGCGACCTCTTCGACCCGCCGACCGTCCGGCGGCTGGCCGCCGACTGGCAGGAGCTGCTCACCGCCGCGCTGGACGGCCCCGACACCACGGTGCTGCAACTGACCGGCGGCGGACGGCCCGAGGAGCCGGCCGCGCTCGCCGAGGGGCGCTGCCTGCACCACCTCTTCGAGGCGGCGGCGGACGCCTACGGGGACCGGCCCGCCGTCAGCGACCAGGCCGGGACGCTCGACTACCGCGAACTCGACCGGCGCGCCAACCGCCTCGCGCACGCCCTGCTCGCCCGGGGCGTCGGCGCCGGCGACCGGGTCGGCCTGCTGCTGGACCGGACCGCCGACATCCCGGTCGCCGTCCTCGCGGTGCTGAAGACCGGCGCCGCCTACGTGCCGGTCGACCCCGCGGCGCCCGCCGACCGCGCCTCGCTCGTCCTCGGCGACACCGGCGTCGCCCTGGTCGTCACCGACCGCCCGGACCGGGTGCCGGACGGCCCGTGGCAGCTCCTCGACCTGGCCGCGCGCGCCGAGGAGCTCGCCGCCCGGCCCGACACCCGCCCGCCGGCCGCCGGCCGGCCCGGGGACGTCGCCTACGTGATCTTCACCTCCGGCTCCACCGGTCGGCCCAAGGGCGTCGCCGTCGCCCACGAGCACGTCAGCCGGCTGATGGACTCCGGGCGCGAGCACTTCTCCTTCGGACCGGACGAGGTGTGGACGCTCTTCCACAGCTACGCCTTCGACTGGACGGTCTGGGAGCTGTGGGGCGCCCTGCTGCACGGCGCCCGCCTGGTGGTCGTGCCCTATCTGACCAGCCGCTCCCCCGAGGAGTTCGCCCGGCTGCTGGACGACGAGCGGGTCTCCTACCTCTGCCTCACCCCGTCGGCGCTGCGCCAGCTGGAGCCCGAGCTGCGGCGCAGCCCGCGCGCCCTGCCCGCGCTGAAGTGGATCATGCTGGGCGGCGAGGCGCTCGACCCTGCCGTGGTGCAGCGCTGGTTCGACCTCGACCCGCTGCCGCCGGCCCGGCTCTGCAACCTGTACGGGATCACCGAGACCACCGTCCACGTCACCACCCACGACGTGGCCGGCAGCGCGGCGGGCTTCGAGCGCAGCCTGATCGGCGCACCCATGCCGCACCTCACCGCGCTCGTCCTGGACGACTGGCTGCGGCCCTGCCCGGCCGGCCGGCCCGGCGAGCTGTACATCGGCGGCGGCAGCCTCGCCCACGGCTACTGGGGCCGGCCCGGCCTCACCGCCGGGCGGTTCGTCGCCGACCCGTACGGGCCGCCCGGCGCCCGGCTGTACCGCACCGGCGACGTCGCCAGGCGGCTGGCCGACGGCGGGCTGGAGTACGTCGGACGCGCCGACTTCCAGGTCAAGCTGCGCGGCTTCCGGATCGAGCTCGGCGAGATCGAGAACGCCCTGAGCGCCCACCCGGACGTGGACGCCTGCGTGGTCACCGTGCACGACGACCGGCTCGCCGCGTACGTCACCGGGCGCGAACCGGCCGACGTCCGGGCCTTCCTGGGCCGCTCGCTGCCCGAGTACATGGTCCCGGCCTCGGTGACCGTCCTGGACGCGCTGCCGCTCACCGTCAACGGCAAGGTGGACCGGGCGGCGCTGCCCGCCCCTGGCCTGCGGGTCGCCGCCGCCGGCGACGGGCACGTCGAGCCGCGCACCCCCGACGAGGAGGCCTTCGCCGCCGTCTGGTCGCAGGTGCTCGGGGTCGAGGGGATCGGTGTCCACGACGACTTCTTCCACCTCGGCGGGGACTCCATCCGGGCCGTCCAGCTCGCCGGGGCGCTGCACGAGCGCGGCTGGGAGGTCACCCTGCGGGACGTCTTCAACGCCCCGACCGTGGCCGCCCTGCTGCCGCTCGCCGAGCCGGTCGCCGCCGACCGGGGCGCCGCCGAGCCCTTCGCGCTGGTCTGCGGGGAGGACCGCGCCGACCTGCCGCCCGAGGTGGTGGACGCCTATCCGATGGTGTCCATGCAGCTCAGCATGGTCTTCCACATGGAGATCGCCGGGGGCACGGACAGCTACCACAACGTCAACTCCTACCGGATCTCCGGCGACCTCGACGAGGAGGCGTTCCGCCGCTCCGTCGCCGAGGCGATGGAGCGCCACCCCGTCCTGCGCACCGGGCTGGACCTGTCCGGCTACGGCGAACCCCTGCAGCTGGTGTACGGCGCGCTCCCCGCGCCCGTCGGGTTCGCCGACCTGCGCGCGGTCGAGGACCAGGACGCGGCCGTCCGGGCCGTCTTCGACGAGCACCGGGAGCGGCCGTTCGACCTGAGCGCCCCGCCGCTGTTCCGGATCACCGTGCAGCGGCTCGCGGAGCGCGCCTTCCAGCTGACCGTCTCCGAGCACCACGCCATCCTGGACGGCTGGAGCTTCACCTCGCTGCTCACCGAGCTCCTGGAACGGCACGCCGCGCTGGCCGCCGACCCGGGGAGCGCACCGACGCCGGCGCCGCGCTCGTCCTTCCGGGACTTCGTGGAGGTCGAACGGGAGGCCGCCGCCGACCAGCGCTCGCTGGAGTACTGGCGCGGCCGGCTCAGCGGGGCCGGCGGCCAGCTCTGGTCCGGCAGCGCCGGCGTCCACGAACTGCCGCGCACCGTCGAGCGGGTACTGCCCGAGGCGCCCGGCCAGCTGCGGCTGGTCGCGGACGCGCTGGCCGTCCCGGTCAAGTCCGTCGCGCTGGCCGCGCATCTGCGCGCCCTCGCGCACATCACCGGACGGCGGCGGGTCACCACCGGCCTGGCCATGAACGGCCGGCTGGAGCGGCTCGGCGGCACCGAGGTGTACGGGCTCTTCCTCAACACCGTCCCGCTGGTCTGCGAGCCGACCGAGGACCTCCTCGGCCTGGTGCGCGAGGTGCACCGGGAGGAGCTGGACATGATGCCGCACCGCCGGGTGCCGTTCGCCCGGCTCGCCCGCCTGATGGCCGACACCGGGCTCGACAGCCAGTTCGGCTACCTGCGCTTCCACGCGCTGGGCCGGCTCAGCTCGGCCAGCATCGTGGACGGCCGGATCGGCTGCGAGCCGACCCTGCGGCACGAGCCCAACAGCTTCGCCTTCGGCGCCTCGCTGATCCAGGACCCGGTCTCGCAGCGGGTGCTGCTCGCCGTGGACCACCAGCAGTCCGTGGTCGACGACTCCACCGCCGAGACCTTCATCGACGCCTACACGGCGACCCTTCACGACCTGGCCGCGTCCGCCCGACGCGCCCTCCGGACCGAGGAGTACCGCGCATGACCGCCGCCCCCGCCACCGCCACCGTCCCTGCCGCCACCGTCCCTGCCGCCGCCGGACCCGCCACCGCCGGCCCCGCCACGGACCTGCTGACCCGGCTGCGCGCCGTGGTCGCCGCCCACCCCGGCCGGACGGCCGTCCAGGGCGCCGACGGCAGCCTCGACTTCGCCGGACTCGACCGCCGCACCGCCGCCCTGGCCCGCGCCCTGCGCGCCCACGGCGTCCGGCGGGGCGACCGGGTCGGCGTCCACCTGGCCCGCACCACCGACCTGCCGGTCGCCCTGCTCGCCGTCTGGCGGGCCGGCGCCGCCTACGTGCCGCTCGACCCGGCCTACCCGGCCGAGCGGCTGGCCTTCATGGCCTCCGACGCCGGGCTCACCGCGCTGATCAGCGCCGACGGCGCCGTCCCGGTGCCGGACGGCGTCCCGGTGCTGCGCCCGGACGCCGCCGCCGACGGCCCGGAGCTCCCCGACGGCGCCCACCCCCTCGACTCCGCGTACGTGATCTACACCTCCGGCTCGACCGGCCGGCCCAAGGGTGTGGAGGTGCCCCGCGGCGCCGTCGCCGCACTGGTCACCGCACTGGAGCAGAGCGGCGCCTACCGGCCCGAGCCGGGCGTGGTCGGCTGGAACGCCAGCGTCTCCTTCGACGCCTCCGTCCAGCAGTGGGCCCGGATCTGCCGCGGCGACACCGTCGTGGTGATCGACGAGGCCCGGCGCGCCGACCCGGTCCGGCTCGCCGCCCTGCTCGCCGAGCACGGCGTCACCGACCTGGACCTCACCCCCTCGCACTGGGAGCTGCTGCGCGAGCCGCTGGCCGGCACCCGCCCGCCGCGGCTGTTCATGGGCGGCGAGCCCGTCCCCGAGCGCGTCTGGCGGGAGCTCGCCGAGGCCGGTGCCGACGCCCTCAACCTGTACGGGCCCACCGAGTGCACCGTGGACGCCGTCACCGCCCCGATCAGCGGCCCCGGGCCGCACCTCGGCGAGCCGCTGCCGGGCGTGCGCGCCTACCTGCTGGACGAGAAGCTGGCGCCGGTCGCCGACGGCACCGTGGGCGAGCTCTACCTGGCCGGCCCCGGCGTCGCCCACGGCTACCCGGGCCACCCCGGGCTCACCGCCGGGCGCTTCGTCGCCGACCCGTTCGTCGCGGCCCCGGCCGCAGGCGGCGGGAGGATGTACCGCACCGGGGACCAGGCCAGGCGCGGCGCCGGGGGCCGGCTGGAGTACGTCGGCCGGGTCGACCGCCAGGTCAAGCTGCGCGGCTACCGGATCGAGCTCGGCGAGATCGAGCACGCGCTGGCCGCCCTGGAGGGCGTCCGGGCCGCCGCCGTCACCGTGCACCGGAGCGCCGAGGGCGACGACCGGCTCACCGGGTACGTCACCGGCACCGCCACCGCGCCCGTCCTGCTGGAGCGGCTGCGGGCCGCCCTGCCCGCGCACCTCGTCCCGGCCGGGATCACCGTGCTGGAGGCGCTTCCGCTCACCCCCAACGGCAAGGTCGACTACCGGGCCCTCCCGCTCCCGGCCGCGGAGGCCGCGCCGGCCGCCGCCGGCGGCGGCGGGCTGGACGAGCAGGTCGCCGAGGTCTGGCGCACCGTGCTCGGGGTGGCCGACGTCGCGCCCGAGGACGACTTCCTCGCCCTCGGCGGCCACTCGCTCGCCGCCCTGCGCGTCGTCCACCTGCTGCGCCGCCGGCTGAACGTCGAACTCCAGCTCCGCCACCTGCTGGACGCCGCCGACCTCGCCGAGTTCACCGCCTCCGTGCGGCGCGCCGCCGAGGCCGGCGCCGCCCCCCGGCCCGCGCTCACCGCCCGTCGCGCGGCCACCCGGTGATCGGCGCCCCGCCGGTCCGGCCCGGCCGGCCCCGGGTCGAGGGCGACTGGCTGCTCGTCCCTGCGCCGCAACCGCACCGCCCGTTCCGGCTGTTCTGCTTCCCGCACGCCGGCGGTGACGCCACCGCCTACACCCCGCTGGCGCACGCCCTGGCCCCGACCGCCGAGGTCTGGGCGCTGCGCCCGCCGGCCCGGGGCGGCCGCGGCCGCCACCCCATGCCCGCCACCTTCGACCTGCTGGTCCGGGCGGTCGTCGAGGCCCTGACCCCGCATCTGACCGGCCGGTTCGGCTTCTACGGGCAGAGCTTCGGCGCGCTGCTCGGCTACGAGGTGGCCCGCGCCCTGCCCGCCGACCGGCAGCCCGAGCTGGTGGTCGCCGCCTCCGCCTCGCCGCCCGCCCACTGGGCCGAGGACGTCCGCCCCCGGGAGGACCCGGACGAACTGCTGCGGATCGCCGGGATGGGCGAACTCGTCCAAGCCGAACCGGAGTTGCAGGAGATGGCACTCGCCGCCATCCGCACCGACCTCGCCGTCAGCCACACCTACCGGCCGCGCCCGCACCCGCCGATCGCCGCCGACCTGTACGCGGTCGCCGGCGCGGACGACCCCATGCTCGACACCGCGGAGCCGGCCGGCTGGGCCCGGCACACCCGCCGCACCTTCGGCCACCACGTCGTCCCCGGCGGACACCTGCTGGCCACCGTCGACCGTCCCGGCCCGGTCGACCTTCTGACCTCGATCATCGGGCGCCTGCCCGAGCGAAACCCCAGGGAGCAGTAGTGGTCAGCACCACGGTCGACCTGACCGACCCGGGCCTGTGGGCCCTGCCCGACACCCCCGCCCTGGTCGAGGAGCTGCGCCGCGAGGCGCCCGTCCACCTCACCGACACCGTCGACGACGGGCCGGTCTGGTCGGTGCTCTCCTACCAGCACTCCGCGGAGGTGCTGCGCAACGCCGCCGTGTACAGCTCCGAGAGCGGCTCGCTGCTCGGCGCCGGGGCCGGCCAGACACCCGTCGGATCGGGCCGGATGATGGCCCTCACCGACCCGCCCCGGCACCGCGAACTCCGGGCGCCCGCCAACCCGTTCTTCTCCCCGGGCGGTGTGCGCGGCGCCGCCCGCAGCATCGCCGAACTGGCCGGCGAACTCTTCGACCGGGCCGTGGAACAGGGCGAGGTCGACCTGGTCGACGTGGTCTCCGCACTGCCGCTCGCCGTGATGTGCGACCTGCTCGACGTGCCGGAGAAGGACCGCGAGATGGTCGTCCGGGTCTGCGACATCGCCTTCCTCGGGCGGACCCCGGAGGAGCGCCGGGCCGGCCACCAGCAGCTCATCCCCTATCTGATGCACCAGGTGATGCTGCGGCGCACCGACCCGCGCGACGACCTGATCAGCATGATGGCCACCTACCGGGTCCGCGGCAGGCTGCTGCCGGTGGAGGACGTGGTGCTCAACCTGGACAACATCGTGGTCGGCGGTGTCCAGACCGTCCGGCACACCGCCGCGATGGGCCTGCTCACCCTCGTCCAGAACCCCGGGCTGTGGCAGCAGTTGCAGCGCGGCGAGGTGGGGATGGACTCCGCCGTGGACGAGCTGCTGCGCTGGACCTCGGTCGGCCTGCACACGCTGCGCACCGCCTCCCGGGACACCGAGCTCGCCGGCCGGCAGATCCGCAGCGGCGACCGGGTCGCGGTCTGGGTGTGGTCCGCCAACCGCGATCCGGAGGCCTTCGACCGGCCCGACCTGATCCGGCTCGACCGCTCCCCCAACAAGCACCTCGCGCTGGGCCTCGGCGCCCACTACTGCATCGGCGCACCGCTGGCCAAGGCCGAGCTCGGCGCGCTGTTCTCCGCCGCCCTGGAGCGGGTCTCGGTGATCGAGCCGACCGCTGCGCCGCAGTACAACCGCTCGATCATCAACTTCGGCCTGGACCACTTCCCCGTCCGGCTGACCCCGCGCTGACCCCGCGCTGACCCCGCGCCGACCCCGCGCCGACCCCGCGCCGACCCGCCGTCCGGCGCCCGTCCGCTGGGCGGCACCGGCACCGCCGAACTGCCGCTCTCCTGCCGGACCTTGTGCCGCTCGGCCCGATCGGCCGCCGATAGCTTCGTATCAACCCAAGGAGGACACCACCATGACGAACCCGTTCGAGGACGACAACGCCGGCTACCTCGTGCTGGCCAACGACGAGAACCAGCACTCGCTGTGGCCGGTCTGGATCGACGTGCCGGCCGGCTGGACCACCGTCCACGGCGAGGACACCCGCCAGGGCTGCCTCGACCACATCGAGGCCAACTGGACCGACATCAGGCCCGCGAGCCTGGTCGCCGGCCTCGACCGGGCGTGAGCGCCGCCATGCTGACCTGGGAACTCACCCCCGGCCGCCCGGCCCTCACCCGCGCACCGCGGACCGCCGGCATCGGCGAGGCCTGCGAGTGGCTGCGCGAGAACGAGACCGAGCTCACCGACGCCCTGCACCGGCACGGCACGATCTTCCTGCGCGGCCTGCCGGTCGCCGGCACCGAGGACGTCGCCGCCGTGCGCGACGTGCTCATCCCGGAGCCCACCCCGTACCGCGAGAAGGCCACCCCCCGCAGCGACTTCGGCAACGGCGTCTTCTCGTCCACCGACCTGCCGCCCGCCCAGTCGATCCGGATGCACAACGAGAACAGCTACACGCTGACCTTCCCCGGCCGGCTGCTGTTCGCCTGCCTGATCGCCCCGGAGGAGGGCGGCGCCACCCCGACCGCCGACTGCCGCCGGGTGCTCGCCGGGCTCCCCGACCACCTGGTCGACCGGATGCGGTCCTCCGGCTGGACCCTCACCCGCACCTACTCGGACTACATCTCGCTCGGCTGGCGCACCGCCTTCAACACCGAGGAGCGCTCCGAGGTGGAGGCCTACTGCCGTGAGAACGGCATCTCCTGGGAGTGGCAGCCGGACGGCAACCTGCGCACCAGCCAGCTGCGCCCCGGCACGATCAGCCACCCGGGGACGGGCGAGGAGGTCTGGTTCAACCACCTCGCCTTCTGGAACGAGTGGTCGCTCGACCCGGACATCCGGGAGGCGATGATCGACGAGTTCGGCCCGGACGGGTTCCCGTTCAACACCGGCTTCGGCGACGGGAAGCCGCTCGGCCGCGAGGACGTCGAGGCGCTCAACGAGGCCTACCGGGCCGCGACCGTCCGCGAGACCTGGCAGGCCGGCGACGTGATGCTGGTCGACAACGTGCTCTGCGCCCACGGCCGGGACCCGTTCCGCGGCGACCGGCGGATCGCCGTCGCCATGGGCCGCCCGGTGGACGTCCTGGACTGCCGCCCGAGCGTGCTCCCCGCAGTCGTCCCCGCCCAGGCCTGACCGGCGCACCTGAACACCCGCCGTGACGTGAGTAGAGGAAGCACCGTGATCCCGGTTTCGTACGCACAACAGCGTCTCTGGCTGATCGACCAGATCGAAGGGCCGACCGCGCTCTACAACCTGCCGTTCGCGGTACGCCTGCGCGGCGGGCTCGACACCGCCGCACTGCGCGCCGCCACGGCGGACGTGGCCGCCCGGCACGAGGCGCTGCGGACGGTGTTCCCGGTGGTCGCGGGGGTGCCGGTGCAGCAGATCGTGCCGTGCGACGAGGCGCGGCCCCGCTTCGAGACGGTCGACTGCGCCCCGGCCGACTACCCCGCTCTGCGGGACGCGGCGGCGGCCCACACCTTCGACCTGGCACACGAACTGCCCATCCGGGTCACGGTCTTCTCTCTCTCACCCACCGAGCACGTGCTGCTGGTGGTGCTCCACCACATCGCCGGCGACGGCTGGTCGCTCGGGCCGCTGCTGCGCGACCTCGCCACCGCCTACCGGGCGCGGCTGGCCGGGGCGGCCCCCGACTGGGAGCCGCTGCCCGTCCAGTACGCCGACTACGCCCTCTGGCAGCGCGAGCTGCTCGGCGACGAGCAGGACCCGCAGAGCCTGCTCGCCCGCCAACTCGACTACTGGCGGACGACGCTGGCCGGTCTGCCGGAGGAGCTGGAGCTCCCCGTCGACCGCCCCCGGCCGCCGGTGCCCAGCGCCGCCGCCGACGCCGTGGCCTTCGGGTACGGCGCCGAACTGCACGCCGCCCTGGTCGACCTGGCCCGGCGGCACCGGTCCACCCTGTTCACCGTCCTGCAGGCCGGCCTGGCCGCCCTGTTCACCCGGCTCGGCGCGGGCACCGACATCCCCCTCGGCACCGGCGTCGCCGGGCGCTCCGACGAGGCCCTGAACGACCTGGTCGGCTTCTTCGTCAACACCCTGGTGCTGCGCACCGACACCTCCGGCGACCCGGGCTTCGCCGAGCTGCTCCGCCGCGTCCGGGAGGCCCAACTCGACGCGTACGCCCACCAGGACGTGCCCTTCGAGCGCCTCGTCGAGGAGCTCAACCCGGCCCGGGTGTCGGGCCGCCACCCGCTGTTCCAGGCGCTGCTCGTCCTGCAGAACAACGACGAGGCCGAACTCGGCCTGCCGGGCCTGGAGTCGGTGTCCGAGCCGATCGGCCTGCGGGTCGCCAAGTTCGACCTCAACATCGGCGTCACCGAGCGGTTCGGCCCGGACGGTGCGCCCGCCGGCCTCAGCGGCTCCGTCGAGTACGCGGCCGACCTGTACGACCGCGCCACCGTCAGCACCCTGTTCGAGCGGCTGGGCCGGCTGCTGGCCGGCGCCGCGGCCGACCCCGAGGCGCCGATCGGCTCCCTCGACGTGCTCGCCCCCGAGGAGCGCGGGCGCATCCTGGCCGACTGGAACGACACCGCGGCCCCCCTTCGCACCGGGGCGCTGCCGCAGCTGTTCGCCGAGCAGGCCGCCCGCACCCCGGACGCGGTCGCGCTCGCCCACGACGGCGGCACACTCTCCTACGCCGCGCTCGACGCCCGGGCCAACCGGCTCGCCCGGCACCTGATCGCCCTCGGGGTCGGAGCCGAGACGCCGGTCGCGATGCTGATGGAGCGCTCGGTCGACGTGGTCGTCGCCACCCTCGCGGTCCTCAAGGCCGGCGGCTGCTACGTGCCGATGCACGCCAGCCTGCCGCCGGACCGGATGGCCGCCGTGCTCGCCGACACCGGTGCCCCCGTCCTGCTCACCGACCGCGCCGACCCGGGCTTCGCGCACGGCGCCGCGGTGGTGCGGCCCGGCGACGAGCACCGCGCCAGCAGCGAGTACCCCGCCGCCGACGCCGACCCGGGCGTCGCCGTCCACCCCGACCAGCTCGCCTACGTGATGTACACCTCCGGCTCGACCGGTGTGCCCAAGGGCGTCGCCGTCCGGCACCGCGACGTGGTCGACCTGGCCGCCGACCGGCGCTGGCGCGACGGCCGCCACGAGCGCGTCCTGCTGCACTCCCCGCACGCCTTCGACGCCGCCACCTACGAGCTCTGGACGCCCCTGCTGGCCGGCGGCACGGTCGTGGTCGCCCCGCCGGGCGCCCTGGACGCCGACGCCCTGCGCGCGGTGACGGCCCGCCACCAGGTCACCGCCGTGTTCCTCACCAAGGCCCTGTTCGACCTGGTCGCCGAGGAGGCCCCGGAGACCTTCGCGGCGCTGCGGGCGGTCTGCACGGGCGGCGAGGCCGCCTCCGGCACCCTGCTGCGGCGGGTCCTCGACACCTGCCCCGAGCTGCTGCTCGCCCACGTCTACGGCCCGACCGAGGCCACCACCTTCGCGACCTTCCACCACCTGCGGGCCGCCGACCTGGACGGCCCCCGGGTACCGATCGGCGGCCCGCTCGACAACATGCGGGCCTACGTCCTGGACGCCCGGCTGCAGCCCGTCCCGCCCGGCGTGCCCGGCGAGCTGTACGTGGCCGGCGCCGGGCTGGCCCGCGGCTACTGGCGGCGGCCCGGCCTCACCGCCGAGCGCTTCGTCGCCTGCCCGACGGGTGGCGGCGCGCGGATGTACCGCACCGGCGACCTCGTCCGGTGGCGGGCCGACGGGGCGATCGAGTTCCTCGGCCGGATCGACGGCCAGGTCAAGCTGCGCGGGTTCCGGATCGAGCTCGGCGAGATCGAGGCGGTGCTCTCCCGCCACCCCGCCGTCCGCCAGGTCATCGTGATCGCCCGGGAGGACCGCCCCGGCGACACCCGGCTGGTCGGCTACTGCGCGGCCGACACCACCTCCCTTGACGGCGCCGACCCCGCCGACCTCGCCGCCGAGCTGCGCCGGTTCGCCGCCGAGAGCCTGCCGGGCTACATGGTCCCCTCCGCCGTCGTCGTCCTGGACACCCTGCCGCTCAACGCCAACGGCAAGGTCGACCGGCGGGTCCTGCCCGCCCCCGACCTCGGCGCGACCGGCGACGGCCGCGCCCCGCGGGACGAGCGCGAGCAGACCCTGTGCGCCCTGTTCGGCGAGATCCTCGGCATCGACGACATCACCATCGACGACGACTTCTTCGAACTCGGCGGCCACTCCCTGCTCGCCACCCGCCTGGTCGGCCGCGCCCGGACGGAACTCGGCGTCGAACTCTCCATCGGCGACCTCTTCCAGGCCCCGACGGTGGCCGGCCTCGCCGCCCGCCTCGCCGACACCGCCGGCTCCGCCGCCACCCCGGCCAGGCCCGCGCTGCGCCCCGGCCCGCGCCCCGACCGGCTGCCGCTCTCCTTCGCCCAGCGCCGCCTCTGGTTCCTCGGCCAGGCCGAGGGCCCGGCCACCACCTACAACGTCACCCTGGCGCTGCGCCTGCGCGGCCCGCTGGACGCCACCGCCCTGGAGCAGGCCCTCGGCGACGTCGTCTCCCGGCACGAGGCGCTGCGCACCGTCTTCGGCGAGCACGAGGGCGTGCCCTACCAGCAGGTGCTGGCCGAGCCGCCCACCGCCCTGCTCACCCGTACCGACCGCCCCGCCGCCGACCTCGTCGGCCACACCTTCGACCTCGCCACCGAGGTGCCGATCCACGCCTACCTGCGCCCGGAGGGGCCGGACGAGCACGTCCTGGTGCTGGTCGTGCACCACATCGCCGGCGACGGCTGGTCGCTGCGCCCGCTGTTCGGCGACCTCGCCGAGGCCTACCGGGCCCGGCTCGCCGGCGCGGCCCCCGACTGGGCGCCGCTGCCCGTCCAGTACGCCGACTACACCCTCTGGCAGCACGAACTGCTCGGCCCCGACAGCGACCCGCAGAGCCTGGGCGGGCGCCAGCTCGCCTACTGGCGCGAGGCCCTGGCCGACCTCCCGGACGAGCTCGCGCTGCCGCTGGACCGCCCCCGCCCGCCGGTCGCCTCCCACCGCGGCGAGGTCGTCCCGATCGAGCTGGGCGCCGACCTGCACGCCCGGCTCACCGGCCTGGCCGCCGAGCACGGCGCCACCCTGTTCATGGTGCTCCAGGCCGCGTACGCCACCCTGCTGCACCGCTTCGGCGCCGGCCCCGACATCGCGATCGGCACCCCGCTGGCCGGCCGCCTCGACGAGGCCGTCGAGGACCTGGTCGGCTTCTTCGCCAACACCCTGGTGCTGCGCACCGACCTCTCCGGCCGACCGGACTTCACCGAGCTGCTGGGCCGCGTCCGGGAGGCCGACCTCGCCGCGTACGCGCACCAGGACGTGCCCTTCGAGCGCCTCGTGGAGGAGCTCAACCCGGCCCGCTCGCTCGCCCGCCACCCGCTGTTCCAGGTGATGCTGGCCTTCGACAACACCGCCGACGCCGGGCCCGCGTTCCCCGGGGTCCAGGCCGCGCACGAGCCGGTCGGGTTCGGCACCGCCACCTTCGACCTCACCCTCAACCTGGTCGAGCAGCACCACCCCGACGGCACCCCCGCCGGCCTCGGCGGCGGCCTGGAGTACGCGACCGACCTCTTCGACCGCGCCACCGCCGAGCGGCTCGCCGCGGCCCTGGCACGGATCCTGGAGCAGGCCGCCGCCGACCCCGGCCGCCCGGTCGGCACCCTGGAGGTGCTGGGCGCGGCCGAGCAGGAGACGCTCGCCCGCTGGAACGGCACCCCGGACGCCACCGCCGCCGCGCCCTCCGTCCCGGCCGTGTTCGAGGCGAACGCGGCCCGGTCGCCGGAGGCCACGGCCCTGGTCCACGGCGCCGAGACGCTGACCTTCCGACAGCTCAACAGCCGGGCGAACCGGCTGGCCCGCGGCCTGCTGGCGGCGGGCGTCGGCCCGGAGTCGCTGGTCGCGCTGGCGCTGCCCCGCTCGGTGGAGTCGGTGGTCGGCATCCTCGCGGTGCTGAAGGCCGGGGCCGCGTTCCTGCCGCTGGACGCCGAGTACCCGGTGGACCGCCTCGCCCACATGCTGGCGGACTCCCGGCCCGCGGTGGCCCTCACCAACGACGGCTGGCCACTGCCCGAGGCGCTCGCCGGAGTCCCGCTGCTGCGCACCGACGAGGAGCTGTGGGCCGAGCAGCCCGCCGAGGACCTGCCGGTCCGCGCGGGCGCCGACCACGCGGCGTACGTCATCTACACCTCCGGTTCGACCGGCCGCCCCAAGGGCGTCGTGGTCGGCCACGGAGGCCTGGCCAACCTGCTGGCCTTCCACCGCGCCGAGACCATCGACACCGCCCGCCGGGCCCGTCCCGGGCGGCCGCTGCGGATGGCGCTCACCGCCTCGCTGTCCTTCGACACCTCGCTGGAGGGCTTCCTCTGGCTCGCCGCCGGCCACGAGCTGCACCTGATCGGCGACGACCTGCGGCGCGACGCCGGGGCCGTCGTCCGGTACGCCGAGCAGGCCCGGATCGACGCCCTGGACCTCACGCCCACCTACGCCGACCAGCTGATCGAGGAGGGGCTGCTGACCCGCTGCGCGCCCGCGGTGCTGCTGCTCGGCGGCGAGGCCGCCGGCCAGTCGCTCTGGACGACGCTGCGCAACACCCCCGGCACCCTCGCGTTCAACATCTACGGTCCGACCGAGTGCACCGTCGACGCCCTGTACTACCGCCTGGCCGAAAGCGAGCGGCCGATGATCGGCCGCCCGCTCGCCAACCTCCGGGCGTACGTGCTGGACGAGCACCTGAACCCGGTACCCGCCGGGGTGCCCGGCGAGCTGTACCTCACCGGGGTCGGCCTCGCCCGCGGCTACCTGGGCCGCCCCGCGCTCACCGCCGAGCGCTTCCCCGCCTGCCCGTTCGAGCCGGGCGCCCGGATGTACCGCACCGGCGACCTCGCCCGGCGGCGCCCGAACGGCGACCTGGAGTACCTGGGCCGCACCGACCACCAGGTGAAGATCCGCGGCTTCCGGATCGAACTCGGCGAGATCGAGGCCACCCTGACGGCGCACCCGGACGTCCTCCAGGCGGCCGTCCTCCCCCACCAGGGCGGACCGGGCGGCACCCGCCTGGTCGCCTACGCGGTGGGCGGCCCGGCGCTGGACCCGGCCGAGCTGCGCACCTTCGCCGGCGCCTCGCTGCCCGCGTACATGGTGCCCTCCGCCGTGGTGCTGCTGGACGCGCTGCCGCTGAACGTCAACGGGAAGCTGGACCGCACCGCCCTGCCGGATCCCGACTTCGGGGCGTTCGTCGGCGGCCGGGCGGCCCGCACCCCGCAGGAGGAGATCCTCTGCGGACTGTTCGGGGAGGTGCTGGGCCTCGACGCCGTCGGCATCGACGACGACTTCTTCGACCTCGGCGGCCACTCGCTGCTCGCCACGAAGCTGCTCAGCCGGATCCGCACCGTGCTGGGCGCCGAGCTGGGCATCCGGGACGTCTTCGAGGCCCCGACGGTGGCCGGGCTGGCCGGCCGGCTGGCCTCGGCCGACACCGACCGCCCCGCACCGGTGGGCGGCCGCGAGCGCCCCGAGCACCTGCCGCTCTCCTTCGCCCAGCAGCGGCTCTGGCTGATCGACCGGATGGAGGGCCCCAGCGCCCTCTACAACGTCCCGCTCGCCCTGCGCCTGTCCGGCGAGCTGGACACCCACGCCCTCACCGCGGCGCTGGGCGACGTCATCGCCCGCCACGAGAGCCTGCGCACCGTCATCGCCGAACGCGACGGCGAACCCCACCAGCGAATCCTCCCGGCGGCTGCGGCCCCGGTCACGGTCGAGGTACGGAACTGCCGGCCGGAGGACGTCGACGGCGAGGTCGACCTGGCCTCCCGCCGCCCCTTCGACCTGGCCGCCGAGCCGCCCGTGCGGACCACCCTGCTGCGGGTGGCGCCCGAGGAGCACGTCCTGGTGGTGGCCCTGCACCACATCGTCAGCGACGGCTGGTCGATGGGCCCGCTGCTGCGCGACCTCGCCGAGGCCTACGCGGTGCGCCGCGGCGGCGAGGCGCCCGGCTGGGAGCCGCTGCCCGTCCAGTACGCCGACTACGCGCTGTGGCAGCGCGAGCTGCTCGGCAACGAGGACGACCCCGGCAGCCTGCTCTCGCGCCAACTCACCTACTGGCGCGAGACCCTGGCCGACCTCCCGGAGGAGCTGGCGCTGCCCGCGGACCGCCCGCGCGGCGCCGGGGCCGACCACCCCGGCGACCGGGTGGCACTGCCGCTGGACGCCGAACTGCACCGCCGCCTGCTGGAGTTGTCCCGCGAGCACCGGGTCACGCTGTTCATGACCCTGCAGGCCGCACTGGCCGCGCTGCTCACCCGCCTCGGCGCGGGCACCGACATCCCCGTCGGCTCGGTGGTCGCCGGACGCTCCGACGAGGCACTCGACGACCTGGTCGGCTTCTTCGTCAACACCCTGGTGCTGCGCACCGACACCTCCGGCGACCCGGGCTTCGCCGAGCTGCTGGGCCGCGTCCGGGAGACCGACCTCGGTGCGTACGCCCACCAGGACGTGCCCTTCGAGCGCCTGGTCGAGGAGCTCAACCCGGCCCGCTCGCTCGCCCGCCACCCGCTCTTCCAGGTGATGATGGTCCTGCAGAGCAACGAGCAGGCGGAGCTGGAGCTGGCCGGCCTGCGCGCCGAGGCGCTGGCGGCGGGCACCGGGGTCGCCAAGTTCGACCTCAACGTGACCCTGGAGGAGTCCTTCGGTCCGGGTGGCGCGCCCGCCGGGATCGACTGCGCCCTCGACTTCGCCACCCACCTGTTCGACCGGGAGACGGTCGAGACGATCGCGGCCCGCTTCGGCCGCCTGCTCAGGGCCGTCGTCGCGGATCCGACCCGGCCGATCGGCCGACTGGACCTGCTCGCCGAGGGCGAACGCGCCGAACTGCTCGCGGGCGGCACCGAACTGCCCGCGTCCGTCCCGCTCGTCCCCGCCGCCTTCGAGGCCCAGACCGCCCGCACCCCCGACGCCGTCGCCCTCGTCCACGGCGACCGGCAGCTCACCTACGCGGAGCTCAACACCCGGGCCAACCGCATCGCGCACGCCCTGACGGCGGCCGGTGTCGGCCCGGAGTCGCTGGTGGCGCTGGCCCTGCCGCGCTCGGTGGAGTCGGTGGTCGGCGCACTGGCCGTGCTGAAGGCCGGGGCGGCGTTCCTGCCGCTGGACGCGGAGTACCCGCTGGAGCGCACGGCCCACATGCTGGCCGACGCCCGACCGGCCGTGGCACTGACCAACGACAACTGGCCGCTGCCCGAGGCGCTCACCGACGTCCCGGTGCTGCGCACCGACGAGGAGCTGTGGGCCGGACAGCCCGCCGGGAACCCGCCCGTGCGGGTGAGCGGCCACCACGCGGCGTACGTCATCTACACCTCCGGTTCGACCGGCCGCCCCAAGGGCGTTCTGGTCGGCCACGGGAGCATCGCCGCCCTGCTGGCCTCGCACCGCGCCGGGCTCTTCGGCGGGGCGGAGCGCGCCCACGGCCGGCTGAAGGTCGCCCTGACCGCCTCGCTCTGCTTCGACGCCTCCTGGGACAGCCTGCTGTGGCTGGTCGCCGGACACGAGCTCCACCTGATCGGCGACGAAGTCCGCCGCGACGCCGCCGCCCTCGTCCGCTACACCCGGCAGGCCGGGATCGGCGCCGTGAACACCACCCCCTCGTTCGCCGAACAGCTGGTCGAGGAGGGCCTGTTGGCCGATCCCGCACCGCAACTGCTGCTGCTCGGCGGCGAGGCGGTCGGCCAGGCCCTGTGGACCAGGCTGCGCGAGACGCCCGGGCTCACCGGCCACAACCTCTACGGCCCCACCGAGTCCACCGTCGACGCCCTGATCCAGCAGCTGTCCGACAGCGACCGCCCGACCCTGGGCGCCACCGTGGCCGGCACCCGCGCCTACGTCCTCGACGAGCACCTCAACCCGGTGCCCGCCGGAGTCCCCGGCGAGCTCTACCTCGCCGGGGCAGGACTCGCCCGCGGCTACCTGGGCCGCCCCGCGCTCACCGCCGAGCGCTTCCCCGCCTGCCCGTTCGAGCCGGGCACCCGGATGTACCGCACCGGCGACCTCGTCCGCCGCACCCGCGACGGCCACCTCGACTACCTCGGCCGCACCGACCAACAGGTCAAGATCCGCGGCTTCCGCATCGAACCCGGCGAGATCGAGCAGGTGTTGGCCCGGCACACCGCCGTCCGCCAGGCCGTGGTCGCGGTCCACACCGGCGACACCGGCGACCGCCGGCTGGTGGCCTACTGCACGGTGTCCGAGCAGGGCCCCGAACTCGCCCTCGACCTGCGGCGGTTCGCCGCCGAGGCACTGCCCGGGTACATGGTGCCGGCCGCCGTGGTGCTGCTGGCGGCACTGCCGCTGACCGGCAGCGGCAAGGTCGACCACCGGGCCCTGCCCGCACCGGACTTCGGCGCCTTCACCGGCGGCCGGGCGGCCCGCACCCCGCAGGAGGAGATCCTCTGCGCACTGTTCGGGGAGGTGCTGGGGCTGGAGTCGGTCGGCATCGACGACGACTTCTTCGCCCTCGGCGGCCACTCACTGCTCGCGATCAAGCTGCTCAGCCGGGTGCGGACCGCCCTCGGCGCCGAGTTGGGCATCCGGGACGTCTTCGAGGCCCCGACGGTCGCCGGGCTGGCCGGCCGACTGGCCTCGGCCGACACCGACCGTCCCATACCGGTGGGCGGCCGCGAGCGCCCCGAGCACCTGCCGCTCTCCTTCGCCCAGCAGCGGCTCTGGCTGATCGACCGGATGGAGGGCCCCAGCGCCCTCTACAACGTCCCGCTCGCCCTGCGCCTCTTCGGCGAGCTGGACACCCACGCCCTCACCGCGGCGCTGGGCGACGTCATCGCCCGCCACGAGAGCCTGCGCACCGTCATCGCCGAACGCGACGGCGAACCCCACCAGCGAATCCTCCCGGCGGCCGGGGCCCCGGTCACCGTGGAGACCGTGCACTGCCCGCCGGACGGCCTGGCCGCGGCCCTGGAGGCCTGCACCGAGCGCCCGTTCGACCTGGCCACCGAGCTGCCCGTCCGCGCGCACCTGCTGCCGGTCGGCGAGGACGAGCACCTGCTCGTCCTGGTCCTGCACCACATCGCCGGTGACGGCTGGTCGATGGGCCCGCTGCTGCGCGACCTCGCCGAGGCGTACACGGTGCGCTGCGGCGGCGAGCAGCCGGTCTGGGAGCCCCTGCCCGTCCAGTACGCCGACTACGCGCTGTGGCAGCGCGAACTGCTCGGCGACGAGGACGACCCCGGCAGCCTGCTCTCGCGCCAACTCACCTACTGGCGCAAGGCCCTGGCCGACCTCCCGGAGGAGCTGGCGCTGCCCGCGGACCGCCCCCGGAGGGCGGACGGCGGCCACGGCGGCGACCGGGTGGTCCTGCCGCTGGGCACCGAACTGCACCGCGGCCTGGTGGAGTTGTCCCGCGAGCACCGGGTCACGCTGTTCATGACCCTGCAGGCCGCACTGGCCGCGCTGCTCACCCGCCTCGGCGCGGGCACCGACATCCCCGTCGGCTCGGTGGTCGCCGGACGCTCCGACGAGAGCCTGAACGAGCTGGTCGGGTTCTTCGTCAACACCCTGGTGCTGCGCACCGACACCTCCGGCGACCCGGGTTTCACCGAGCTGCTCGCCCGGGTCCGGGAGACCCAGCTGGACGCCCACGCCCACCAGGACGTGCCCTTCGAGCGGCTGGTCGAGGAGCTCAACCCGGCCCGCTCGCTCGCCCGCCACCCGCTCTTCCAGGTCATGCTGCTGCTGGAGGGGGGCGGTTCCGCGGAGCCGCTCGACCTGGCCGGCCTGCAGGCCGTACCCGAGCCGGCCGGCGGGTACGCGGCCAAGTTCGACCTCAGCATCGGCATGGGGGAGTCCTTCGACGCCGCGGGCGCGCCCGCCGGTCTGGAGTGCGCGATCGACTTCGCCACGGACCTCTTCGACCGGGAGACGGTCGAGGCGATCGCGGCCCGCTTCGGCCGCCTGCTCAGGGCGGTCGTCGCGGACCCATCCCGGCCGATCGGCCGACTGGACCTGCTCGCCGAGGGCGAACGCGCCGAACTGCTCGGCGGCGGCACCGAACTGCCCGCGTCCGTCCCGCTCGTCCCCGCCGCCTTCGAGGCCCAGACAGCCCGCACCCCCGACGCCGTCGCCCTCGTCCACGGCGACCGGCAGCTCACCTACGCGGAGCTCAACACCCGGGCCAACCGCATCGCGCACCGCCTGATCGGCGCGGGCGCCGGCCCGGAGTCGGTGGTCGCGCTGGCCCTGCCGAGGTCCGCGGAGGCGGTGGCGGCCCTGCTGGGCGTGCTGAAGGCCGGCGCCGCCTACCTGCCGCTGGACGCCGAGTACCCGGCCGACCGCACCGCCGGCATCCTGGCCGACGCGGCCCCCGCGTTCGTCCTCACCGACGACGGCTGGCCGCTGCCGGAGCTGCTGGCCGACCTGCCCGCCCTGCGGCTCGACGAGGCGCCGGGCGCCGGGGACCGGGCGGACGACCCGGCCCCCCGGGCCGGCGCCGGGAACGCCGCCTACATCATCCACACCTCCGGGTCGACCGGTCGGCCCAAGGGCGTGGTCGTCGACCACGGGAGCATCGCCGCCCTGCTGGCCGCCCACCGCGCCGCACTGATCGGCGGCGCGGAGCGCGCCCACGGCCGGCTGAAGGTCGCCCTGACCGCCTCGCTCTGCTTCGACGCGTCCTGGGACAGCCTGCTCTGGATGGTCGCCGGACACGAGCTGCACCTGATCGGCGACGAAGTCCGCCGCGACGCCGCCGCCCTCGTCCGGCACACCCGGCAGGCCGGGATCGGCGTCCTGGAGGTCACCCCCTCCTACGCCGAACAGCTGGTCGAGGAGGGCCTGTTGGCCGATCCCGCACCGCGGCTGCTACTGCTCGGCGGCGAGGCGGTCGGCCAGGCCCTGTGGACCAGGCTCCGCGAGACCCCCGGCACCACCGGTCACAACCTCTACGGCCCCACCGAGTCCACCGTCGACGCGCTCACCCAGGCCCTCGCCGACACGACCCGCCCGACCCTGGGCGCCACCGTGGCCGGCACCCGCGCCTACGTCCTCGACGAACACCTCAACCCGGTGCCCGCCGGAGTCCCCGGCGAGCTCTACCTCGCCGGGGCAGGACTCGCCCGCGGCTACCTGGGCCGCCCCGCGCTCACCGCCGAGCGCTTCCCCGCCTGCCCCTTCGAGCCCGGCAACCGGATGTACCGCACCGGCGACCTCGTCCGCCGCACCCGCGACGGCCACCTCGACTACCTCGGCCGCACCGACCAACAGGTCAAGATCCGCGGCTTCCGCATCGAACTAGGCGAGATCGAGCAGGTACTGACGCAGCATCAGCAGGTCACCGCCGCCACCGTCCTGGCCCACCAGGACCAGGCGGCCGGCACCCGGCTGGTGGCCTACGTGGTCACCGACGGCCCGCTCGACCCGGTCGAGCTGCGCGCCTTCGCCGGAGCGGCCCTGCCCGCGCACATGGTGCCGGCCGCCGTCGTCCCGCTGGCGGCGCTGCCGCTGACCGGCAGCGGCAAGGTCGACCACCGGGCCCTGCCCGCACCGGACTTCGGCGCCTTCACCGGCGGCCGGGCGGCCCGCACCCCGCAGGAGGAGACGCTCTGCGCACTGTTCGCCGACGTCCTGGGCCTCGACACGGTCGGCATCGACGACGACTTCTTCGACCTCGGCGGCCACTCGCTGCTCGCGATGAGGCTGCTCGGCCGGATCCGCACCGCCCTCGGCGCCGAACTCGGCATCCGGGACGTCTTCGAGGCTCCCACGGTGGCCGGGATCGCCGGCCGGCTGCACTCCGGGGCGGCCCGGGACGCGCTGGAGGTCCTGCTGCCGCTGCGCACGGGCGGCGACCGCGCACCGCTGTTCTGCGTGCACCCCGCGGCCGGCATCGGCTGGGTGTACTCGGGACTGCTGCGCCACCTGGACCCCGGCCGTCCGGTCTACGCCCTGCAGGCCCGCGGCCTGCGCGGCGGGGCACCGGCCAGTGTGGCCGAGATCGCCGAGGACTACGTGCGGCAGATCCGGTCGGTGCAGCCGAGCGGCCCGTACCACCTGCTCGGCTGGTCCTTCGGAGCGGTGGTCGCCCAGGCGATGGCCGTCCGGCTCCAGGCCGAGGACGAGGCGGTGGCCCTGCTCGCCCTGCTGGACGGCGCGCCGATCGAGCCCGACCCGGCCGACCAGGCCCCCGCCGGCGACCCCGTGGACACCCTCGCCGAGCTGCTGGCCTCCCTGGGCCACGACCCGGCCGACGCCCGGGGCCCGGCCGAGCTGGCGGCCCTCCTCGGCGAGGCGGCCGACGTCCTGCCCGAGGTCTTCGAGCGCAACGGCAAGCTGATGGCCGAACACCGCCCGGACCGCTACCGGGGCGACGCCGTGTTCTTCGGCGCGACCCTCGACAAGCCCGCGGACTGGCCCTACGAGGAGGCCTGGCGGCCGTACCTCGACGGCCGGATCGAGCACCACCGCATCGCCTGTGACCACGGCGCGATGACTCAGCCGGAGCCCCTCGCACGGATCGCCTCCGTGCTGGCCCAGAAGCTTGGAGAGCAGTCGCGATGACCAGTGTCGACGTCCAGCCGCCCCCGCAGGTGGACCCGCCCCGCAGCCGCTGGGGCCTGTGGGCACAGGGCGACTTCCGCAAACTCTGGATCGGCGAGACGACCAGCGGCCTCGGCACCGCGGTCGGCAACGTGGCGCTGGCCCTGGTGGCCGTCGTGACGTTGAACGCCGGCCCGTTCATGGTCGGCCTGCTGACCGCCTCCGCCTGGGTGCCCTGGCTGTTCATCGGCCTGCCGGCCGGCGCCTGGGTGGACCGCTGGCCCCGGCTTCGGGTGATGCTGGTCTGCGACCTGCTGCTGCTGGTCCTGTTCGGCAGCGTCCCGGTGGCCGGCTGGTTCGGGGCGCTCACCATGGCGCAGCTGGTGGTGGTGGCCCTGCTGACCGGCGCGGTGAAGGTGTTCTTCAGCACCGCCTACGGCGCCGTGCTGCCGTCCGTGGTCGCCAAGTCCGACCTGCTGGAGGCCAACGTCAAGCTGCGCTCCGGCGAGTCCGCGGTGGAGATCGCCGGGCCCGGTGTGGCAGGGCTGCTCTCCCAGGCGTTCGGGGCGGCCAGCGGGCTGCTCGCCGACTCCGTCACCTATCTGGTCTCGGCGATCTGCGTGGGGACGATCCGGGCCGAGGAGAAGCCCCCGCCGCCGTCCGAGCGGCGCGGCATCCTGCGCGAGATCGGCGAGGGCGTCCGCTTCCTGGTGCACGACCCGTACCTGCGGACCCTGGCCTGTTTCGGCGCGGTCGGCAACCTCGGGTTGAACGGCATCCAGGCCGTGCAGACGGTCTTCCTGGTCCGCAACGTGGGGGTCGAACCGGACGGGGTGGGGCTGGTGTTCGCGGTGGTGAGCATCGGCGGGCTGGCCGGGGCGGCGCTGGCCGGGCGGATCGCCCGCCGACTGGGCACCGCGCGCGGGCTGCTGCTCTGCGAGCTGGTGGTCGCCCCGTTCATCTTCCTGCTGCCGCTGGCCGGGGAGCAGCTGCCGCTGGCCCTCAGCGCGGTCGCCTGGTCGGTCGCGGTGTGCGGTGTGGTGGCCGGCAACGTCCTCGCCGGCAGCTTCTACCAGTCGTACTGCCCGCCCGCGATGATCGGCCGGATCCGGGCCAGCGCGTCGACCGTCAACTACAGCGCGATTCCGGTCGGCGCCCTGCTCGGCGGCTACCTGGGCGAGGTCCTGGGTGCCCGCACCACCATCTGGATCATGGCGGGCGTGCTGCTCTCGGCCGCTGCGGTTCTGCTGGCCAGCCCGCTGCGGACGCTGCGCGACTTCCCCGAGCGCCCCGAGTCCGACCCGGCCGCCTGATCCCCCCGCTCTCCCTTCCTCCCTGCTCCTCCCCGCTCCTCCCCGCTGTCTCCTCCTCGCCCTTCGCCTCGACTCGAATCCGGAGTAAGCCCATGGCCCGCACCGCCCGCCCCCGCCGCTATCTGATGTGCCGTCCGACCCACTTCGAGGTCACCTACGCGATCAACCCGTGGATGGACCCGGCCAAGCCCGTCGACACCGACCTCGCGATCGCCCAGTGGGAGCGGCTCTACGCCCTCTACGAGGAGCTCGGCCACCGCGTCGACCTGATCGACCCGCTGCCCGGCCTGCCCGACATGGTCTACGCGGCGAACGGCGCCACCGTGGTGGACGGCCGGGTGCTCGGCGCCCGGTTCCGCAACGCGGAGCGGACCGCGGAGGGCCCCGCCTACCTGGAGTGGTTCCGGGCCAGGGGCTTCGCGACGCACGACCCGGAGCACGTCAACGAGGGCGAGGGCGACCTGCTGCTGACCGACCGCGGGGTGCTGGCCGGGCGCGGCTTTCGCAGCGTCACCGCCGGCCACGCCGAGGCGCAGGAGTTCCTCGGCCGGCCGGTGATCGGCCTGGAGCTCGTCGACCCGCGGTTCTACCACCTCGACACCGCGCTCTCGGTGCTCGACGGCGACGAGATCATGTACTACCCGGAGGCCTTCTCGCCCGGCAGCCGGGAGGTGCTGCGCCGGCTGTTCCCGGACGCCCTGCTGGTGAGCGAGGCGGACGCCGAGGTCTTCGGCCTCAACGCGGTGAGCGACGGCCTGCACGTGGTGCTGCCGGAGGCCGCCGTCGGCCTCGCGGCCCGGCTGCGCGAGCGCGGGTTCCGGCCGATCGGGATGGACCTCACCGAGCTCCTCAAGGGCGGCGGCAGCGTCAAGTGCTGCACCCTGGAGATCCGCGACGCGGCCTGAACCCGGCCTGACCCGCGCCTGACCCCCGCCTGACCCGCGGCCGGATCGACGGCCGGATCGGCGGCTCCCGGTGGATCAACAACCCCGATCGACGGTCGGTGCTCGCACGTCGATCCCCCGTTGACCGGCCCTTGCCAGACTGGTGTCACCACACCACGGAAAGCCCTTCCCACCAGGGAAGACAGCCAAGGGAGCAGCAGTCATGACGCAGCGTTCGACGGTCCGCACCGCCCGCCTCCGCCTGATCACCGTCGGCCTCGGCCTGGCGGTCGCGCTGGGCACGGCGGGCACGGCGGCCGCGGCCGACGACGCGACCGGCACCACCGGCCCGGTCGTCGTCGGCACCGTCGGCGGTGACACCGGTGGCACCGGTGGCGACAAGGCCGGCGGCGCCACCGGCGGCGGGACCACCGGTGGCGACGACGGCGGCGTCCTGGAGTGGAACAGCACCGGCTCCTGAACCGTCGGGTGCCCCGCCGCCGGCCCCGGCCGTCAGGGGTCGGTGAGGGCGAACGCCGGAGCCTCCAGCAGCCCGGCCACCTCGCCGGCCTCCGGGAGGCCGAGCCGCACGAAGATCTCGTGGGCCCGCTGGAGCCGGGCCCGTGCCTCGCCGCCGCGACCGAGGTCCGCCAGTGAGCGGCCGAGGATCACCAGTGCCTGCGCCTGGTCGCGTTCGGCACCGAGCTCCTCGCAGAGCACCAGCGCCCGTCCGGCGTGGTCCAGGGCCTCGTCCGTCCGGCCGAGCGAGCGCAGACTGTCCGCCAGCCGGTAGCGGACCTGTGCGGCGCGGTCGCGCAGACCGGCTGCGGAGGACACCGACAGGCACTCGCCGAACCAGGTGACCGCCTCCTCGTGCCGGCCCAGCGCGTGCAGGGCCAGCCCCAGGACGTAGAGCGTGTACGCCCGCCCCGGATCGTCCTGCCGGGTGCGCAGTTCGGCCAGCACCTCGTGGCAGATCTCCACCGCCTCGGCGGCCCGCCCGCTGCGGACCCGGGCCAGCGCCGCGTTGACGGTGGTCACCAGCGCACCGGAGCGGTGTCCGAGTGCGCGCGCCAGCAGCAGCGCCTCGTCGTAGTGGTCGACGGCCTCGTCGTAGCGGCTCAGGAACTGGCAGATCAGCCCCAGGTCGTTGAGCGCCTGCTGGAGGATCACGGTGTCGCCCGCCGCCCGGGCCGCCTCGGCGGCCAGCAGTGCGGCCGCCTCCGCCTCGTCCAGCCGGGTGGCGGCCAGGGCGATGTTGCCGCGCAGGAAGTGCGCCCGGCCCTCGGCTCTGCGGTCCCGGTGGCGGGCCGCCGCGCCCGCCAGGGCCTGTGCGGTGGCCCCGAGCTGACGGCTCGGCGGGGTCAGCACGAAGGGCGTCAGCGCGATCAGCAGGTCGATCGCGGCCCGCAGGGCCGGCCGGACCGGACCGCCCTGCGGCGGCTCCCCGGCCGCGTCCGGCTCCCCGCCCGCCAGGCCGCCTGTCGGGCCGTCCTCCGCCGCGGCCCAGTCGGCCACCTGGGCGGCGACCTGGGCGGCCAGCGCCACCGCGCCGGCCCCCTCGGCCTCGGCCCAGGCCTGCGCGGCGTCGCGCCCGGCCAGTCGGACGCCCGGTGAGCGGGCCGGGCCGAGCGCGCCGGCCGCCGGGTCGCCGGGTACCGCGTGCTGGAAGGCCGAGCAGGCGGTGGCCAGCAGGTGGTCGAGCATCCGGTCACGGGCCGCCACCGCCTCCCCGCAGGGGGCGCCGGGCGCCGTGGGGGCAGCGGGCGCGACACCGTCCTGCCCCGGTCGGCGGCGGGCGAAGGCCCGGAGCAGGTCGTGGTAGCGGTAGCGCCCGGGGAAGGGTGACTCCACCATCGCCACGTCCACCAGGGACTCCAGGAGGTCCTCGGCGTCGTACTCGTCCAGGTCGAGCAGGGCCGCGGCGGCGGCCAGGCCGAGGTCCGGCCCGTCCACCGAGGCGGCCAGCCGGAAGGCCCTGGCCTGGTCGGGCGTCAGCTGCCGGTAGCTCAGCTCGAAGGCCGCCTCGACGGCGAGGTCTCCGATCCGCAGCTCGTCGATCCGGCGGCGCTCCACGGCGAGTCGGCGGCTGAGCGTCTGCACCGTCCAGCTCGGCCGGGCGGCCAGCCGGGCCGCCACGATCCGGACGGCCAGCGGCAGGTAGCCGCAGGCGACCACCAGGTCGAGGGCGGCGTCCCGCTCGGCGGCGAGCCGCTCCGCCCCGATGGTGCGGCCGAGCAGGTCGAGCGCCTCGGCGGGCTGGAACACCCCGAGGTCCGCCTGGACGGTGGCGGGCAGGCCGGCCAGCCGGGTGCGGCTGGTGGTGAGCACGGCGCAGCCGACGGCGCCCGGGAGCAGCGGGCGGATCTGCGCGGTGTCCTTGGCGTTGTCGAGGACCAGCAGCAGGCGGCGGCCGTCCACCACCGAGCGGAACAGGGCCGAGCGGGCGTCCAGGCCGTCCGGCACGGTGTCGGCCGCGACCCCGAGCGCCACCAGGAAGCCGCTGAGGACGGCCTCCGGGTCGGCCGGGGTGGGGTCGCCGCCGCGCAGGTCGGCGTAGAGCTGGCCGTCCGGGTAGGCGTCGCGGACGCGGTGGGCGGCGTGCAGTGCCAGCGCGGTCTTGCCGACGCCGCCCATCCCGACCACGGTGGCGATCACCAGGGCCTGCTGGGTCGGCGCGCCGAGGGCGTCGTCGAGCAGGTCGAGCAGCGCGGTGCGACCGGTGAAGTCTCCGGCGTCCGGCGGGAGCTGGGCCGGTCGGGGCGGGGCGGCGGAGGTCCGGGCGGCCCGGGCGGGCGGCTGCGCGCCCTCGCCCTGGTCGGCCGGGTTGCCGTCCCCGGGCTGGGCGTTCTGCTCCTCGCCCGGTGGCCGGTCCGCCCCGGCCGGTCTCGCCGGGACGGCGGGGGCGGCCTGGGCGACGAGGGTCGGGTCGCCCTCCAGGATCCGGCGGTGCAGGGCCTCCAGGTCCGCCCCGGGGCCCACCCCGAGCTCGGCCAGGAACAGCTGGCGTGCGCCCCGGAACACCGCCAGCGCATCGGCCTGCCGGCCCGCCTGGTAGAGCGCCCGCATCAGCAGCCCGTACGCCTGCTCGTGCAGCGGGTGCTCGGTGGTCAGCGCGGTCAACTCGGGTATGCAGCGCGAGAACCGACCGAGCGTCAGGTCCAAGGCGATACGTTCCTCCAACAGGGCCAGCCGGAGCTCGCCGAGCCGCTGGCGCTGCCGCTCCGCGAACGGTCCCGGGATGCCCGCCAGCGGCTCGCCCTGCCACAGGTCCAGTGCCTGGTTGAGCAGGTCGCGCGCCTGCTGCGGCTGCCCGGCGGCGGCCGTCCGCTCGGCCTGCGCGGCCAGCTCCTCGGCCTGCGCCGCGTCCACCGCGTGCTTGGGCAGCACCAGGCGGTAGCCGTCCCCGACCGAGACCAGCACGCTGGCTCCGGTCCGGTCGTCGCCCTCCAGGATCTTGCGCCAACGCCAGGCGTACGTCCGTACCGTGGTCATCGCCGCGCCCGGCGGCTCCTCCCCCCAGAGGGCGTCGATCAGGTCGGTGGCGCTCGCCGCCCGGCCGGGCCGCAGCAGGAGTACCGCCAGCATGGCCTGCTGCTGCGGGCTCCCGACCTTGAGTACGGTTGTGCCGCGGTGCGCCCGCATCAGACCGAGTAAAGAAAACCGGAAGTCGCCCATCACTGCCCCACCCGCCTACCGGTGTGCCCGCCCCGCTCGTGCACCTGTCACATTTTTCTTACCTATTAATCACGTCTTGATGGCCACTGTCGAGACTGCGTTGAGCCTGCGGTGATCACACGTTGATGGGCAGCGGCCAGAATCGAGGGACCGGAGGGCCACCCGGTGACCGTCCGGTCCGGCCTCCCGCCCTGTCCCGTACGCCGGGGAGGGGCCCACCCCCGCCCCTCAACTCCCCTGCCGCCCAAGGCCTGTACCGTCAGCAGGCCTGTCATCCCCCCGGCCGCGGCCGCCCGGGGGGCCGGAACCTCCTCGCCTCCGGCCCGCCTGGTCCGCCCTGCTCGCCCTGTTCGCCCGCTGTTCGCCCTGTCCGGCCCGTCGGCCGCGAGAACTGCCGGGTGACGATCACACCTCCGAAGGTGGACGTCCGTGAACACCGATCTGCTCTACCACCTGCTCGACGTGGACCCGGCCGCCGGGCCGGCCGAACTGCTCCGCCGCGCCCGTACCAGCCGCTCGCTGCCGTACCTGGTGCTGTCCTCACTCGCCCGCGAGGACATCCGGATGGGCGAGCACGCCCGCGCCGAGCTGTGCCGCGCCCGCGACCGCGCCGACCGCTACGCCCAACTCGCCCGCGACCTGAGCCGGTCCACCGGGGTCCGGCCGATCCGCGGGCTGCCGCTGGCCGGCTACTACCCGCCCGGCCTGCTCCGGCCGCAGGGCGCCCTGGAGCTGGTCGCACCCAGCGAGGCCGCGCTCTGGCAGGCGGTGATCCGGCTGGTCACCGCCTACCCGGTGGAGGACATCGACGTCACCGTGATCGGCGAGCGGCCCCGGCACACCGCCGTCACGGTCGTCTGGCCGGCCGAGGACCCGCTGGTCGACCCCTGGTTCCGCGTCCGGCTCGACACCGCCGCCCTGCCCGGCGACCTCGCGGCCGTCCCGGTCCGGCCGTTCCTGGCCGCCGACGACCGGGTCGAGTGCCTGATCGCCCTCGCCGAGAAGGGCCTCAGCCGGGCGTTCCGCCCGCGCGACGTCCTCGACGTCGCCGCGCTCGCCCGCCAGCCCTTCGAACCGGTGGAGACCGCCGCCGTGGTCGCCGCCTACCACCTCGCCCCGGAGACCGCCGCCCTGCTCGACCTCGCCGCCGCCCATGTGCCGCTCGGCTCCCTGGCGGGCGTGCGCACCACCCTGGAGTCCGAGGTGGGCCCCGAGCTGCACCGCCGCACGCACGCCGCCGCCCGCCCGCTCGTCCCCCGGCACGGCACCCTGCTGCGCCGCACCGTGATCCGGCACGACTGGGACGAGGCCCGGCTGCTCCCCTTCGACGACGCCGCCCTGCTCCTGACGCCGATCGCCGACTACCTGCTCGCCCCCGCCGCCGACCGGCCCACCTCCGGCCAGCACACCACCGCGCTGGCCGCCCTGCACACCTGGGACGCCCTCTGTTGACCCGGACCGGCTCCCCGCCGGCAGGCCGGTGGCGCAACTCCGGGTCTCACGCGGCGTGCTGATGGGAGATCAGTGACCGGGGTACCGCCCGCAGGGGTCCGCGGGCCCGGCGGTTACCATGCGCACCATGGCCTTGCCGGGCACGGGCGGCCACAGGTGTGACGGATGTGACGGGCAAGGGGAGGGGCAGACGATGTCGGACACGGGCCGGGGGCCGCGCAATCCGCAGGAGCAGGAGACGGAGGGCCGGCCGGCGGTGGATCTGAAGATGGACGTCCCCCACTCGGCGCGGGTCTACGACTACCTGATCGGCGGCAAGACCAACTTCGAGGCGGACCGGGTCGCGGCGCACGCGTCCGTGCGGGCCTGGCCGGCGCTGCCGATCTCGATGCGCACCACCCGCACGTTCATGCAGCGGGTGGTCCGCCACCTCGCCGAGGAGCACGGGGTCCGCCAGTTCCTGGACATCGGGACCGGCCTCCCCACCTCCCCCAACGTGCACGAGATCGCGCAGGCCATCGCGCCGCAGGCACGGGTCGCCTACGTCGACAACGACCCGATCGTGCTGACCCACGCGCGGGCCCTGATGTCGAGCACCCCGCAGGGCCGGACCTGCTACGTCGACGCCGACCTACGCGACGTCGACTCGATCATCAAGGCCCCGCAGCTGCGCGAGGTGCTGGACCTCTCCCAGCCGGTGGCGCTGTCCCTGATCGCGATCGTGCACTTCGTCCTCGACGGGGACGATCCGCAGGGCATCGTGCGGCGGTTCATGGACGAGCTGGCCCCGGGCAGCTTCCTGGCGCTGACCGTCTTCACGGGCGACTCCGACCCGGTGGGTGTCGGCGGTGTCGGCCGCGAGTACAACGCACGGGGCATCCCCCTGCAGATCCGGGACAAGGCGCAGGCGCTCGCCTTCTTCGACGGGTACGAGCTGCTCGACCCGGGCGTGACGCTGGTCCACCAGTGGCGGCCGGACCCGGATGCCGATCCGGTGCGCGACCAGGACATCGCGATGTACGGCGGCGTGGCCGTCAAGCGCTGAGCCGCGGGGCTGCTCAGCCTCTGAGCCCCGCCCGCCGCGCCCGCCGACCGGGCGCGGCGGGTACGGCGGGCTGCGCCCGGTCGGCTACCAGGTGGGCGCCTGGACGGTGGCGATCCCCAGGGTGCTCTGCGCCGGCAGCAGTCCGCTGCCGATCACCGTGAAGAAGTACGGCACCATCAGCTCCATGAAGCGCTCGGTGCGTTCGGCACCCAGCGCCTCCCAGGGCCCCGCGGCCAGTTGGTCGGTCAGCCGCTCGACCTCGTTGCGCCCGGCCCGGCCGCGGTCGGTGGCCCGGCCCTCGCCGTCGATCCAGCCCCGCCCGGCGAGCCGCTCGCGGGCGGCGGCCCACTCCTCCTCGGTCCAGCCGCGGCCGGCGAAGTTCTCCGCCGGGGCCGCGTCGATCGCGGCGAAGGAGACCAGCGCCTCGCACGGGTCCAGTCCGACCGCCGACAGTGCCGTGAGGTGGCCGTCGCCGCGGTGCTCGCGCAGCACGGTGACCGCCTGCCAGAGCGCGAGGTGCGGCTCCCCGGCCGGCGCGAGCGCCGCGTTGGCGGCCGCCAGCGGCCGTCCGGCGAGGACGGCGGACTCGGCGGCGCGCTGCGCAAGTCCGACCAGCTCCTCGAACTCCGGCCCGCTCAACCGCCCGTCGAACAGCCCCCGGTAGACGGCGTCCACCGCCCGCAGCCGGGCCTGGAGCACCTCCTCGGGCGAGGCCGTCTCCCAGACCGCCGGCACGTACCGGGCGACCGTCGCCGGGCTGAAGCTGTAGAAGGTGGCGGCGGTCAGCTCGCTGCTCGCCCGGCCCAGGACGGCCGCCCGCCAGGCGAAGTAGCTCGGCCAGCGGTCGTCGACCCGGTAGCCCAGCCTGGCGGCCTCCGCGAACGCCTCCGGCGCGAAGTACAGCACCGCGTGCAGCGGCTCCAGGTGGTGCCAGGCACGGCGCGGCAGCGCACGGTCGAACGACATGGCGGACTCCCCGAAAAGTTGCTCGAATACGGCGAGTTGATCGAACACCACGTCTTGAGGCACTGTCCAGCCGAGGCCGGATGGCCCCGCTCATACCTGGCCGCTCGGGCCCCGCTCACGCCTGGCCGGGTGGTCGGCCCGGGCCGACCAGTTCGGCCACCCGTGAGAAGCGGGCGATCGCCTCGGTGACGGTCAGCGGATCCGCCCGGCGGGGGCGCAGGGCCGCGAGGGCCACCGAGGGGGCGGTCAGCCGGGCGGCGGGGGCCGCCAGCGAGAAGACGTCGAAGTAGGCCGCCGCCGCGGTGGGGTCGGTCAGGGCCGCGCGCAGCAGCCGGTCGGTGTACCAGCGGGTGAGCCGGGTGGCGGGTCCGCCGGTGGCGGGGTGGCTCGACCGGGCGCCGGGGAATCCCCGGTCCTGCTCCTTGGCCATGCTCCAGGGGGTGTCGAGGACGCGGGTGATCCGCTGCTGGATGGCGGCGCCGACCTGCGGGTGGAGGCCCTCGGTGTCGAGGGCGGTCCGGATCGCGACGGCGCACTGGGCGGCGACCGCCATGCCGTGTCCGTACACCGGGTTGAGGGCGGCCACCGCGTCCCCGGTGGCGGCGAATCCCGCCGGGGCGCCGTTCTCGTAGGAGCGGCGGCGGTTCAGGGTGCCGTGGCAGGTGCGGATCGGACCGATCGGGCGGGCGGTGCGCGCGAGGTCGTGGACGACCGGGTGGTCGAGCGTCCGGAGGAAGGTGTGGAACTCCGACTCGGTACGGGAGGGTTCGCCCGCGCGGGTGCCGGAGAGGGTGATGATCCAGCGGTCGTTCTCGATCGGGATGATGGTGGCGCCCCGCCCGGGCCGGCGTCGGCCGGGGACGGGCAGGATGCTCACCACCGGGAAGTCCCGGTTTCCGCCCGGCGCGTCGAACAGCCGGGCGGCGTAGGCGAGTCCGGCGTCCACCGTCTCCTCGCGCGGCCCGTCGAAGCCCAGCGCCCGCAGCCATCGCGGGGCCTGGGAGCGGCGGCCGGTCGCATCCACCACCAGATCGGCCGGCAGGCTCTCGCGCGAGCCGTCCGGGTTCTCGACCAGCGCCCCGCCGACCTGGCCCGCGTCTCCGACCAGGCCCAGCACGGAGGTGCCCTCCCGGATCGTGACGGCGGCCTGGCCGCGCAACTGCTGCCGGACGGTGTGGTCCAGCAGGTGTCGGCTGCAGGCGATCAGGTAGGCGGTCGAGTCGAAACCCTGGAGCCAGCCCGGGCCCAGGCGCATCAGCAGCCCGGAGGGCAGCCGTCGGCGGTGTGCTCCGGCGGCGAGCAGCGCCTCGACGGTCCCCGGGAGGAGGGCGTCGAGGGCGTCGGCGCCGCCGCCGAACAGGATGTGGCTGAAGTCGCCCTGCGGCAGACCCCGGCGCGGGTGCGGTCCGCCGGGGAGGACGTCCTGTTCGACGACGGTGACGGTACGGACGTACGGCCCGAGGGCGGCGGCGGCCAACAGCCCCGCCAGGCCGCCCCCGAGCACCAGGGCCGTGCTCACCGGCCGGCGCCGTGGCCGAACGCCGGGCGCGTCCGCGCCCGGCCCGGGCCGGTATGGCCGGGGCCGCCGTGGCCGGGCAGAGGGCACGGAAGCGGCACCGCGTGCCCTGCCGGCGGGAGCGCGTCGGACGGCCGGGGGATCATCGAGGTGCCTCCGTGCGGTAGCGGGCGGCCACGGCCGTCCGGTGAGGGACCATTCTGGCCAGCGACCAAAGCTGTTCAAAGAGCAACCATCGTTCTTTCCCCCGCACGAGTGACACCGGCGCGCCGCGCGGAAACCCGGTGACCAGGGAGAGTTGACCTCAAGTCCGCTTCACCTCCTACGGTCTGAGGCACACCCCCGACGGGGATCCCCAGCCGAAACGGAGCAGCCCGCCATGGTCTTCACCCCCGAGGAACGCGCCTACCTCACCACCCAGCAGCTCGGCCGACTCGCCACGACCGGCCCGGACGGGGCACCGCAGGTCCGGCCGGTGGGGTTCCGACTGAACGAGGACGGCACCATCGACATCGGCGGCCCGAACCTGCCCGCCAGCCAGAAGTACCGCAACGCGGCCCGCCGCCCCCAGGTGTCGCTCCTGGTCGACGACATGACGCCGGCCGACGACCCGAACGCCGCGGCCCCCGGCTGGGGCCGCGGCGTGGAGATCCGCGGCCGGGTGGAACTGCTCACCCTCGAAGTACCCCCACTGGCCCCGAGGTTCTTCTCCCACGAGGTCATCCGCATCCACCCCGGCCGGATCATCACCTGGAACCTCACCGAGAAGGGCAGCACGGGCCGCGACATCGCCTGACAGGACGTCACGTCCGTTTCGGGCGGTGGCCCCGCGGTCCTCCCCCGGCCCGAACGGGCCGCCCCGTCCCGGCAAGAGTTGCCACCGACACGACGTCCTCCGAATCCGTTGCTACGTCGCCTGGGGCCGGTGTGGGCCCGGCTCAGGCAAGGTCGGCGCCCAGTCGGAGGTTCCAGCGGCCGGCGCGGCCGCTGAGGGCGGTGGCGGTCAGCGGCGGGACGTCGAGCCGCCAGAACGCCGCCGGCGGACCGCCGAGCGCGTGCAGGGCCGCGGCCCGGACGACCTCCGGCTCCACCACCGCCAGCGCCCGGGGGCCCCCGTCGGCCAGGGCGTCCAGCCATCCGCCGACCCGGGCGCACAGCGCGGCCAGCGACTCCCCGCCGTGCGGGGCCGCGGCCGGGTCGGACAGCCACGCGGCCACCGCCTCGGGCTGCTCGGCGGCCACCTCGTCGAGCGTCCTGCCGCGCCACGAGCCCATCGCCCAGCCGGCCGGCGCCTCGGCCGCGGCGGTGAGGCCGAGTGCCTCGGCGGTCTGTCGGCAGCGCGCCGACGGCGACGCCAGGACGAGCCCGGCCCCCTGCAGTGCGCCCGCCGCCGCGCGCGCGGCGTCGACGCCGCCGGCCTCCAGGCCCGATTCGTCGTCGAACCGTGCCGCACGCAGCGCGGTGCTCATCGCCGGTGAGATCAACATCACCCGCACGGTCATCCCGGAACCCCTTCGTCCACTACCCGAACCGGCGGGGCAGGGCCCCCGCCGCCGCCCGAGCGCGGGCGGACTGCCCCGCGCACTTCACTCCGCGCGCACGCCCTTGGCCGGACGCCTGCCAGGCGGTACGGTCTCGGGCGTTGTGACGACGGTGCGAGGAAGCCGGTGAGACTCCGGTACGGTCGCGCCACTGTATGCCGATCCGCCACCGTGCCCCCGACCAGGGGTGCGCGGGGCCGGACGGTGAGTCAGACCCCGGGCCGTCGTCTGTGCTCCATCGACTGGGACGCGAGTTTCCCCAAGGAGGTTCAGCCATGGCTTCGTCCATCGCCACCCCGCTCTCCCCCGCCGCAGGTGAGGCCCCGGCCCCCATCCCCGTGCGGGCCGTGCTGCCCTGGGCGGCGTTCGTCGGCATCCTGATGCTGGTGCTGCTCTACTTCGTCGGCGCCGAGCAGGGGGCCACCTCCCTGCTCTCCGGCGAGAACGTCCACGAGTGGGTCCACGACGGGCGCCACCTGCTCGGCTTCCCCTGCCACTGAGACGAGGAAGCACCCCCCGTGAACTCCACCACCGTCAGAACCCTGTTGGTGCGCGGCATGCTGGCCGGCCTCGCGGCCGGTCTGCTTGCGCTCGTCACCGCCTACTTCCTCGGCGAGTCCCGCGTGGACGCCGCCATCGCCTTCGAGGAGGCGCACTCCGCCCACCACGGCATGGACATGGAGCCGGAGCTGGTCAGCCGCTCCCTGCAGTCCACCGCGGGCCTGGCCACCGGCATCCTGGTGTTCGCCATCGCCATGGGCGGCATCGCCTCGCTCGCCTTCTGCTTCGCGCTCGGCCGCATCGGGCGCTTCGGCGCCCGCGCGACCGCCGTCATGCTGTCGCTCGCCGGGCTGGTCACCCTCTACCTGGTGCCGTTCCTCAAGTACCCGGCCAACCCGCCGTCCGTCGGCGACCCCGACACCATCGGGAAGCGCACCGTCCTGTACTTCCTGCTCCTGCTGCTCGCCGTGCTCCTCGCGGTGGCCGCCGTCATCATCGGCAAGCGCCTGGCCCCGCGGCTGGGCAACTGGTACGCCGCCGCGGCGGCCGGGGCGGGGTTCGTCCTCGCCGTCGGCCTCGCCTACGCCCTGCTGCCCGCCGTCAACGAGGTCCCCGAGGAGTTCCCCGCCACCCTGCTGTGGCAGTTCCGCCTCGCGGCCCTGACCATCCAACTGGTGCTGTGGACCTCCTTCGGCCTCGTCTTCGGCGAGCTGGCCGAGCGTGCGCTGCACCCCAGGACCACCACCGCCCCGGCACCCGCCCAGGCCACCGCGGCCGCCCACTAGGTCCTGACCCGATCCAGGGCCTGACCCCTCACGGCCGACAGCCCGCCCCGGAAGGTACCGGGGCGGGCTGTCGCCCGTGAGGGCACGCGCTGGGCTGGACTACGGGCGGGCGGGGCCGACCAGTTCCTTGAGGACGTCCTCCATGGTGACCAGGCCGGTGGCGGTGCCGTCGGCGGTGACCGCGGCCGCCAGGTGGGTGCCGGAGCGGCGCATCGCGGTGAGCACGTCGTCCAGCGGGGTGTCCTCGGGCACCCGGGCGATCGGGCGCAGCGCCCGGGCGGGGAAGGGCCGCTCGCGGGCGCCGTCCTGTTCGAGGGCGTCCTTGATGTGCAGGTAGCCGGCCACCATGCGGTCCGCGGTCAGGACGGGGAAGCGCGAGAAGCCGGTCCGGGCGGCGAGCTGCTCCAGTTCGACCGGGGTGGTGCCGGCGTCCACGAAGACGATCTCCTCGCGCGGCGTGACGACCTCGGAGACCGGCCGGGAGCCGAGTTCCAGGGCGTCCTGGAGCAGTTCGGTGTCGCGCTCGCTCAGCAGCTCGGCGTCGGAGGAGTCCCTGACCATCCGGGCCAGCTCCTCCTCGCTGAACACGGAGGCGACCTCGTCCTTGGGTTCGACCTTGAGCAGGCGCAGGATGCGGTTGGCGAAGGCGTTGATGGAGAACGCGATCGGGCGCAGCGCCCTGGTCGCGGCCACCAGCGGCGGCACCAGCAGGTAGGCGGCCTTCTCGGGTGCGGCGAGGGCGATGTTCTTGGGGATCATCTCGCCCAGCAGCATGTGGAGGTAGGTCGCGACGCTCAGCGCGATCACGAAGGCGATCGGGTGGATCAGGGCGTCCGGGACGCCGAGGCTGTGGAACGGCGGCTCCAGCAGGTGGGCGATGGCCGGTTCCGCGACCGCGCCGAGCACCAGGGAGGAGACGGTGATGCCGAGCTGGGCGGTGGCCAGCATCGCGGAGACGTGCTCCAGGCCCCAGATGACCGTGCGGGCGCGGCGGTCGCCGGCCTCCGCGCGCGGTTCGATCTGGCTGCGGCGCACCGAGATGAGCGCGAATTCGCCGCCGACGAAGAAGGCGTTGGTCACCAGGGTGAGCAGGCCGATGATGAGCTGGATCGCGGTCATCGGGTCTCCTCCCGGCGGCCGTCGGTGCCGTCCGCCTCGTCGTCGGGGCCGGCTGCCGGGGCGGTCAGGCGGACGCGTTCGGCGACGTGGTGGGCTACGGCCGTGATGTCGAGGGTCCACCCGTCGACGCGGACGGTGTCCCCGGGCACGGGGATGCGTCCGAGGCGGTCGGCGATCAGTCCGGCCAGGGTCTCGTACGGGCCGTCGGTCTGCGGCATGCCGATGGTTTCGAGCTGGTCGGTGCGGGTGATGCCGTCGGCGTCCCAGCGGTGGCGCCCGTCCAGGCCTCGGCCGAGGTCGATGAGGTCGGGCAGTTCGGTGGGGTCGTGCTCGTCGACGACCTCGCCGACGACCTCCTCGACGATGTCCTCCAGGGTGGCGATGCCGGCCGTGCCGCCGTACTCGTCGATCACCACGGCCATCGTCTGCTCGCCGCGCAGCTGGTCCAGCAGCCGGTCGACGGTGAGCGTCTCGGGGACGAGCAGCGGCTCGGTCATCAGGTTCGCGACCGGGTGCAGGTGGCGCCGGTCGGAGGGGACGGCCAGCGCGTCCTTGATGTGGACCGCGCCGACCACCTGGTCGAGGTTGTTCCGGTACACGGGGAAGCGCGACAGGCCGGTGACGCGGGTGAGGTTGGCGACGTCGGCGGCGGTGGCGTGCTCCTCCAGGGCCTGGACGTCGACCCGGGGGGTCATCACGTTCTCCGCCGTCAGCTCGCGCAGGTTGAGCGAGCGGACGAAGAGCTCGGCGGTGTCGGGCGCTATGGCGCCCGCTCGGGCGGAGTGCCGGGCGAGTGCGACGAGCTCCTGCGGGGTGCGGGCGGAGGCGAGGTGCTCGGCGGGCTCCAGGCCCAGGCGCCGCACGACGCGGTTCGCGGTGTTGTTGAGGTGGCCGATGAACGGCGAGAACGCGGCCGAGAAGTAGTACTGCGGGCCGGCCACCACCTTGGCCACGGCGAGCGGCCGCGAGATGGCCCAGTTCTTGGGCACCAGTTCGCCGGCGACCATCAGCACGACGGTCGACAGCAGGACCCCGAGCACCACCCCGGCGGTGTCCGCCGCTCCGCTCGGCAGGCCGACCGCCCGCAGCGGGCCGTGCAGCAGGGCGGCCACCGCGGGCTGGGCGACCATACCGATCACCAGGCTGGTGATGGTGATGCCCAACTGGGCGCCGGACAGCTGGAAGGTGAGGCGCTTGACCGCCTTGAGCGCGATCGCGGAGCCGCGCTCGCCGTGCTCGACGGCACGTTCCAGCGCGCCGCGCTCGACGGTGGTCAGGGAGAACTCGGCCGCGACGAACACCGCGCAGGCGGCGGTGAGCACCAGGGCGAGCAGCAGCAGGAGGACTTCGGTCACCGTGCCACCTCCGCCCCGGCGGTCGAGCGTGTCAGGGGGGAAACGGCACGGTGAGAACTGGGAGGTTCGTCCATCGCGGGGACCGCGACTCCTTTGCTGCACTGAGGGTGGTCGGTTCGGCAGACGGCAGCGCCGGGGGCGTGGCCGCCTGCTCTACAGGAGTGTAAAGGGTTGGCAAATCAGGCTGCCGTAAGCGGGTCCCTTCAGCAGCCGCGAGCGGCCGGGCGCGGCCGCGGGTACCCGTGAGCCGGGCCCCGTCAGCGCGCGCCGCACGGCGTCAGCCGAAGAACCCCAGCGCACCCAGCGCGCAGACCCCGCCGGCGCCCATGAACACCGGCATCAGCACCTTGAGCTCGACCCAGCTCCCCGCCCGGAACCGCATGCCCTTCGGCGGGCCGATGGGGTACCAGCGCTTGCGCCCGATCGGTATCGGCCACAGCACCGGGCAGCCCGAGACGGTCAGCGCGTCGCCCAGGCAGTGCACCAGCGCACCGAGCGCGATCGGCAGGCCGATCCACAGGTACTCCTGCCCCGGCTGGTCGAACAGCCACTGCGAGCCGTTGCCCGGCTTGTCCAGGACCCCGGCGAGCACCCAGGCACTGGTCGCCCCGAGGAGCCAGACCAGCACGTCGCTGGAGACCCGGGCATGACGCCACAGCAGCCCCTCGATGGCCAGCACCATGTGTACGAAGAGCACCCCCAGGACGCCCCAGCGGCCGCCGTACACCGCCACCGCGGCCGCGCCGGCGCCGCACAGCACCGCCCAGAGCCAGGTGTGGGTCAGCGTCCGGTGCCCGCCCGAGCGGCGCGGATCGCCCTTCTTCCGGGTCGACTTGTAGACCGCGTAGGAGAGCTTGTCGATGATCTCGCACAGCGTGCGCGACACCGGCCCGAAGGCCCGGGATATCGTCGCCGCCTTGTGGTCCAGATCCGGTGCCAGCGCGGCGCCCGCGCAGATCAGCGCCCCCGCCAGCACCACCGGCCAGGGCATCGGCTCACCCAGCCCCGCCGCGACGGCCCCTGCCGCCAGCCATGCCGCCGCGCCCGACAGCGCATGCGCCGGTCCCATCATGATCCGACTCCCGTCCTCGTTTCGAAGCGCCCCCGTACGAGGACGTGACGGGGTGGCAGCATAGTCGCCCATGATCCACTGCCGGACCGCCGACCGCCCCGGGCAGGGGCGGTCGGCGGTCCTCGGGTCCGTCCTCGGGAGGGTGTGCGGGCGTCACTCCCCGAGGGCGGTGCGGATGGCGGCGGCCAGTTCGGCGACGCCGGGCTCCCTGAGCACGCCGTAGTGGTCGCCCTCCAGTCGGACGGTCGCCGGCGTGGCGGAGTAGCCGGACTCGCCCTCGATGAAGGAGTAGTCGTCTCCGGTGGCCTTGAAGACCGTCACCGGGGCGTCCAGCCGCCGCTCGGCGAGCTCGCGGAAGGTGTACTCGAACTCGTAGGTCTCCGCGACGATCCGGGTGATCCGGCGGATCGTCCCCTCGTCCAGCTCCGGAAGCAGGCCGTGGACGAAGGAGACGAAGCCGTCCTCGTCGTGCGTCTCGGCGAGGCACCGCGCCAGCTCGGGCCCGCTGATCGAGGCCGCGAAGACCGAGAACAGGATCGTCAGATAGCCGGGGTTCCGGTAGGAGGCCTCGCGCCCGTAGAGCTCGCCGTCGGCCCGGCGGACCTCGGGGTTCCCGGGGCAGATCAGCAGCACCTCCGACACCTGCCGACCTGCCTGCTCCAGCTGCCAGGCCGCCTCGAACGCCACCCGGGCGCCGAAGGAGTAGCCCCACAGGCTGTAGGGCCCCTCGGGCCGGAGCCGCCGGATCTCGGCGACGTCGGCGGCGGCCATCTCCCGGATCGTCGGGTAGGGCACCTCGCCCGCGTTGATGCCGTGGGACTGGACGCCGTAGAACGGCCGGCCCGTGGTGCTCGCGAGCAGCCGCAGGTTCATCGGGTAGCCGCCGAGCCCGGGCCAGCAGAACACCGGCCTCCCGGCTCCGGCGCGGTGCAGCGGCACCAGCCGTGAGGCGGCCGCGGCGGCACCCCCGTCGGCACCAGTACCGGCATGGATCCCAGTACCGGCACGGGCAGCGGCGTCTGCGTGGGCACCGGCGTCGGCGTCGATCCGGGCGGCCAGGTCGGCCAGCCTCGGGCTCCCGAACAGGACCTGCAGCGGCAGGCCGGTGCCGAACTCCCGGTTGACCCGGTTGATCAGCGCCACGGCCACCAGCGAGTTGCCGCCGGCGCCGAAGAACTCGTCCTCCAGGGACACGCTCTCGTACTTCAGCGCACCGCCCCAGATCTCGGCGAGCCGGCGCTGGGTCGGCGTCGACGGCGGGACGAACGGCCCGCCCGGCTGCGCACCCCTGACCTGCTCGCTCGCGGCCAGCGCCTTGGTGTCGACCTTGCCGTTGGCCGTCAGCGGCAGCCCGTCCAGCACGAGCACCCGGTTGGGGATCATGTAGTCGGGCAGCAGGCCGGCCAGTTCCTCCTTGATGATCTCGGCCGGGCCCTTCATGTGGACGGCGTCCTCCCGCATGCCCTCGCTGCGGATCTGCTCCTCGCTCACCCTCCCGCCGAGGAAGAAGTACGACGGGCCGCTGTCGATCCCGCAGGCTGCCAGGATCCCGTCGATCCGCCGGGCCGCCGGCAGCGGGTGCCCGGTCTTCGAGCTGTAGCCGGAGGACATGAAGCCAAGGCCGAGCCCGTTGCGCTGCAGGTGGTGCAGTCTGGTGCCCAGGCCTACGTACTCCAGCCACGGCTCCCGGGTCCGGCTGATCGCGGTGATGCCGAAACCCGCCCGCTCGTAGACCTGTTGGTTGATGGCGATCACGTGCCTCGACTGCACCAGCTCGTCCGAGATCCGGGTCAGCCCGCCGTCCGCGTACCGGTACTGGCCGGCGGCGAGGCCTTCGACGCGCCCGGGGTGGACCTGCAGGTAGATCTCGGTCTCGTCCTGCCGCGGGAGCCCGTCGTCGGGGTGGATCTCGAAGCTGCCCAGGTAGAGGTCCTCCTCGGCGACGTCCAGGCGGTCCTTGACGGAGGGCAGGAAGCCGAGCGGTCGGATGTTCAGCCCGTACTCGGGCAGCACCTCCTCGAACACGCCGATCATGTGACCGGTCTCGAACTCCAGCACCTCCCGGATGTTGTCCCGGTAGACCGGCTCGATCGCCCGTCGGCGGCCGAGGAAGTGGACGGTCAGGCCGGGGGCCCCGGTGCCGTCGCCGATCCGGATCAGGGTGTGGTCCACCGGGTGGTAGTAGTGGAGTCCGGCGGGCGGGGCGGCGGACGGTGCCGCGGCCTCCCACCCGCCGGTCTCCGGCTCATCTGCCCGACGCGCTCCGATCTCCAGGTAGAGCTGGGTCGCGTACAGCGCGCCGGGCGAGGCGTAGGAGTACTTCGGCAGCAGCCGCTCCGGGCTGTGGAACTGGCCGAACCAGCGCAGGATCCCGCCCAGTTCGGCCAGGGTCGGCTGCGTCGACCGGCCCGACGACGGCTGCCGCGGCCCACCGCCCGTGCGCGGGGCGAGCAGCTCCAGCAGGTCGGCCCGGGTGACCGGCCCGCCCTCGAAGAAGCGGTACGTCTTGCGGGCGAACACCGCCCGCCGCTGGTCCCCGCTCTCCTCCCGGCCGGGCAGCTCCAGCACCGCCCGGCCCGCCGTCTCCGCCCCGGCCCGGACGCCCGGATCGGACAACTGGGTCCGCACCTGCAGCCTGCTGGCCTTCGACTGGTGGTGCCCGCCGTGGTTGCCCTGGTCCATCAGGGCCGCCTCCTTCGGGTTCAACTCGACACACGCCACCAGCTGCTGGAAGCCGGTCCGCTCGTCGTCGGTGACGACGGCGGCGGCCCGCCGCACCCACAGGTGCTCCTCGATGGCCAGCGCGATCTCGTCCAGCTCGACGCGGTAGCCGCGCAGCTTGACCTGGTTGTCCGCCCGGCCTGAGCACTGCAGGGTGCCGTCCGGGTTCCAGTGCACGAGGTCCCCGGTGCGGTACAGGCGTTCGCCCGGCAGGTGCGGGGAGGCGACGAAGCGCTCCGCCGTCAGGTCGGGCCGGTTCAGGTAGCCGCGCGCGAGCTGGGCGCCGCCGATGTAGAGCTCACCGCTCTCGCCGGGCCCCACCGGGGCCAGCTCGGCGTCGAGCACGAAGCACCGGGTGTCGTCGACCGGCAGCCCGATCGGCACCGACCCGGCGTCCCCGCCGGTCACGGCCGGGTCCACGAGGTGGGCGGTCGCGTTGATCGTGCACTCGGTCGGGCCGTAGAGGTTGACCAGCGAGGCCTGCGGCAGCTCCGCGACGAGGGCCGCCGCGAGCCGGCGCGACAGCGCCTCGCCGCCTGAGTACACCCGCCGCAGGGTGCCGCAGGTGCCCAGCCGCTCGGTGTCCAGGAGCGCCTGGAGGAGGGTGGGCACGCACTGCAGGGTGGTCACGGCGTATTCCCGGACGGTGTCGATCAGAGCCTCCGGGTCCCGGTAGACGCCGGGCGCGCCCATCACGACCCGCGCGCCGCCGGCCGGCGCCAGGATCTCCCACTGCGCGGCGTCGAAGCTCATCGGCGTCTTCTGCACCACGGTGGCGTCGTCGCCCAGGTGGCCGGCGGCGACCAGCCAGCGCAGCTGGGACACGATGCTGCGGTGCTCGATCATCACGCCCTTGGGCCGGCCGGTGGAGCCGGAGGTGTAGATGACGTAGGCCAGCGACTCCGGCCGCGGGCCGCGCGGGCCCGGCTCCTGGTTCTGGTTCTGGTTCTGGTTCTGGTGCGGTATCGAGTGCGGGGCCTCGTGCCGGGCCGGATGCGGGATCGCATGGGCGGCGGAGGCTCCGGAGGCGTCGCCCGGGGTGACGATCCTGGTCCCCGGCGGGGCCAGTTCGGCGAGGCGCTCGCGGAGGTGCTCCTGGGTGACGATCACCCGGGTGCCGCTGTCCTCGATCATGTAGCGGATCCGCGCCTCGGGGTACTCCGGCGACAGCGGCAGGTAGGCGGCCCCCGCGTAGAGGATCCCCCAGGCTCCCACCATCAGCTCCAGGGACGGTTCGACGTACAGGCCGATGCAGTCGTCGGCCTCCACGCCCAGCCGGTGCAGGTGGGCGCCCAGCTCCTCGGCGGCCTCCCCGAGCTCCCGGTAGCCGAGGCGTGCGCCCCCGACGACCACCGCCGTGGCCTCGGGCCGCCGGGCCACCTGCCGCCGGAACAGGTCGGGCAGGCAGAGGGCGCGGCGGGTGTCGCGGACGGACAACAGAAGGGACTGTGCGGACATGGCAGGACCCCCAAGGGTCGGCGACGGTGTCGAGGTCGCCCGGCGAGGCCGGGCGTGACCTCAAAGATCCGCCGCCCGCTGTCCCGGGCGCCCGGGGCACGGGACCGCTCTCCTGACCCGGTCACGCCCCGGACCACGGCCCCGGCCGTCCGCACGGTGTCCCGGGTACGGGCCCTACGACGGGCCCGGCGTCCCGGGTGAACCGCGACGCCGTCCCGGGTGCCTCTCCCCTCCCGCTTCACCTCCCGCTCGTGTCACCACCGTCCGGTTGGACCGCACAGACCGCCTCGGTACCCTGCCCGCCGAACAGCGACCCGCCGACCAGGGCGTTGAGCACCCCCTTGCAGACCGCCGCCTCCTCCGGGGTCCGCGGCCCCTCGGCGGCGGCCGGCTGCGCCGCCGCCAGCTGCAGCGGCACCGCGGCCAGGACCAGCGAACAGACCGCGCGGATGGCGAGCCTCGTCGGCTTCCTCTTCGTGTTCTTCGGGTTCTTCGTGTTCGTGTTCTTCGGGTTCTTCGTGGTGGCGAACATGTCGGGTCCCTTCGGATAGGCGATGGACGAGCCATCCCTACCGGAGGCCCGGGCCGCCCCGGCGGACGCTCGGCCATCCGTGAGCGTGTTCACCAGGCCAAGCCAGCCCACAGTCGATTCATCGGCCGATCAGACCTTCACCCCTTCGATCCACTTGCCAACTCCTCTGATCCGGCCACCGAAAGGTGCCAGGCCACCGGGTGGCCTGTGTCGATCGTCCTTCGGGTCGGCCGCCCCCCGTCCACCACACCGCGACCCACCCCGTCCATCCGGCCTGAGGCGATCTGGCGGCCCGTCAGACCCATCGGTAATGTCCATGCCATGAACTCCGCCCTGCACGCCCTCCTGGCCGCGACCCTCACCGGCGCACTCGGCGTCCCCCTGCTACCGGGCACCGCCACGGCCCAGGCCCAGCCGGCCTGCCGCACCGTCGACGCTCCCCCGGTCGACACCGAGCAGTCCCGCCTCGGGGATCCGCGAGCGGCGGCCTTCACCGAGCGGGCCGGCCTCGGCGACTTCGTCCACCGCTTCCCCGCCGCCCTGTGCACCGCCCGGGACGCCTCCGAGGCCGGGCGGCTCGTGGACACCTGGGGCCAGGCGCTCTGGAGGGCGGCGGTCAACCGCGCGCACGACCGGCGCCCCGGCGGTGACCTGCCCACACCGGACGACCGCCCGCTCTACTGGACCCGGCTGGCAATGACCGTCCGACTCGCCCAGTGGCAGCCCCGCTTCCCGATCGACGCCAGAGCCCTACGGCAGCGGTTCGAGGACGCCTCCCGCGGGCTGCAGGACAACGAGTTCACCGGGGAGCCGGGCCTGCGCCGGGTCTTCGTCAGCGGCTTCGACCCCTTCGGCCTCGACGGCGAGCTGCGCCGGGCCAACCCCTCCGGCTCCGCCGCACTGCGCCTGAACGGTCTGCGGATCACACTGGCCGACGGCACCCGGGCCGAGGTCAGGGCGGTCATGCTCCCGGTCCGCTACGCCGACTTCGACCGCGGGATCGTCGAACGCGCCTTCGCCCCGCGGCTGGCCCCCGGGCCCCGGTCCGCCGATCTGATCACCACGATCAGCCAGGGGTACCCGGGGCTCTTCACCCTGGAGGCCTGGGCCGGGCGTGCGCGGTCCGCCGACCCCTACCCCGACAACACCGGCGCGCTCTCCGGCGGCACCCGGGAGCACCCGGTGACCGCCCCGGGCCTCGACCCCGGAGCGGAGTTCATCGCCACCAGCCTGCCCACCGCACCCATGACGACCATCCAGCAGCCGTACCCCGTGCGGCTGAACACCAACGTCACCGAGATCCCCGCCGGGTCCACCGGCCCGGTCGACCGCGAGGACGGCCCGACACCCGGCTCCCGGGCCGTCGCGGGCGGTGGCGGCGGATACCTCTCCAACGAGGTCGCCTACCGGTCCAATCGCCTACGGCTCGAACTCGCCCCGGGGCTCCCCGGCGGCCACCTGCACACCCCCGTCCTCACCGGCCTGCCCGACCAGCCCGACCAGCTCACCGGCCCCGACCTGGAACGCAACGAGGCCGCCATCGGCGACGAGATCCTCGCCATCCTCCAACAGACCGGCCACTGACGCCCCGACACCACCGCCCGGGCACGGCAGGACGGGTGGGTCCGTGAGCCCCTTCAGCCGCCCGACGCTGTTCGGAACGTGGTTTCACCGTCACCGAGTCGGCTTGTTGCCGGACTCACCATCGACGACGTGGACAGACAGGTGCGGCCACGATTCGGCGAACCGTTCCAGCTCATCGATTGCCGGCCCGTCCACCGCACGCAGGGCTCGGTCCGGACGGAAGTGCACGGTCGTCCCGGTGTGTCCGTCGGCGGCGATCAGCTGCAGGTCCGCCACCGGGATGCCCAGTTCATAGCGCTGGGTCCAGGCACCCTCCAGGCGACGGTTGGTGTGCACCAGCCACTCGCTGAGCGCCGCGACAACGGATATGCCCCGGCGTGGATGGCCGTCGGGGAGCAGCTCCGCGTCGGCCAGGTCGAAGAACCGGAGGTCCTTGGTGGTCATCACCGGCTTCCTCACGACTGTGCCCTGGTCGTTGATGCCGGTAGCGGTGCCCCTTCCGTCGTCCGACACCGACACCGAGCCGTCGGGGTGAAGGGCGACGGAGCACCGCCCCCCGTCGTTGCACTCGGCCTCGTCTGCCGCGTAGGCGAGGACCTCGAGAATCAGGTGCCGGACACCGCCGGGAGCGAACTCGGCCGAGTGCCGACGGATTTGGGAAAGATGATCGACATCAACGGTACGTGCCCAGTCGTGCGTCGTATTGCGCCGGGGCACAGGCGGAACGTTCATCGGCCAAGTGTCCCAGGCATCCGGGGCAGCCCGTGGCGATGCGTGAGATAGCGGGCGAACGCCTCCTGCCCGTCCGGGACGAAGCGCCACTGCCGCACGGCGTCCCGCAGCTCCGCCTCCGTCAGCCAACCGTGCCAGGCGACCTCTTGCGGGTCAGGCGTCACCTCGCCCGTGATCACGGCCTCGTGCACGCCGAGCCAGTACGGGCTGATCGCCCCCTGGCACAGGAACTTGAACAAGAAGCGCACCGGCACGTGAACGCCCAGCTCCTCGACCAGCTCCCGGGCCGCCGCCTGCTCGTAGGACTCGCCCACGTCGACGGCCCCGCCGAACATGACCTCGTGATGGCCGGGGAAGCGGGACAGGTTCTCGGGCCGCCGGTAGACCAGTACCCGCCCCTGCTGATCGCGGCAGACCGTCGTCGCGACGCGGTGCAGCCAGCCTCGACGGATGGCCTCCCCGCGGTCCACCACCGTCAGCACCTGATCCTGATCGTCTACGCGTTCCACCGGTTCATCCACGGCACCCACGATCCCATGACCCCCGTTGTCGCGGGACGCGAGTGCGCTCCGGGTGACATGGCCGTGAAGGTCAGGGCCGGTCCGGATCGGTCAGGAATCGAGAAGCGCGGTCCACGGGGTCGCGTCTACCCTGCACGCCATGGACATCACCATCCACACGACCGCCCTCCCGCACGACGATCCGGACGCGTCGCTCGCCTTCTACCGCGACGTTCTCGGCTTCGAGGTCCGCAGCGATGTCGGGCAGGGCAAGATGCGCTGGATCACGGTCGGCCCGCCCGGTCAGCCCGGTACGTCGATCCTTCTGGCGCCGCCTGCCGCCGATCCCGGCATCACCGAGGACGAGCGCCGCACCATCACCGAGATGATGGCCAAGGGCACCTTCGGCTGGATCCTGCTGGCCACCCCGGACGTCGACGCCACGTTCGAGAAGGTGCAGGCCGGTGACACCGAGGTCGTCCAGGAGCCGACCGACCAGCCGTACGGCGTCCGTGACTGCGCCTTCCGTGACCCCGCGGGCAACCTGGTCCGCATCCAGCAGGTGCGCTGAGCCCTGCGGGTAGCGGTGCGGCCGTGCGGGCCGTGAGCCCGGACTCCGTCCCGCTGCCGCCCGGCGGTTGCCCGACCCCACGGGTCGAGTCCGACGGGCCGGTCCACACCACCGAGCGTCCGGGGTGTCCGCCGAGGCGGGCACCCCGGACGCTCGAAGACGTCAACGGCATGGGAAGAGAAAAGAAGAACAAGGGGAGGGTTCTCATGTGCAGACCTGACTGGCGGCGTGCCCGCATCCAGGCACTGCGTCTGGCCGATCTGGCGCGGCTGCGCCGCGTCCGGGACCGGATCGACAGGGAGTACGCGCAGCCGCTGAACGTGGAGGCGCTCGCCCGCGATGTGCCCATGCCCGCCGGGCACCTGAGCCGGCGGTTCCGGGACGCCTACGGCGAGTCGCCGTACGCGTACCTGATGACGCGTCGTATCGAGCGGGCGGCGGCGCTGCTGCGGCGGGGCGACCTCGGCGTCACCGAGGTCTGCTTCGCGGTCGGCTGTGCGTCGCTGGGCACGTTCACCACCCGCTTCACCGAGCTGGTAGGCATACCGCCCGGGGCCTTCCGGCGCCAGGCGGCGGACGTGGCCGCCGCCGAGGCCGCGGGTACAGAGGAAAGTGCGGCGCACGACCCGGTCCTCGCGATCAAGGCGGAGGGGATGCCCGCGTGCGTGGCGAGGCAGGTCGCGCGACCGGTCAGGAATCGAGAAGCCCCGGCCGGGGTGCGGCCCCTAGCGTGATGGTCATGGCAACCACCGCTTCCACCGCAGCCCGCACGGCCCTCGCCTCCGTCACCCTTGAGGTGGCCGACCCCGAGGCCGCCCTCCGCTTCTACACCGCCTTCGGCGTGGACGCCCACGTCCGCCTGCGGGCGTCCGAGGCGCACTCCGCCGGATTCCGCGGCTTCACCCTGGCGCTGACGGTCTCCGGCCCGGCCACCGTCGACGGCTTCGTCACCGCAGCGGTGGATGCGGGCGCCACGGTGCTGAAGCCCGCCGCGAAGTCGCTGTGGGGCTACGGCGGCGTCGTCCAGGCCCCGGACGGGACGATCTGGAAGATCGCGACCTCCGCGAAGAAGGACACCGGTCCCGACACCCGCGAGATCGACGAGCTGGTCCTGCTGATCGGCGTCGAGGACGTCAAGGCCACCAGGCAGTTCTACGTCGACCGCGGCCTGACCGTGGCGAAGAGCTTCGGCGGCAAGTACACCGAGTTCGCCCCCGGTGCGGCGGGCCCGGTCAAGCTGGCCCTGTACAAGCGCCGCGCCCTGGCCAAGGACCTCGGCGTCCCCGTGGACGGCACCGGCTCGCACCGCATCGTCCTCGGCGGCACCGCCGACGCCTTCACGGACCCGGACGGCTTCGCCTGGGAGACCGCCGCGTAGCCCGTCTGCGGTAGGAGTCCCCCACGGTTCACCGGCGGACACACGCCTGGGTGGCGCCCAGGCCCTGCCCGGACGCCCAGCCGGGCACATAATCACCCACACGAAACGTAATCATTCACATACAAGGAGTAAGACATGAAGGCGCACGTCAGCTCGATCCTTCTCGGCGTCCGGGACATGGACCGGGCCAAGCAGTTCTACACCGAGGGGCTCGGCTGGAAGATCCAGAACGACTTCGGTATCTCGGTGTTCTTCGAATCGGACGGCGCCTCGCCCGTCGGCTTCTACGGCCGCGAAGGCCTGGCCGACCTGGTGGGCACGGACCAGGAAGGCAGCGGCTTCAGCGGGCTGGTGCTGACCTACGTCGTCCGCAGTGAGGCGCGGGTCGACGAGGTCATGGCGGAGGCCGCCCAGGCCGGTGCCACGGTCCTCAAGCCCGCCGGCGCTCTGCCGTGGGGCGGGTACGGCGGCACCTTCGCCGACCCGGACGGCTACGTCTGGAGCCTCGGCTACAGCGCCCAGGGAGCCGACCAGCCCTACGCGGAGTAACCGCGATCCCTGCCGCACGGCCGGCCGGGACGACGGGGCTCAAGCCGCCGCCGTCCCGGCCGGCCGTGACCCAGGCACGGAAAGCGGAAAGCGGCAGCGGGAGCGGCAATCGGAGCCGGGCGGGCGGGATCCGCGGTGAACCGGCAGGACGAGCAGGAGAAGATCATGAAGTTTCGGACCTACGTTGAGCCGCCTGAGCCCATGCGGGGTCTGGAAGTCCCGTCCGAGGTGGTGGCAGCGCTCGGCGGGGGCGCGCGGCCGCCGGTGAGGATCACCGTCAACGGGCATTCCTGGAAGAGCCGGGTCGCCCTGCTGCGCGGCCGCCACCTGCTCGGCCTCAGCAATGCCAACCGGCAGGCCGCGGATGTTGCGATCGGCGACGAGGTCGAGGTCGGACTGGAGCTCGACACCGAGCCGCGCGTCGTCGTCGAGCCTGCGGACTTCGCGCAGGCCTTGGACGACGACCCGGTCGCCCGCGCCGCCTACGACGACCTCGCGTACAGCCACAAGCGCGAGCACGTCCGCGCCATCGTGAGCGCGAAGAAGCCCGAGACGCGCCAACGGCGCATCGAGAAGGCCATCGCCACCCTGCGGGGCTGATCCCCGCGGCGGTCGCCGCAGCCCCGGGTACCGCTGCGGCATCCACCCGGAGCCGACGCATGAGGGGAGACCCGAAGCGGTCACGGACCGGTTCTCCGGGGCTCCCCCACCACGGTCAGGACTTGCCGATGCCGGCTATCGGCGGCCCGTCGACGTACCAGGCGTTCCAGTTCCCGTTCTGGTCACGGTTGCGGGACCACATGTGGTTGTAGTCGCTGCCGCGTGCGGTGATGGTGAAGGCGCCGCCGATGGTCTGGCGGGTGATCGAGACCTTGCCCGTGAAGTAGCCGCCCATGGAGGTCCAGGCGCTCAGCTTGCCGGAGCTGCCGGTCGTCCAGCGCGTCCACACGGCGTGGTCGGTTCCGATCACGAAGATCTCGCTGGTGCCGTCCCGGAAGCCGAAGTAGGTGACCCCGTCACCGTAGGCGCCGCCGCACAGGAAGCTGCCGCCGAACTGGTTGTTGCTGCAGCGCGCGGGGACGTCGATGTCACCTGCCGACGCCGGAGCCGCACCCAGCCCGATTCCGGCGAGGGCGGCGGTGGCCACCACGGCGGCCTTGATCTTGTTCATGTGTGCTCCTGACTGGTCGGGGACCGGGCCTCGGCAGACGCCCGGGGCACCCGGGCCGCAGCCCACCCGACGCCCGTCCGACGAGCCCTCACCCGTACCAACGGAAGCAGCAACCACTCGAGTTCACGGATCACTCACGTACCTGCCCCGAGGTCACGCGGTCCGTCCATCCGGCGCCAGGACGGGAAGAGCAGCGGGCAGAGCGTGATCAGGAGGTAGGCCCCGCCGAGGAGTACGAGGGCTGCTCTCAGGCCGGTTCGGTCCACCAGGTAGCCGCAGGCGATGCTGCTTAGGGGCGTCGCCATCAGTACGCCCGCGGCCAGGACGCCGGTGACGCGGCTGCGCAGGGCGTCGGGCACAAGCTCGTACAACACGGTCGAGACGATCGGGTTGCAGATCCCGGCGGCGAGGCCGGCCACTGCGAGCGCAGCCCCCAGAGGCAGCAGGCCGGGCGCGAACGCCGCGACCAGCATGCGAGGGCATCCGCTGACGAGCAGGCAGCAGCTGTAGAGCGGCCAGCGCGGGAGCCGGCCAGCCACTGTGGCGTGGAGCAGCGCGCCGGCGAGCGCTCCGGCGGCGAAGAGGCCCGCGAGTAGGCCGAGGTCGATCGATCCGCCGAGGTCGCGCTCGGCGTGCACGGGTAGCAGGACGGCGCTCCAGGCCTGGTCGAGGCCGTTGGTGACCATCAGCACCAGGGTGATGGCGAGCAGCAGCCGCCGGCGGAACAGGAAGGCCAGGCCTTCGCGCAGTTCGGCGCGGTAGGTTGCCAGGCCCGCCGGGAGCGCGTCGCGTCGGCGGACGGCGGCGGGCACGCGCCGGACACCGACGGCGATCAGCAGCCCGGAGACTCCGAAGGTCACCGCGTCCAGCAGCAGCACGGACCCCGCGCCGAAGAGCGCGATCAGTAGCCCGGCGCCCGACGCGCCGAGCAGCCGGGCGCCTCGGGAGGCGCCGGTGTACAGGCTCATGGCCCGGGCGAGCGGGACGCCCGCGTGGTCGGCGAGATCGGAGGCGAGGACCTGGCGTGCGGTCTCCCCGGGTGCCTGGAACAGCCCGTTGGCCGCCATGATCAGGCACAGCTGCCAGAACCGCAGGACGCCCGCCCAGTGGAGGAGCGGAATCAGTCCGATGACCGTCCCGCACACCAGGTCCGACAGCACCGAGGCCCGCAGCCGGCCGATCCTGTCGATCACCGGGCCGCCGGCGAGTGCCGACACCGCCAGCGGCAGCATCCCGCAGCAGGCCACCAGACCCGCCCGGGAGGCGCTGCCGGTGGTCTGCAGGACGAACCACGGCACACCGATGCCGGCGAAGGCGTTGCCGGTGATCGAGATCAGGTTCGCGATCAGCAGGGTGCCCAGTGGTCGGCGGTCCGGGACGGCCCGGGCCTCGTTGGCCCGACCGGGGGCGGTGACGGTCATGGGCGTGCCTTCGAGGGTGTCGGGTGTCAGCTCTGTCCGGTGTCAGCTCTGCGGCAGCGGGAAGGCGTGCAGGTGGATGCGGACCGGGACGGCCTGCGCCTCGTCGTCGGCGGCCAGGTCGCGGTAGCTCTGGACGAGGTCGTGCGCCCGTTGGACCAGCTCCCTCGCGAGCTCGGGCGTGAGGCGGATGTTGAAGTCGCTCATGTCCCAGCTGCGACGCCACTCCTCGGGCCACTCGCCGGTCTCGGCGAGCCAGCCGCCCAGCTCCCGCGCGTGGACGGCGGCCACCTCGCTCAGGAACGCCCCCATGGCGCCGCGCACTTCGAGGTCCGGACTCTCCAGGAACTCCTCCAGCGTGTCGAACCGGTGGCCGCGGTGTTCGGCGCGCCACCAGCGTTCACGGGTGGTGCCGCGATCCGGATCCTCCGCGATGAAGCCGTGCGCGCCGAGTTGCCGCAGGTGGTAGCTGACCGAAGCGGACGACTCGCCGAGCCGGCCCGCCAGCTTCGTCGCCGTGGCTGGGCCGTGTTCCCGCAGCGCGGCGAGCAGGCGCATCCGCAGTGGGTGCGCGAGGCCGCGCAGGGAGCGCGCGTCGAGGCTGCGTACGGCGGGTTGAGGCTCCGTCATGAGCGGCATCGTAGTTGGCGCCACCATTTCTTTGCAAAGGAATCTTTACATCAATGGCCCCCCCGTGACGACACCGCCCCCGCCGGGCTCCTCCCTTTGGAGGACGTCCAGTTCAGCGCGCCTGGCGGCCCGTCAGATCGGCTGGGCCCCTAACCCGCCGGGGTAGTGGTCGGGGTGGTGGGCGGGGCCGGGATCGGGGGCAGCTCGGCCGGGCGGACGGTCAGGTCGCCCGTGATGACGGGGGCGAACGGGGCGGGTGCCATGCAGGTGCCGACCCGACCTTCGATCGCCTTGCCGTCGGGGTCGGTGTCCAGGTTCGCCACGCCCCAGGAGAAGCCGACCCGGTCGGGGTGCTCGGGCGAGCCGCCGTCGAGGACGCTGAAGCCCCGGCGCTGCCCGACGGAGTCGGCGACCTCCTCGTCCGCCCGGGTGATCACGGCGGTGAACGAGGCCGTCCGATCGCCCGTCACCAGGCAGTCCACGACGGCCTCCGACGTCACGGTGCGGTTCAGCGCCGCCACGTGGTGCGAGATCCGCACCGTGCCGCGCGCATCCGTCGGCAGGCCCTGGGGCACCTCCGGCGAGACCCGGCTGAACGGCGCGGCCTCCGCCTCGAAGGTGAAACGTATGTCGTCGTCGGGAGAGTAGGCGTACGCGATCCGCGCCGATCCGCTGACCGCCGCCCTCGGTGTGGTCGTGGCGGTAGCAGTAGCCGAATTCGCTGTCGAGGTGGTTGCGGTACCCGCACCACCGGTGGCGGTGGCGCTGGAGGAGGACGATCCCGCGCAGCCGCCCGCGGCGGCCAGCAGTACGGCGAGCGCGATCGCCCCGACGGTCTTCGTGCGGGCGCTGGTGGTGGTGATGACGGACATGGCGAACTCCCCTTGCCTGGACAGCCCATCGACCGGAGGCCGGGGCTTCTTCCTGCTGACGGGTCAAGCCTCCCGCTCGGCCCGCAGCCCGGTCCATGTACCGTTCGGCAGGTTCTTGATCGCGCCAGGCCCCGGCCCCCCTGCCCTTCGGCAGGGGCGCCGGGTTCGCCGGAGGCCGGTCCGCCGGGCACCACCGTCACCTGCCAGGGGCCCGCCGCAGCCTAGGAATCCAACCCCAGCAGGTCCGCGGCCAGCTCCCGCATCTCCACCTTGCGGATCTTGCCGGTGACCGTCATCGGGAACGCGTCCACCACGTGCACGTAGCGCGGGATCTTGACGTGGGCGAGCCGGCCGGTGCAGTACGCCCGGACCGCCTCGGCGGTGAGCGGGTCGGCGCCCTCCCTCATCCGGACCCAGGCCATCAGCTCCTCGCCGTACTTCGGGTCCGGCACGCCGATCACCTGGACGTCCAGGATGTCCGGGTGGGTGTAGAGGAACTCCTCGATCTCGCGCGGGTAGAGGTTCTCCCCGCCGCGGATCACCATGTCCTTGATCCGGCCGGTGATGCCGAGGTACCCGTCCTCGTCCATGACCGCCAGGTCCCCCGTGTGCATCCAGCGGGCGGCGTCGACGGCCTCGGCCGTCCGCTCCGGCTCCCCCCAGTAGCCGAGCATGACCGAGTAGCCGCGGGTGCAGAGCTCTCCGGGCTCGCCCCGGGGTACCGTCCGGCCGGTCTCCGGGTCGACCACCTTGACCTCCAGGTGCGGGCCCACCCGGCCGACCGTCGACACCCGGCGGTCCACCGAGTCGTCCGCCCGGGTCTGGGTCGACACCGGCGAGGTCTCCGTCATCCCGTAGCAGATGGACACCTCGGCCATGCCCATCCGCTCGATGACGTCCTTCATCACCTCGATCGGGCAGGGCGCGCCCGCCATGATGCCGGTGCGCAGCGAGGAGAGGTCGTAGTCGGCGAAGCCGGGATCGGCCAGCTCCGCGATGAACATGGTGGGTACTCCGTACAGCGAGGTGCAGGACTCCGCCGCCACGGCGGCCAGGGTGGCCGCGGGGTCGAAGGCGGGCCCGGGGATGACCATGCAGGCGCCGTGCGAGGTCGCCGCCAGGTTTCCCATGACCATGCCGAAGCAGTGGTAGAACGGGACCGGGATGCAGATCCGGTCGCGCTCGGTGTAGGTGCACAACTCGCCGACGAAGAAGCCGTTGTTGAGGATGTTGTGGTGCGACAGCGTCGCGCCCTTCGGGAAGCCGGTCGTCCCCGAGGTGTACTGGATGTTGATCGGGTCGTCCGGGCTCAGCGCGGCCTGCCGCTCCGTCAGGAGGGCCGGGTCGCCCGCCCTGCCCTGTACCAGCAGGGCGTCCCAGTCCGGTCCGCCGAGCAGTACGACCTGCTCCAACTCCGGGCAGTTCGGGCGGACTTCGGCGATCATCGCGGCGTAGTCGGAGGTCTTGAACCGCTCGGCGGCGACCAGTAGCCGGACCCCGGCCTGGTTCAGCACGTACTCCAGCTCGTGCGAGCGGTAGGCCGGGTTGACGGTGACCAGGATGGCGCCGAGCTTCGCGGTGGCGTACTGGGTGAGCGTCCACTCCGCGCAGTTGGGCGCCCAGATGCCCACCCGGTCGCCCTTGGCGATGCCCTGGGCGAGCAGGCCGAGCGCCAGCGCGTCGACGTCCGCGGCGAACTCCCGGTAGCTCCACCGGCGGTCGGCGGCGCGGTCGACCAGGGCGTCCCGGTCGGGGAAGGCCCGCACCGTGCGGTCGAGGTTCTCGCCGATGGTGTCACCGAGCAGCGGCACGTCCGAGGTACCCGACGAGTAGCTTCGGGCGGACGGCGTTGTCGACACGGTTGGCCTCCTGGATGCGGCGGGGGTGGTGGGTCACGGACCGGCCCTGCTCCTACCCGTGGAGCCGCGACTCCACCCGCAGGGGGCCGGCCGGGGGTGGCGTTGCGGATGACCATGATCCACGCCGCGCCCGGAATCGGCCAACCCCCGAATGGGGGGTCTGCCGGGCCGTCAGGCCGGGCTCCGGACATCTCCCTTGCCGGGCACGCCTGTTCGGCCTGGGAGATGTCCGGGGCCCGGTCCTACCGGACGGTCAGCGACCGGTGGCGGCCGTGATGGGCGGGCCTGCGGGTGCGGGGCCCAGCGTCGTGGTGCCCGGGGCGGCGCGGTGTCCGAGCCCGGCCCGGTAGACGTCCAGGGCGCGTTCGGTCCGGCCGGTCCGGCGCAGCAGGTCGCCCAGGAGTCGGCAGAGGTCGGCCAGATCGCCGGCCGCGCCCGCCCGTTCGAGCAGGTCGAGGGCGGTACTGTAGTGCTCCTCGGCGGCCGCCGGTGCGTCCTGGTCCTCGGCGATGAGTCCGAGCAGCCGGTGCGCGCCGGCGGCGTGGACGGCGCCGCGGTCCGGGCCGATCCGGTCGAGCAGGCTGCGCAGCAGGTCCTCGGCCTCGCGGCGGCGGCCGCGGCGGCGCAGTACGTCCGCGAGCTCGACGTCCACCTGGTGGGTGAAGAGTTCCGCCTGCTGGGAGGCCAGCATGCCGCGGGCCGTGTGCAGTTCGCGTTCGGCCTCGGCGAGGTCCCCGGCCTGGGCGTGGACGTAGCCGCGCATCCAGTGGCACTTGGCGAGGTCGGAGGTGAGGCGCAGCCGCTGGTAGAGCTCCTGCGCCTTGGCCAGGGAGGCGTCGGCCTCGGCCGTGCGGCCGTCCGCGATCAGGGTGCGGGCGACGCTCCGGTGCAGCCCGGCGACCAGCGCGGGGTCGGTGGCGCCGGGTGCCAGGGCGAGGGCCAGTTCGGCGGCCTGGGCGGCCCGGGCGTGCGCACCCATGTCCATGTACGGCCCGATGGCCGCGGAGTAGAGCAGGAGCAGCGCGTCGGGGTCGTGCAGTCCGCTCCGGTTGAGCTGGTCGATGGCGGTCTCCAACAGGTAGCACGCGTACCGGAGTTCGCCCGCCAGCAGGTGTGCCACGGCGCGGCCCCGGATGGCGGCGGCGCGGCGCGGCAGCGGCTCGCCGGCCAGCAGGCGCTCGGCCTCCTCGAAGCGTTCCCTGGCCTCGTCGAGGCGGCCGGCCTCCAGCGCGCATTCGCCGAGGCCGAGGACCGCGGCGGGGTGGACGGCGTCGATGCCGTGCTGGGTGGCGCGGTCCAGGACGGCGGCGAAGCGCCGGGCCGCCTCGGCGGTGTCGCCGTCCGCGAGGGCGCTCTGGGCCTCCGTCAGGGCGAGTTTCAGCTCGGCCACCAGGTGGGCCGGCCGGCCGGTGGCGAGTTCGTCGTAGGTGACGCCGAGGCGGTCGGCGAGGTGGCGCAGCGCGGCCTCGGAGGGGTGCACGCGGCCCGCCTCGACCGTGGAGACGTAGGCCGCGGTGTAGGCGGGTTCGGCGAGCATCCGCTGGGTCAGGCGCCGTTCCCTGCGCAGCCGTTGGACGCGTCGGCCGATACCGTCCGGTTCGCTTTCCGCGGTCATGGCCGCCCCTTCCGTCGGGTTCCTGCCGTTTCCGTCCGCCCCATTGTCGTGGACGCGGCAGTGTTCTACATTAACTCGTCACTTAAGTCTGATTAACCCTCAACTTACATGGCTTCGGAGGCCCATCGTGCGTCACCGCGGATTCACCACCACCCTGGCCGGAATCACCGCCCTGGCGGCGCTCTGCCTCTGCGCCGGGCCGGCCACCGCAGCGGACCAGGCCCCCGCCACCACGGCCGCCACGGCAGGCCCGGCACAAGCCCAGGCCGCCCCCGCTCAAGCCCCCGCCCGACCGGGCGCCGGGCACCAGGTCGAGGCCTTCGCCGAGGACGGCGCCATCAGCCGCACCCGGGTGCCGGCCGCCTCCCCGTTCACCGCCCCGCAGTCCCTGGCCGGACCGGCCGAGGGCGACGGCACCGTCACCCAGGTCGTCCACAACGGCAGCACCGCCGCGAAGCTCGACGTGGTGGTGATCGGAGACGGCTACACGGCCGCCGAGCAGGGGAACTTCCTCGCCGACGCCGCCAGGAAGTGGCAGGAGATCACCGCCGTCGAGCCCTACACGACCTACCGCGCGCTCTTCAACGTCTGGGCCGTGCAGGCCGTCTCCGCCCAGTCCGGCGTCTCGGGCGATCCGGACCGCGCCACCGTGCGGCAGACCGCCCTCGGCTCCTACTTCTGGTGCGAGGACACCGAGCGCCTGCTCTGCGTCGACACCGACGCCGTCGACCGCTACGCCGCCAAGGCCCCCCAGGCGGACCTGGTCCTCGTCGTCGCCAACAGCGCCAAGTACGGCGGTGCGGGCTACAACGACGTCGTCTCCCCGCTCGGCTACTCCGGGATAGCCACCGTTTCCGGCGGGAACGACCGCTCCGGCCAGGTGGCCGTGCACGAGACCGGCCACTCCCTGGGCCTGCTCGCCGACGAGTACTTCTACGACGGCCAGGGCGCCTACCAGGGGGAGGAGCCCACCGAGGCCAACTCCACCACGCTGACCGCCGACCAGCTGCGCCGCAGCCGCACCAAGTGGTACCGCTGGCTCGGCCGCACCTCCCCCGACGGCGGCACCGTCGGGGCGTACGAGGGCGGCGGCTACTACCCCACCGGCCTCTACCGACCCACCGACAACTCGATCATGCGATCGCTCGGCCGCGAGTTCAACCTCCCCGGACGCGAGGCCATGATCGCCGGCTTCTACCGCTACGCCGCCACCCTCGCCAGCCCGACCCCCACCACCACCCTTCTCACCCCGGCCGACCGGCTCGCCGTCGAGCTGCCCGCCCCCGGCACCCGGCTGCGCTGGTACCTCGACGGCCGCGAGCTGACCGCCCTGCGCGACCGCACGGACCTCGCCGTCGGCGCGCTGCACCTCACCGGCCCCAAGCACCTGCGCCACCGGCTCACCGCCGTGGCGACCGACCCGACCCCCGCCGTGATCGACCCGGCACTGCGCCGCGACCTGACGGACACCCTCTCCTGGGAGGTCACGCGCTGACCCGCCCCGGGCCGCCGGCCGACCGCTGTGGCACAACCGACCCCGCCCCGGGCCGCCCGCCGACCGCTGTGGCCCGGGGCCAGGCGTGAACCCGGGCCCTGGGCACACCACGGGGGTCGGGAATGACGGTCGGATCGTCGGACGAGAGGTACGCGAGCCACCGCGCCGCGCAGGCCGTCCGCATCGTCGCGTGGCTCGCCTCGCCGATGCCGCCGGCGACCGGGCGTAGCCACCGACCCGCCACGTCACCGGAGCCCGGCGTAGCCACCGACCCGCCGTAACCACCCGCCCCCGCCCGGCGCAGCGATCGACCCACCCGGCCGACGCTACCGTCCGTTGCCGAAATGCCGGACAAACCGCCGAAAACCCGGACCGAGGTGACCGACTGTCACTTCCCGGCAGGTCCCGCACAAACGGCAGCGCAGCCCCGCCCAGGCGCGCGTAGGCTGAATGGTGCGGGTGGTGGCACATTCCATCCGATGCCAGTGAGGGAAGACCACGATGAGTCAGGTCATCCGGCATCCCGAGGGTAAGTTCCGGCCGCCAAGCGAGCCTCGCCTTGTTCGCGGAAGGCGCCTCCGGTCCTGGGCGAAATCCCGTGTCAGCCGGGCCTGGCGGATGCGGCGCGTCCACTCCGAGGCCCACCAGCGGGTCGCCACCCCACAGAAGTGGCGCGGTCGCTGGACACCCGGGACGTACGTCAAGGTGCTGTCGCGGATCGGCACCGTGGTGTTCCTGGGCTGGCTGGCCCTCGCCGTCACCGTGATCATCGGCGGGAAGCCCGGGTTCGTCGAGCGGACCTGCCGCAACACCGGCCAGTCCTGCAGCGTGGTCGTCGGCTTCAGCACGCCGTTCCTCGTCCTCTCGCTGAGCACGGCCGTCTTCCTGGCCGTGCGGCACTGGAAGACGATCCGGCCGCTCGGGCGGACCGCGCGCAGGAACCCCCGCCAGCTGGTGCCCACGGCCGGCACGATCATCGACGAGGTGGTCGGCCGGCAGGAGCTGTGCTCGGTCATCGCCCAGGCCCTGCGGGACCGCCGCCACCGCCGGCCGTACGTGCTGGTGGGCGGTATCGGCAGCGGGAAGACGGCCGTACTCGTCCAGCTGACCCAGGTACTGGCGGAGAACGGCGCCGTTCCCGTCCCGATCCACCTCCGGCGCGCCGACCTCGAAGGGGACGACCTCAACTTCAGCGAGCTGGCCAAGAAGCGCTTCTGCGACGAGGTGGACCCGGGGGTGGTGTCCCGGGCCCAGGCCGAACGGGTGTGGCGCCAGCTCTGCATGGAGGACAAGGCCGTGGTCATCGCCGACGGGCTGGAGGAGGCGTTCTGCGACGACGACCGGCAGTCGAACCGGGACAGCGTGATCCGCCGCGCGATCGGCCGGGCCCAGAAGCAGCGGCTGCCGCTGGTGATCGCCTCGCGTCCGCACGCTGCGCTCGAAGGGACCCAGGCGGCCGTCATCGATCTCGAACCGCTCAGCGAGGAGGCCGCGCTCGACTACCTGGCCCAGCACGAGCCGGGCGCGGACAGCCGGAGGCTGGACTGGATCGTCGAGACGGCCGCGGTCGCGGAGTCGCCGCTCTACCTGCAGATCGCCCGCCAGTTACGGCAGCACCAGCTCCTGGAGCACTTCGAGAACACCAAGGAGTGGGACCAGATCGACACCCGGGGCGGCGACCGGTCGGGCATCCGGCTGAGCCTGCTGCAGTCCTGGCAGAAGGCCCTCGTCAACGGCCATCTCCGGGCCCAGTTCGACATCTCCCCGGAGCAGCGGAAGCGAACGGTCTGGGTGGTCGCGGCGCTGGCCTGCATCGGGCTGCTCAACGACCGGCTGGAGGTCAGGTTCGACGAGCTGATCGGCTGGCCCCGCAAGGGCGACGAGCAGCAGGGAGAGCCGGTGGTCCGCTACCCGGAGATCCTCGCCGGGCTGCGCAAGCACGTGCCCGACCTGCCGAGGGAGTCGGAGGAGTCCTGCTGGCGCACCGCCCTGTCGCGCTACGCGGCGCGGGGTGAGCAGCTCGGGCTGGTGGAGGCGCAGAGCTACAAGGTGCGGTTCCCGCACAGCATCCTGCAGGCCTACCTCGGGTCCTCCTTCCTCGACACCGTCCAGCGGAGATCCGTCGCCGACCTCGAGAAGGCGCTCGTGGAGCCCGGCCGCGAACTCCTCATCGCCCTGGTCCTGCGGTCCCGCCGCAAGCGGGACACCACTCGGCGCGCCACGGTCGAGCTGCTCCGCACGGCGGCCGAGGCCCGGCAGGACGACAAGGCCCTCGACCTGTTCGCCGCGGCGCTGGAGATCGACACCGGCGAGGCCGCCGACTCGGCCCACACCGTCCTCACCGGCGTGATCCGGCAGCGGTGGCGGGCGCTCACCGATGCGGACCCGCGAACACTCGACGAGGCGAAGCTGCGGCTGGTGCACTGCTTCGGCGAGGTGGCCCGCCGGCTCGACCGCCTGAACGCGGAGGAGCCGGGGAAGTGGATCAAGCCCGCCTACGGCGACATGATGAGGATCAGCTGGATCGAGGCCAGCTACCCCGTCCGGCTGGCCATTGCCCAGGAGATCGGCGCTGGCGGCGACAACGCCTTCGACGCCCTGCGCTGGCTCTTCCCGTGGCCGAAGCGGAAGAAGGATCCCGACACACTGCGGTACGACCCGTGGGAGCAGTACAAGAAGGCCATGGAGGACCAGCGGTACGACGAGAGCCGCGAGCGCGAGAAGAGGATCGGCTCGCCCGGTGAGCCCGTCGTGATCGAGCGGGTCGCCCGGACCAGGGTCGAGATCTGGCGCGAGTTCGTCACCAGGGCGTGGCTGGTCCCGATGGTGGTGGGCTCGGTCGGGAGCGAGCGGCGCGACCAGGCGCGCGAGCGGATGGACCTCTGGCTGCAGCACCTCGCGCCGAACCCGGCGACCGGGCGCGCCGACCTGCCGATCTCCCTGGAGATCGCCCTCGCCCAGGGCTTCAAGGGCGCGGCAAACCGCCGCAGGCGGCATCCGGCGACCTCCAACGAGGCCCGGGAGTACCTGATCGAACAGGCGGAGCACATGCTCACGCACGCCCGTTTCTGGTACTCCCAGGTCACCCTGATCCACGCGCTGTGCCTGTGGGAGCTCCCGGACACCACCGACGACGTGCTGGAGGGGACGGCGGTCGGCAGCCGGGCCGGAACCGACCCGCTGCAGGCCGTCGAGCGCTGGCTCGGCATGGCGGGCAGCGAACAGGCACCCGGCGACCGGCCCGCCGAGGAGTCGGCGGCGCAGGGCGGGAACCGGCTGCACCCCTTCGTCGCCGAGGCCGGGGACTTGGCGGCCCTCGCCCTGGAGACCCGGCACCCCGAGCGGTTCATCTGGATCGACGAGAAGGGGGCCATGGCCAACATCGGCTCGCGGCCCGCCGACCCCACGGTCTACCGCAAGCACAACCTCTGGATTCCGCCGTCGGTCGGCTGGAGCACCCTGAACCCGCGCGCCCAGCAGCTGCTCGCCGACATGCTGCTCCTGCTCAACCTCACCGAGCGCGACGGGCAGTTCGTCGACGCCCGGCTGCAGCGCACCAACCGGACGGTGCTGCCGCCCTGTCTGACGAAGGACCGCACCGCGCTCCACCCCGAGCGCACGGTGGGCATGCCGGGGACGGCCGAGCCCGGGACGAGCTGCCTGCGCGGCTGCCAGTTCGAGCTGTGCCCGTACCCCTCGAAGGGGGCGCAGCCGGGCGCCGAACTGCGCGAGCCCTTCTGCCGCCAGCAGCAGGCGCTGCTGAAGCGGCACACCGTCCGACGGGCCAGGGCGGGTTGGCAGGGCATGACCGACCGCGAGCTCGGCCGGTTCTGGACGGCGATGGCGGAGCGGACCAGGACGCCCTCCGCGGCACAGGCCTCCGACACGGAGGTCCGCCAACCGGGCGGGCGGTGGCGCCGGTCCGGTGGCAGGGGGCGGCAGCCGGCCGGTGGGCGGGAGCGCTGACGGCGGGCCGCGGCGGCGTCAGGCGTGGGGCTTGGCGCGGACGTGCATCCGCTCGCCCTGCCGTCCGAAGAGGCTGAGGATCTCGACGGGCTGTCCGTTGGCGCTGCTGAACCAGTGCGGCAGCCGGGTGTCGAACTCGGCGACCTCGCCCGGGCCGAGGACCAGGTCGTGCTCGGCCAGGACGAGCCGCAGCCGGCCGTCCAGCACGTAGAGCCACTCGTAGCCCTCGTGGGTGCGGAGATCGGGCTCGGTACCCCGGTCAGAGATGATCATCTTGTAGGCCTGAAGGGGGCCGGGGCCCCGGGTCAGCGGGACGAACGTGCCGCCGTTCGCCATCGGCCGGGGCCTCAACCGGACCCTCGGGTCCCCCACTTCGGGGGCCCCGACCAGGTCGTCCAGCGGTACGCGGTAGGCGCCGGCCAGCGGCAGCAGCAGCTCCAGGCTGGGGCGGCGCTGGCCGGACTCCAGCCGGGAGAGGGTGCTCTTCGAGATGCCGGTCGTCTCGGACAGCGCGGCCAGCGTGAGGCCGCTCTTGGCGCGCAGCCGCCGCAGCCTCGGGGCGACCTCGTCGAGGACCGTCTGGTAGGTCGGTGGGGTGTCCATCCGGGCATTCCACCCCGGCGTCCCGGAAATGGCAACAGGAGTTGCCATCGTCTCGGCGCCCGGAGCATGCTCCCGGCATGAGCGCACACAGCGATTCCACCCACCCCGACGGACACCGCGACGGACACCCCGACGGCCACGGCGACGGGCACCGCGACCGACCGGGTCAGGGCCAGGGCCACGGACACGGACACAGCCATGGCCACGGGCACGGCCACGGCAGCCACGGCACCGAGATCGACTGGGAGGTCATGGCCACCCAGCTGGAGACCAACGGCGAGCTGCAGCTCCCCGCGCTGCACCAGGTCGCGGCCCGGCTTCGGGAGCTGGTCGGCCCGGAGCACGAGGTCCGGCGCGTCCTCGACATCGGCAGCGGGCCGGGCGTGATGACCAGCGTGCTCGCCGAGGCCTTCGACCAGGCCGAGACGGTCGCCGTGGACGGCGCCCCCGGCCTGCTGGAGCGCGCCCTGGTCCGCGCCGAGCGGCTCGGCCTCGGCGGCCGGGTGACCGTCCGGCACGCGGAGCTGCCGGACGGCCTGGACGGCGGGCTCGGCGCGGCCGACGTGATCTGGAGCAGCCGGGCCGTGCACCACCTCGGCGACCAGCAGGGCGCGCTGAACGCGCTGGCCGGTGCGCTGCGGCCCGGCGGGCTGCTCGCCGTGGCGGAGGGCGGCCTGCCGATGCGCTACCTCCCGCGCGAGCTCGGCATCGGCCGCCCGGGCCTCCAGGCCCGGCTCGACGCCGTCCAGGAGTACTGGTTCGAGGTGATGCGGGCCGAGCTGCCCGACAGCACCACCGTGGTCGAGGACTGGCCCGCGATGCTCGGCCGCGCCGGGCTCACCCCGGTCGGGGGCTTCACCACCCTCCTCGACCTGCCCGCGCCGCTGGGCGGCCCGGCCCGCGGCTACCTGCACACCCATCTGACCCGGGTGCGGGAGGCGATGAGCGAGTTCCTGGACTACGAGGACCGCAAGACCCTCGACGTGCTGATCGACCCCGCGGCGCCGGAGGGCATCCTGCACCGGTCGGACGCCTTCCTGCTCTCCGCCACCACCGTCTTCACGGGCGTGCGCCCCGCCTGACGGCCTGGCCCGGCCAGGGTGCGGCGGCGCCCGGCGCCACAGCCGCCGTCGGCGCCCCGCTCCCAGCCCCCGTCTGCACCACCTCCGGCACCACCATCCGGTCGCCCGGGCCGGCCGCCACCCGGCGGCCGCGCTCCGGGGCGGCCGGCGAACGGAGTTCACGTATGGGACCACGAAGCTCAGGAGTGCATGGTGAAACCCGTCAGTGCAGACCCGGACACGGCAGCGGCCCCAGGTGCGGAGCGGACACCCGCGGTGGGGTGGATACTCGCCGGCCTGTCGCTCTCGATGCTGCTGTCCTCGCTCGGCACCAGCATCGCCAACGTCGCCCTGCCGACCCTGGCCGCGACCTTCGACGCCTCGTTCCAGCAGGTCCAGTGGATCGTCCTGGCCTATCTCCTCGCCATCACCACCCTGATCGTCAGCGTCGGACGCCTCGGTGACCTCACCGGCCGCCGACGGCTGCTGCTCGCCGGGATCGCCCTGTTCACGGCGGCCTCCGTGCTGTGCGGTGTCGCCCCCAGCCTGGAGCTGCTGATCGCGGCCCGTGCCGTACAGGGCCTCGGCGCGGCCGTCATGATGGCCCTCACCATGGCCTTCGTCGGCGAGACGGTGCCGAAGGCCAGGACCGGCAGCGCCATGGGGCTGCTCGGCACGATGTCCGCCATCGGCACCGCGCTCGGCCCCTCGCTCGGCGGCGCGCTGATCTCCGGCCTCGGCTGGCGGGCGGTCTTCCTGGTCAACGCACCGCTGGGGATCGTGACGCTGCTCCTCGCGCACCGCCACCTGCCGGTCGACCGGCCGAGGGCGCGCACGGAGCGGGCGGCCTTCGACCGGGTGGGCACCCTGCTGCTCGCCCTGACCCTCGCGGCCTACGCCCTCGCCATGACGCTCGGACGCGGTCGGTTCGGTGCGCTCAACCTGGCCCTGCTGGCGGCGGCCGTGCTCGGCGCGGGCCTCTTCCTGCGGGCGGAGGCCAGGGCCGCCTCGCCGCTGATCCGGCCGGGGATGTTCCGCGATGCGGCGCTGAGCGCGAGCCTCGTGATGAGCGCACTGGTCTCGACGGTGATGATGGCGACCCTGGTGGTCGGGCCGTTCTACCTCGCCCGCACGCTCGGGCTGGGCGAGGCCCCGGTCGGGCTCGTCCTCTCGGTCGGCCCGCTGGTCGCCGCGCTGACCGGGGTACCGGCCGGCCGGGTCGCGGACCGCTTCGGCGCCCCGCGGATGACCGTCCTCGGGCTGGTCGGCATCGCCGCCGGATCGCTCGCGCTGGCGGTGCTGCCGGCGAGGTTCGGCACGGCGGGCTACCTCGTCCCGATCGTCGTCATCACCGTCGGCTACGCGGTGTTCCAGACGGCCAACAACACCACGGTCATGACGGACGTCCGCCCCGACCAGCGCGGCGTCGTCTCGGGCATGCTCAACCTGTCGCGCAACCTGGGGCTGGTCACCGGCGCCTCGGTGATGGGCGCCGTGTTCACCGTCGCCTCGGCGACCGCCGACATCAGCACCGCCCGCCCCGAGGCGGTCGCCACCGGGATGCGGACCACCTTCGGCATCGCGGCGCTGCTGATCCTGGTCGCGATCGCCACCGCGGTCGGCGGCCGCACCCTCGCGCGGCGGACCGCGGGCGGGGGCAGCGCGGGCTGAGGCGGCGAGCCGGGCGACCCGGGCCAAGGCCGCAGGCCATAGCTTCGCTCTATGAGGCCATAGGTCCATAGCCCCTACAGCCGGCCGCACGGCCCGGGTTTGCTTCAACCACGCGCCCGTCGCCGATCCGCCCGCCCGCGCCCGCCGCCCGTCTGTACGCCCGCCCGCCCGCCTGGAGGAACGCCCCGACATGACCCGCCCGATCCGTATCGCGATCGTCGGCGCCGGCCCCGCCGGCATCTACGCCGCAGACGCCCTGCTGAAGTCCGACGCCGCCAAGGACCCGGGGGTCTCCATCGACCTGTTCGAGCGGATGCCCGCCCCGTTCGGGCTGATCCGCTACGGCGTGGCCCCCGACCACCCGCGGATCAAGGGCATCGTCACCGCGCTGCACCAGGTGCTGGACAAGCCGCAGGTGCGCCTGTTCGGCAACGTCGACTACCCCGCCGACGTCACCCTGGACGACCTGCACCGCTTCTACGACGCCGCCGTCTTCGCCACCGGCGCGATAGCCGACCGGCCGCTCGACATCCCCGGGATACACCTGGACGGCTCCTACGGCGCCGCCGACTTCGTCTCCTGGTACGACGGCCACCCCGACGTCCCGCGCACCTGGCCGCTGGACGCCGAGAAGGTCGCCGTGCTCGGCGTGGGCAACGTCGCCCTGGACGTGGCCCGCATCCTCGCCAAGACCGCCGACGAGCTGCTGCCCACCGAGATCCCCCCGAACGTCCACGCCGGGCTGCAGCGCAACCGGGCCGTCGAGGTGCACGTCTTCGGCCGCCGCGGCCCCGCCCAGGCCAAGTTCAGCCCGATGGAGCTGCGCGAGCTCGACCACTCGCCGACCATCGAGGTCATCGTCGCCCCCGAGGACATCGAGTACGACGACGGCTCCATCGCCGAGCGCCGCGGCAACAAGCACGCCGACATGGTCTCCGCCACCCTGGAGAACTGGGCCATCCGCGATGTCGGCACCCGGCCGCACCGGATCCACCTGCACTTCTTCGAGTCCCCCGTCGAGGTGCTCGGCGCGGACGGCCGGGTGGTCGGCCTGCGGACCGAGCGCACCGAACTCGACGGCACCGGCAACGTCCGGGGCACGGACCGCTTCACCGACTGGGATGTGCAGGCCGTCTACCGGGCCATCGGCTACCTCTCCGACGAGCTGCCCAAGCTGCCCTTCGACCCGGTCTCCGGCACCGTGCCCAACGAGGCCGGCCGCGTCCTGGCCGCCGACGGCTCCCACCAGGCCGCCACCTACGTGACCGGCTGGATCAAGCGCGGCCCGGTCGGCCTCATCGGCCACACCAAGGGCGACGCCAACGAGACCGTCGCCTGCCTGCTCGCCGACCACTCGGCCGGGCACCTCCCCGGCGCCGCCGAACCCGACCCCGACGCCGTGCCGGCCCACCTGCGCGCCCAGGCCGTCCGCTTCACCACCTGGGAGGACTGGCACCGCCTCGACGCGCACGAGCGCGCCCTCGGCACCGCCGAAGGACGCGACCGCGTCAAGGTCGTCGACCGCGAGGAGATGCTCCGCCGCAGCGGCGCCTGACCCCGGCTCCCCCGGGCGGCGCCGCCCGGGGGCACGGAGGCAACGGTCCGGGTCAGCGCCGGGCGGCCGGTCGGGGCGCGGGGCGGCTGCCGGGGACGAGCCACCACAGCAGCCAGGCGACGGTGCCCAGGATCAGCATGTTGACGGCGATCTGTCCCGGTGCCTCGCCGAAGCCGATGTCCCGGAACCCCATCGTCTCGAACAGCACCTGCTTGGTGGCGAGGTAGAGCAGGAAGTCGAAACCGACGACGGCCGCCCAGGCCACGGCCGGGTGCCAGCCGGGCCGGGGGATGGCGTTCAGGAGGGCGAGGACGGCCGTGATCCCGATCGCGGTCGGGAGGAAGTCGTCGCTGATGTGGGCCCAGTAGTTCCACGGCAGGGTCGTGCCGGTGATCCAGATCGCCGCCATGCAGCCGATGAAGCGCACCATGACGGCCAGTACCGCGGTGCCCGCGGCCGAGACGGGCTCGGCGGCGGGCACCGCGGTGAGCGCGGGCGCCGGGGGCCAGGCGGCGGGGGCCGGGGCCTGGACGGGTGCGGTCGCCGGGTAGGACGGGTAGGCCTGGTAGCCGGCGGCGGGCGCCGCCGGCGGGGCGGGCCGGGAGACCTCGGTGGGGGTGGGCAGCGCAGCCGCCTCGCCCGTGTGCAGCAGCTGCTCCAGGGCCGCCAGCGCCTGCTCCGCCGTGGCGCGCTGGGCCGGGTCCTTGGTCAGCAGCGCGGCCAGCACCGGTATCAGGGCGCCCGCCCGCAGCGGGGTGCGCGGTGCCTGGGTCACCACCGCGATGCACAGGGCACTGAACGTCGTCGCACTGAAGGGCGCTTCGCCCTCGACCGCGGAGTAGAGCGTCGCCCCGAGCGACCACAGGTCGTTGGCGGCGGCCGGCGGCCGTCCCTCCAACTGCTCGGGGGCCATGTACGCCGGGGTGCCGATGACCGCGCCGGTACGGGTGAGCGCCGTGGTCGCATCGGTCATGTGCGCGATACCGAAGTCGGTGATGATCACCCGATCGTCCATCAGCAGGACGTTGTCCGGCTTGAGGTCGCGGTGGACGATGCCGGACGCGTGGGCCCGCTGCAGGGCCTTCAGCATCGCCACGCCGATCTCGGCCACCCGGCGCACCGGCAGTGCGCCGTCCCGGGCGATCTCGGCGGCGAGGGAGGTGCCGACCACGTACTCCATGACGATGAGCGGCGCGCCCTCGTGCTCGACCACGTCGTGGACGGTGATGATCCCCGGGTGGTTGAGCCGTGCGGCGGCGCGGGCCTCGCGCAGCACCCGCTGGACGAGCTCGTTGCGCTGCTCCTCGGTGACGCCGAAGGGCAGCAGCACCTCCTTGACCGCGACGTCCCGCCCGAGCGTCTCGTCCCGGCCCCGCCACACGCGGCCCATGCCGCCCTGACCGATCAGCTCAAGGAGCCGGTACCGGGCTCCGATCAGGTCCCCGTTGGTTGCTGTCACGGCCTGTCACCCTAGCGTCTGTGTGGTTGATGGGAAGGTCGGTTGGCGTGAATCAGCGCACACCCGCGGGCCCGGATCGGCACACACCCGCGTGCGCACCGGGCGGACGGCCCGGCACACTCCCCCGCCGGCGGGCCCCGAGGAGGGCCGGTCAGCCGCCGGGGAGGGGCGCCACCACCAGTTCGCCGACCGCTTCGGCGAGCACGGTCCGCGCCTGGGCGGGCAGGCCGTCGTCGGTGACGAGGCAGTCCACGTCGGCGAGCCGGGCGAAGCTGCTGAGCGCGACCACGCCCCACTTGGTGTGGTCCGCGACCACGACGACCCGCCGGGCGCCGGCCACCAGGGCGCGGTTGGTCTCGGCCTCGCCGAGGTTGGGGGTGGTCAGACCGGCGTGCTCGGACACGCCGTGCGCGCCGAGGATCAGCAGGTCCACGTGCAGGGTGCGGATCGCCTGGTCGGCCAGCGGCCCGACCAGTGCCGCGGACCGGGTCGGGCTGCCGCCGGTGAGCAGCAGGGTCGGCGCCGCCTCGCCGAGCTCGCGGGCCGCGGCCCGCAGCAGCTCGGCGACCGGCAGCGAGTTGGTGACCACGGTCAGCTGGGGGACGGCCAGCAGCCGGGAGGCGACCGCGAACGCCGTCGTCCCGGCGGAGACCGCCACCACGCTGCCGGGTTCGACCAGTGCCGCGGCGGCGTCCGCGACCGCGGCCTTCGCGGCCGACTCCCGGGTGGACTTGGCCTCGAAGCCGGGCTCGTCGGCGGTGGCCACGCCGACGGCCACGGCGCCGCCGTGGACCTTCTCGACGCCGCCGCCGCGGGCCAGCGAGTCGAGGTCCCGACGGATCGTCATGTCCGACACGCCGAAGAGCTCGACCAGTTCGGTGACCCGCACCGCGCCGTCCCGGCGCACCTGCTCAAGAATCAGCGCCCGGCGCTGCTGGGCCAGCATCCCCTGATCCGCCACGACGCTCCTCGCTCCCGATCGTTCTGTTCGTACCGCTCCTGCGATACCTGCCGCTCATGCGGTTCGTTCCGGAGGACGGCCGCTGTTCCCCCGCACCTCACCGGCCCAACGTAGCGCAGCCGGGCGCGGGGTCGAGCGACGAGTCGGCCCCCGCGCCGTTCGGCGGGGGAGATAGCGGACATTAGTACCCGAGCACCGATATTTCACCGATCCCCCCACTCTCGTTGTTGCCTTGTGGGTTTTTATGTTTGATTATGTTGCCTCTGGAGGTCGTCGATCGAGTGCGGCTTCGCCGACCGGGCCTCCACCGAGAGGAAGCCGTGATCAGGACGACCAGCAAGCTCGCCGACGGGCGGGAGCTCATCTACTTCGACGCCGACGTCTGCCGGGGCCGCGGCTCCAGCGACCGGCGTCCGCTGGAACCGCCCGTCAACCTGTCGCAGGTGCGCCGCGATCCGGCCACCGGTGCCTGGGTGACCATCGCCGCGCACCGCCAGGCCCGGACGTACCACCCGCCGGCCGACGAGTGCCCGCTCTGCCCCTCGCGCGACGGGCGGCTCAGCGAGATCCCGGACGAGGACTACCAGGTGGCGGTCTTCGAGAACCGCTTCCCCTCCCTCGCGATGACCCCGCCCGACACGAACCCCGACGCGGACCCCGGCGACGACGCCGCCGTGGACGCCCTGCGCGGGCGGCTGCCCGGCACCGGCCGCTGCGAGGTGGTCTGCTTCACCTCCGACCACGACGCCTCCTTCGCCGACCTGGACGAGGACCGCGCCCGCCTCGTCCTGGACGCCTGGACCGACCGCACCGCCCACCTGTCCGCCCTGCCCGGCGTGGAACAGGTCTACTGCTTCGAGAACCGCGGCGCGGAGATCGGCGTCACCCTCGCCCACCCGCACGGCCAGATCTACGCGTTCCCGTTCGCCACCCCGCGCACCGCCCGGATGACCGACCAGGCCGACCGGCACCGCGCCGCCACCGGCCGCAACCTCTTCGAGGACCTGCTCGCCGCCGAACAGGCCGACGGACAGCGGATCGTGCTGGCCGGCGGGCACTGGACGGCGTTCGTCCCCTTCGCCGCCCGCTGGCCCTACGAGGTGCACCTCTACCCGAACCGCCGGGTGGCGGACCTCACCCGCCTCACCGGGGCCGAGCGGGCCGAGTTCCCCGCGCTCTACCTGGAGCTGCTGCGCCGCTTCGACCGGCTCTTCGCCGGCCCGGCGGCCGGCGCCGCACCCGCCCGCACCCCCTACATCTCCGCCTGGCACCAGGCCCCCCGCACCGGCGGCGGCGAACTGGCCCTGCACCTGGAGCTGTTCACCATCCGCCGCACCGCCGACAAGCTCAAGTACCTGGCGGGGGTGGAGTCCGGCATGGACGCCTTCATCAACGACGTGTCGCCCGAGGCCGCCGCCGAACGGCTGCGCGAGGTCGCCTCATGAGCGGCCGCCCGGCCACCGAGAGCCCGGCCACCAGCAGCCCGGCCGCCGACCGCCCCGCCCCGCACGCCCGGACGTTCACGTTCACCCTGGAGAATCACGGATGACCAGCTTCCACACCCTCTACGACTCCTCCCCCGACGGGACGTGGGCGGCCCCCGGCCGGGTCAACCTGATCGGGGAGCACACCGACTACAACGACGGCTTCGTGCTGCCCATCGCCCTTCCGCACACCACCCGGGTCCAGGCCCGCCGCCGCGACGACCAGGTCCTGCGCCTGTACAGCACCCAGGGCGGCGACGAGCGGCCGGTCGTCCTGGACCTGCGCGGGCTCACCCCCGGCTCCGTCAAGGGCTGGGCCGGCTACCCGGCCGCCGTGGTCTGGGCGCTGCGCGAGGCCGGCCACGCCGTCGCGGGCGCCGACCTCCACATCGACAGCACCGTCCCCACCGGCGCCGGGCTCTCCTCCTCCGCCGCCCTGGAGTGCGCCGTCGCGGCCGCCTACAACGACCTCTACGGCCTCGGGCTCACCCCCGCCGAACTCGCCCTGACCGCCCAGGCCGCCGAGAACCGGTTCGTCGGCGTGCCCTGCGGGATCATGGACCAGATGGCCTCGATGTGCTGTCGCGAGGGCCACGCCCTCCTGCTCGACAGCCGGGACCTGACCATGCGCCAGGTCCCGCTCGACCTCGGACGCGCCGGCCTGAGCCTGCTGGTCGCCGACACCCGGGTCAAGCACGACCTCGCCGACGGCGCCTACGCCCGGCTGCGCGCCGGCTGCGAGGAGGCCGCCCGCTCGCTCGGCCTGCCGGCCCTGCGCGAGCTCTCCCCGGCCCGGATGCCCGCCGCCCTCGACCGGCTGCCGGCCCGGCTGCGCCCCCTGGTGCGGCACGTGGTCACCGAGCAGACCCGGGTCGAACAGGCCGTGGCCCTCCTGGAGGCCGGCGACCTGGACGGGCTCGGGCCGATCCTCACCGCCGGCCACGCCTCGCTGCGCGACGACTTCGGTACCTCCTGCCCCGAGACGGACCTCGCCGTCGAGGCCGCCGTCGCCGCCGGCGCGCTCGGCGCCCGGATGACCGGCGGAGGCTTCGGCGGCTCCGTCATCGCCCTGGTCCGCACCGAGGCCGCCGAGACCGTCGCCGCCGCCGTCGACCGGGCCTTCGCCGGGGCCGGCCACCCGCTCCCGCGCACCTTCACCGCGCTCCCCTCCCCCGGCGCCCACCGCGCCGCCACGACCGCCGGGTAGCCGCCCGGCAGCCACCGGGCACCCGCCGGCGACCGGCCGGACGGGCACCGGGTGGTCGCCGAGCAGCCGCCGCGCGGCACGTCGGCGGGTCGGGTACGACACCCGGATCCGACCCGCCGACGGGTACACCAGGGCCACGGCGCTGCTATCCGCGCTCCGCCCGCACGCCGGCGCGGTGCTCGGCGATGGCCTGCCAGACCTTGTCGCGCAGGAACGGCGCCTCGGTGAAACGGATGCCGGTGGCGTCGCGCAGCGCGTTGGCGAAGGCCGGGGCCACCGGGTTGAACGGGCTCTCGCTCATCGACTTCGCGCCCAGCGGGCCGATGGCGTCGGAGGTCTCCATGAAGTGGACCTCGGTGCGCGGCACGTCGGCGAAGGCCGGCAGCCGGTAGCGGCGGAACGCGGCGGTGGTGACCTGGCCCGCCTCGTCCACCAGGACCTGTTCGAAGAGGGTCGCCCCGAGGGCCTGGGCGACGCCGCCCTCGACCTGCCCGCGGCACTGCAGGGGGTTCATCACCTTGCCCGCGTCGGCGCCGTGGACGCTGCGCAGGATCCGGATCTCGCCGGTGCCCGGGTCGACGGCCAGCCGGAACCACTGCGAGTTGAAGGCCACCGAGCGCGGCGAGCCGCCCCAGTGGCCGATGCCCGCCAGCTCGACGCCGCGGCTCTGCGCGGCCTCGAAGAGCTCCTTGAGCGCCACCGTCCGGCCGTCGCAGTCCACCGCGTCCGCGGTCAGCCGCAGCAGGCTGCGCGGCGTCCTGGTGTACTCGGCGGCGAACGTGAGCAGCTGCTCGGCCAGGGCGTTGGCCGCCTTCATGACGGCCTTGCCGGCCACCACCGTGCCCGCGGAGCCGAAGGCGCCGGTGTCGTGCCCGACCACGTCGGTGTCGGACTGCCGGATGGCGATCCGGTCGACCGTGGTACCGAGCGCCCCCGCGGTGATCTGCTTGTGCACGGTGGTGGTGCCGTTGCCGAACTCGGCCGTGCCGACCGCGATGTCGTAGCCGCCGTCCTCCAGCAGCTTCACGGTGGCGTCGGCGAAGTGGCCGCCGGGCGGGCCGGTGGCGATCATCGACATGGCGAAGCCCTGGCCGACCAGCCAGCCCTCGGGTGCGAGTTCGGCGCTGCGGTCCTCGGCGAGGGCCCGGCGGACCACCTGGAGGCACTGGTCGAGGCCGTAGCTGGCGATGTGCAGGTCCTCCTCCTCGCCGCCGGGGCTCAGCATGTGCTCGCCGGGGCCGATGGTGTTCCGCTCCCGGAACACCAGCGGATCGACGCCCAGCCGCCGGGCCAGCTCGTCCATCGCGGACTCCACCGCGAAGGTCACCTGCCCCAGCCCGTAGCCGCGGAACGCCCCGGCCGGCACGCAGTTGGTGTAGACGGAGTACGCGTCGACCTTCTTGTTCGGCACCCGGTAGACGCCCATCGACTCGCCGACGCTGTGGAACATCACCGCCGGGCCGTGGTTGCCGTACGCGCCGGTGTTGGAGACCACCCGGAACCGGAGGGCGGTCAGGACGCCGTCCCGCCGGGCGCCGACCTTCACGGTGATCGTGAACGGGTGCCGGGTGGTGGCACCGTAGAACTGCTCGGCCCTGGTGAACTCCAGCTTCACCGGGCGGTGCAGGCGCAGCGCGGCCAGCACCACGATGTCCTCGGTGAGCATCTCCTGCTTGCCGCCGAACCCGCCGCCGACCCGGCCGGCCACCACCCGGACCTTCTCCGGCGGCAGGTCGTACAGCGCGCACAGCGCCCGCCGGGTGAGGAAGGGCACCTGGGTGGACGAGCGGACCGCGATCCGCTCCTCGCCGGTCTCCTCGTTCTCCTCGAACCAGGCGACGCAGCCGTGCGTCTCCAGGCTGGCGTGCTGCACCCGCTGGGTCCGGAAGGTCTCCTCGTACACCAGGTCGGCCTCGGCGAAGCCCTGCTCGACGCTGCCGAGCTCGCCGTGCACCTCGCCGCAGACGTTGTTCTCCGGCCGGGCGATCCGCGACTCCGGGCCCTTGGGGTGGAGCACCGGCGCGCCCGGGGCCATCGCCGCCTCGGGGTCGAGGACGAAGGGCAGCACCTCGTACTCCACGTCGATCTGCCGGCAGGCCTCCTCGGCCGCGCCCTCGCTGTCGGCGACCACGGCGGCCACCCGCTGCCCGGCGAACCGGACCACGTCGTCCAGCACCCGGGTGTCGTCCGGGTCCTCGGTGGGGTGCTCGTGCCGGGCGGAGGAGTACAGCCGGTCCGGCGCGTCGTGGTGGGTCAGTACGAGGTGCACGCCGGGTACCCGGGCGGCGCGCGAGGTGTCGATGGAGCGGATCCGGGCGTGCGGGTGCGGGGAGCGCAGCAGTTTCATGTGCAGCAGCCCCTCGACCTCGACGTCGAAGGTGTAGCGGGCGGTGCCGGTGACCACCTGCGGTCCGGCCGGCGCGCCGAGGCTGCGGCCGACGGCCTGCCCGGCGCACGGCCGTTCGGTGTGCTTGACGCCGCGGACTGCGTCCTCGATCGCCCGGTAGCCGGTGCAGCGGCACAGGTTGCCCTTCAGGGCCCGGGGCAGGTCGGTGAGCTGCTCCTGGTCGAGGGCCGAGGTGGTCATCAGGAACCCCGCCGTGCAGAACCCGCACTGGAAGCCCTGGGCGTCCAGGAACCGCTGCTGCATCGGGTGCAGTTCGCCGTCCTTGGCCAGGCCCTCGACGGTGGTCACCGAGCGGCCCTCGGCGCGCCGCGCGGGGTAGATGCAGCTGTGCACGGGTCGGCCGTCGACCTGGACGGTGCAGGCGCCGCAGTCGCCGGCGTCGCAGCCCTTCTTGACGCCGAACCAGCCGCGGTCGCGCAGATAGGTGCGCAGGCACTGGCCCGGGCGGGGTTCGGCGTCGAAGTCCTGGTTGTTGACGCGGATCTCGAAGCTCATCGTCCGCCCTCCTCGGTCAGTTCGCGGCGGATCTCCTCGGCGAAGCGGAAGGTCATGTGCCTCCGCCAGGCCGGGAGTCCGTGGATGTCGTCGTAGTACTCCGCCGGGTCGATCGCGTACTCGATCGCCTCGCGCAGGGCCTCCGCGTTGGGCGGCAGCGCGAACCGCAGCCGGATCGGCCGCACGGTGGAGGCCGTGACGGTGATGGTGAGCATCCCGTCGACCGGGTCGAGCGTCCCGATCAGCAGGGCGCCGGAGCGGCCCAGGCCGTAGAGCGAGGCCTGTCGGAAGGCCGTGCGGGTGGCGAGCGCGCGGGCGGGCAGGGTGATCGAGCGGAGCAGTTCGCCGGGTTCGAGCACCTTGACGCCGGCGCCGACGACGAAGTCCGCGACCGGGACCTCGCGGGCGGCGCCGCTCTGGGACAGCAGGCGGCAGACACCGTCGAGGGCCGCGGTGAGTGAGATCATCGGCCCGGCGGGCAGCCCGTTGCAGAGGTTGCCGCCGACGGTGGCCATGTTCCAGATCTTCCAGGAGGCGAGGAACGCCCGGCAGCACTGCTCGAACAGCGGCGCCGCCGTCCACCCGGCCGGCCGGGGGAAGCGGGACAGCTCGGCGATCGTGCAGGTCGCGGCGATCTCCAGGCCGCCGTCCGGGGTCACCGTCAGCGGCTCCCAGCCCATCCGGCCGAGGTCGACCAGCCGCCGGATGTGCGGCTGGGGCTCGGAGAACAGGTAGGTGCCGCCGCCCAGCCAGGCGTCACCGGGCCGCCAGGTGTCGCGACGGCGTGCGTCGCACATCTCCGCCACCGTGTTCAGATCCACGCCGCTCCACCGTCCCCGACCGTTCGACTACGGCGATTGAAGCAACGCCCGGCAGCCGAAACGAGTGGTTCCGCACACCAGCGGCCCGGCTGCTCACTGGATGATCAACCAACGGGCGATCGGGCGAGTGAGCTCGCATCTGCCAGGAGATAACCCTTAGTAGCCTCGCATATGCGGGGTGTCGAGAGGTTGCGGCTCAGTAGACGTCGCGGACGTAGCGCTTGTCCGTCGCGAGCCGCCCGACGTAGGCGGCGGCCTCGTCCTCGTCCAGACCACCGTGCGCGCAGACGATGTCGCGCAGCGCCCGGTCGACGTCCTTGGCCATCCGGCCCGCGTCCCCGCAGACGTACACGTGGGCGCCGTTCTGCAGCCAGTCCCACAGCCGGGGGCCGTGTTCGCGCATCCGGTCCTGCACGTAGACCTTGGCCCGCTGGTCGCGCGAGAAGGCGAGGTCGAGCCGGTCCAGGTGGCCCGCGGCCTGGAACGCCGCGAGCTCCTCGCGGTAGTAGAAGTCGGTCGCCTCGCGCTGCTCGCCGAAGAACAGCCAGTTCGGGCCCCGGTGGCCGCGGGCCTGCCGCTCCTCCAGGAAGCCGATGAACGGCGCCACCCCGGTACCCGGGCCCACCATGATCATCGGTGCGGCGGGGTCGGTGGGCGGGCGGAAGTGCGCCGAGCGCTGGACGAACACCGGGACGGGGCCGTCGTCGGCGGCGTCGGCGAGGTAGCTGGAGCACACGCCCTTGCGGCTCCTGCCCAGGTCGTTGCTGTAGCGGACGACGGACACCGTCAGGCGCACCTCGTCGGGGTGGACCAGCGGGCTGGACGATATCGAGTACAGCCGGGGCTGCAGGCGCTTCAGGACGCCGGTCCACTCCTGGGCGGTCGCCCGCACGGGGTGCCCGCCGACGATGTCGACCGCCTGGCGGCCCCAACTCCACTTCGCCAGCTCGCCCTTGTTGTCCGCCCGGAGCAGCCGTCTGAGGCCGCCGTCCCCGGTGCGCTCGGCCACGAAGCGCAGCAGGTCGGGGGTGATCCGGGCGATCTCCAGTCTGGTCCGCAGCGCCTCGCCCAGCGGGATGTCCGCCGCGTCGGCCAGCTGCACGGGCTCCCGGGGGTCGAGGCCGGTGACGGCGAGCCACTCCGCGACGAGCTCCGCGTCGTTGGCGGGCCAGACGCCGAGCGCGTCACCGGCCTCGTAGCCGAGGTCGCCGTGGTCGCCGCCGCGGGTGTCGAAGGCGTACTGCCGGACTTCCTTGGCGGAGCCCGGCAGGCTGAGCAGCCGGTTGCCGACCAGCAGCGTGGCGAACGGGGAGGTCCTCGAGTAGGTGGAGCCGTCCGCCGGGGCCGTCCGGGTGCCGGCGGATCCTCGCGGTGCGGGCGCCGTCCTGCGCTCCGCGTGCTCGGGCTGCTGCGGCTTGGGCTGCGGCTGCCCGGCCAGGCCCTTGAGGACCTCGTCGAGCCACCTCCCGGCGGCCTCGGCGAAGTCCGGTTCGCAGTCGGTGCGGGGGGCGAGCCGGGTGCCGCCCAGCTCGCCGAGGCGCTGGTCCAGGCGGCGGCCGTGGCCGCAGAAGTCGTCGAAGCCGGAGTCGCCGAGGGCCAGCACGGAGTAGCGCAGGCCGCCGGCCGGGGCGTGCCCCTCGGCGCACAGGGCCGCCCAGAAGGCGGCGCCGTTGTCCGGCGCCTCGCCGTCGCCGAAGGTGCTGGTGACGAACAGCACCGGGACGCCCGCGGCCAGGGCGGCCGGGCCGGCCTCGTCCATGCCCAGGAGCCTCGGCTGCCAGCCGGCCTCGGTCAGCCGGCCGACGGCGGCGGTGGCGGCCTCCTCCGCGGTGCCGGTCTGCGAGGCCCACAGGACGAGCACCTCCCGGCCCGGCCCCTCCGCCGTGCCCGGCGAGGGCTGCTCGGCACGGCGGCGCTCCGCGGCCTCGGAGCCGATGCGGGAGTACCGGCCGGCCAGCACCCCGTTGACCCACCGGGCCCGGTCCGGGTCGATGGGCGCGTGGGCCGGCAGCACCGGCACGGTGGCCGGCTGCGGCGGGGAGGCGTCCAGCCCGGCCAGGAACCCGGCCAGGAACTGCCGCTCCCCGGTGGCGAAGGCAGGCGGGGCGATGTCTCCGAGACCGAACAGGCCGCCCAGGGCGACGAGTTCCGCGCCCTGCCGCGGGATGGCCGCCAGCTGCGACAGCTGCGCCGACCCGGCGGGCGCAGCGGCCCCGGGCACAGCGGACCCGGGCGCAGCGGACCCGGCCGTGGCCGCCCCGGGCGCGGCGACGCCCTCCGCGCGCTCCGGAGCCGGCACCGCGCGCAGCGAGACCGCGCAGACCTTGAACCCCGGCTGGAGGGAGATCGGGTCCACGGCGTCGTTGGTGACGGCGTTGATGCTGAGGTACTCGCCGAAGAGGTCGTTCCAGTGGAACGGCGCGAAGCAGTTCCCCGGCCGCACCCGGTCGGTGACGACCGCCGGGAGCACCGCCCGGCCCCGCCGGGAGGCGATCTCCAGGTGGTCCCCCGCGCTGATGCCCTGCGCCTCGGCGTCCTGCGGGTGGATCTCGACGAAGGGCCCGGGGTTGAGCCTGGTGAGCTTGGCGACCTTCCCGGTCTTGGTGAGGGTGTGCCACTGGTGCTGCAGGCGGCCGGTGTTGAGCACGAACGGGAACTCGTCGTCGGGCAGTTCGGCGGCGGGCAGGTGCGGGCGGGGGAAGAACGAGGCGCGGCCGCTCGCGGTGGGGAAGGCCAGCCGGGGGCGGGTGCCGTCGGGCCGCTCCAGCAGGGTCTGGCTGACGCCGTCGTTGAGGTAGCGGATCGGGTTGCGGTCGGGCCCGTCCGCGGAGGCGCTGGGCCACTGCACCGGGGTCTGCCGCAGCCGCTCGTAGGTCACGCCCCGCAGGTCGTAGCCGGTCCTCGGGTTCCACGCCCGCTTGATCTCCTCGAACACCTCCTCGGCGTCGCGGTGGTCGAAGCCCTCGGTGAAGCCCATCGCGCGGGCGACCCGCGCGATGATCTGCCAGTCCGGAAGGGCCTGGCCGGCCGGGTCCGCGGCCGGTTGGGCGAGGGTGAGGTTGCGCTCGGAGTTGATCATCACGCCCTCGGCCTCGGCCCACATCGCGGCGGGCAGCACCACGTCGGCGTACGCGTTGGTCTCGGTGGCGGCGAAGACGTCCTGGGTGATGACCAGTTCGGCGGCCTCCAGGCCGGCGATGACGGTCTTGCGGTTGGCGACCGTCGCGACCGGGTTGGTGCAGATGACCCAGCAGGCCTTGATCGCGCCCTCCGCCATCCGCGCGAACATGTCGATGGTGCCCGTGCCGCCCTCCGGGCGCAGCGTGCCCGGGGCGAGGCCCCACAGCTCCTCGGTGAACGCCCGGTCGGCCGGATCGAGCGCCGAGCGCTGGCCGGGCAGACCCGGTCCCATGTACCCCATCTCGCGCCCGCCCATGGCGTTCGGCTGGCCGGTGAGGGAGAGCGGGCCGCTGCCGGGGCGGCAGATGGCGCCCGTCGCCAGGTGCAGGTTGACCAGCGCGTTGGTGTTCCAGGTGCCGTGGACGGACTGGTTGAGGCCCATGGTCCAGCAGCTCATCCACTCCCCGGCCTCCCCGATGAGCCGGGCCGCCTGCCGGAGGTCGGCCTCCGGGATGCCGGTGATCTCGGCGACCCGCGCGGGCGGGTAGTCGGCGAGCAGGTCGGGCATCGCCTCCCAGCCCTCGGTGAACTCGCGGATGAAGTCCGGGTCGGTGTGCCCGTTCTCCACCAGCAGGTGCAGCAGGCCGTTCAGCAGGGCCAGGTCCGTTCCCGGTCTGACCTGGAGGAAGAGGTCGGCCTTGTCGGCGGTCGCGGTGCGGCGCGGGTCGACGACGATGAGCTTGGCGCCGGCCTTGACCCGGTCCATCAGGCGCAGGAAGAGGATCGGGTGACAGTCCGCCATGTTGGCGCCGATGACCAGGAAGACGTCCGCGTGCTCGAAGTCCTGGTACGAGCCGGGCGGGCCGTCGGCGCCCAGCGAGAGCTTGTAGCCCGTCCCGGCGCCGGCCATGCACAGCCGGGAGTTGGACTCGATCCAGGCGGTGCCGACGTAGCCCTTGGCGAGCTTGTTGACCAGGTACTGCGCCTCCAGGCTCAGCTGGCCCGAGACGTAGAAGGCCAGTGCGTCCGGGCCGTGCTCGTCCAGGATGCCCCGCAGCCGCCGCGCGGTCGAGGCGATGGCCTCGTCCACGTCCGTCGCGACCGGCTCCGCGCCGCGCTCCGCCCGGACCAGGGCGGTGTCCAGCCGGCCGGCGGCGGCGAGCATGTCGGCGGTGGTGGCGCCCTTGGTGCAGAGCCGGCCCTGGTTGGCCGGGTGCGTCCGGTCCCCGGACGACTTGGCCACGGCGCGCCGCCCGGTGGCACCGTCCGTCGTGACGTCGAGGAGCATCCCGCAGCCGACACCGCAGTACGAGCAGACCGTCTTCACGGTACTGGTGGCTTTCGGGCCCGACGCCGTCACAGGGGCTCCCGCTCGGTAGAAGTCCTCGTCGCCGCCCGCGGGCCCTGCAGGGTTACCGGGGTGGCCGTGGGGGGGACCCCACCTTCGGAAGCCTAGGAAGCCCGGGTTACCGCCGCGTCACGCGGGCCGATCATCAGTGGTTAACACTGCCGCACGCCGCCCGCCGTCGACTGTGAGCATCCGGGCCGTTCACCGCCGCTCCACGCCCGCCCGTACCCGGCCCCGCCACCTGGTCCGCGTCCGCACCGCGGCCTGAACCCGCCCGAGCCGAGCCCGAGCCCGAGCCGGTACCCCAGAGCAAGGAGAACAGTGGCATGAGCGCGATCCGTCGGGTGGCCGTGGTCGGCGCCGGGCAGATGGGCCCCGGCATCGCCGAGGCCGGCCACGCGACGGCCGCCGACATCGACGCCGGCATGGTCCACGGCTGCGCCCACCCGATGGGACCGCTGCAACTCGCCGACCTGGTCGGCCTGGACACCGTGCTGGCGATCGCGCAGTCCCTCTACGGGGAGTACCGGGAGCCGCTCTACGCACCGCCGCCGCTGCTGTCCCGGATGGTCGAGGCCGGGCTGCTCGGCCGCAAGACCGGGCGCGGCTTCCACCCGTACCGGGCCGGGCGGCCCGGCTGACGGCCCGGCTGCGGGGCGCTGCGACACGGGATCCGGACAGACGGCACAATCACTGCCATGCAGCACATCCTCGTCATCGGCATCGGGGCCGGCGATCCCGACCACCTGACCCTGCAGGCGGCCAAGGCGCTCGCCCGCACCGACGTCTTCTTCATCCTCGACAAGAACGAGGAGCGCCAGGACATGATCCGGCTCCGCCGACGGATCCTGACCGAGCACGGCCGCCCCGGCCACCGTGTGGTCGGCGTCCCGGACGCCGAGCGGGACCGCACCACCCCCGCGTACACGGCGGCCGTGGACGACTGGCGCCACCGCCGGGCCGACCTGGTCGAGCAGCTGATCGCCGAGCACCTCGGCCCGGACGAGACCGGCGCCTTCCTGGTCTGGGGCGACCCGAGCCTCTACGACAGCGTGATCGCCGTGGTGGACGAGGTGCTGGCTCGCGGCGACACGACCTTCGGGTACGAGGTCGTCCCCGGGATCAGCAGCGTCTCCGCACTCGCCGCCCGTCACCGCACCACCCTGACCCGGGTCGGCCGCCCGCTGCAGATCACCACCGGCCGCCGGCTCGCCGAAGGCCTCCCCGAGGGGGTCGACGACGTGGTGGTGATGCTCGACGGCCAGGCCGCATTCGCCGGGATCGACCCCGACGGCGTGGAGATCCTCTACGGCGCCTACCTCGGCACCCCCGACGAGATCCTCGTCGCCGGGCCGCTCGCCGAGACCGCCCCCCGGATCCGCGAGCTCCGCGACCGGGCCCGCGACCGCAAGGGCTGGATCATGGACACCTACCTGCTCCGCCGCTCCACCTCCTGATCCCGTTCGGTGCGCCGTCCCCCGGCGGGGGGGGCGGCGCACCGGGCGGGATCAGCGGGTGGCGGTGTCCGCGGCCGGGGCGGCCTCCGCGGTGACCCGCGTCCCGGGGTGCCGCAGCGCGCACAGGAAGGCGACCGCGAGGGCCGCCGCCATCCCGTACAGCACGGGCCCGTTCGCCTCCGCGAAGTCCTGCCGGATCGCGTCCACCAGGGCGGATCCGATGCCGGTGGGGGCCTGCCCGCCCGAGCCGTGGCCGGTGATGCTCCGGGTGACGGTGTCGGCGACGCCGGGCGCGGCGTCCTCGGGGACGCCGTTGGCGATCAGGGTGTTCTGCACGTTCCTGGTGGTGTTGTGCAGCAGCACGGTGCCCAGCACGGCAAGGCCCAGGCTCGCGGAGTAGTTGCGCACGGTCTGGGTGATCCCGGTGACCTCACCGTAGGAGGCGTTGATCGCGCGGTTGACGGCGTCCGTCGAGGCGGGCGTCAGCAGCAGCCCGATCCCCGCGCCCGCCATCACGATGTACGGCCACTGGGCGTTGAGCGACAGGTCGGTGATCTTCGAGGCCCAGAGCGCGAAGCCGACCGCGGACAGCGCCGTGCCCAGCACCATCGGCGGCCGGGCGCCGCGGCGGTCCAGCATGCGTCCGCCGATCTGCGAGCCGGGGGCGAATCCCGCGAAGAAGACCAGGAGGTAGAGGCCCGCCTCGTTGGGCGACTGGTCCAACGCCACCTGGGCGTAGACGGAGGCGAAGAAGAACACCGGGACGAAGGCGATCATGGCGAAGAACAGCACGGCGTTGTCCACGGCGAAGGCGCGGTCGGCGAAGACCCGCATCTTGATCAGCGGGTGCTCGGTGCGCAGCTCCACCCGGACGAACACCGCGAGGACCGCCAGCCCGCCGATGATGCACAGCCAGGTCGCCCAGCTGCCCCAGCCCCAGGCCGCCGCCTGCTGGAGGCCGAGCACGCTCAGCCCCATGCCGACGGCCACCAGGACGGCACCCGTCCAGTCGACCGGCTCACGGCGCGGGGTGTTGCGGATGCCGGCCAGCACGGTCAGCACGACCGCGACGACCGCCACCGGCACGTTGACCCAGAAGATCGCCCGCCAGGTCCACGTGGTCAGCCAGCCGCCGAGGATCGGGCCGAGTGCCGTCAGGCCGCCGGCCACCCCGAAGAACAGCGCCAGTGCCCGGCCGCGCCGCTCCACCGGGAACACCTCCACCACCACCGCGAGCGCCGCCGGGAACATCAGCGCCGCGCCGAGGCCCTGCACCGCCCGGAAGCAGATCAGCCAGGTCTCGGCGACGCCGCCGGACGGCACCGCGCCGCACAGGGCGGAGGAGATCACGAAGGTGAGCGTCCCGATCAGCATCATCCGCTTGTGGCCGAGGACGTCGGCCAGCCGCCCGCCGAGGGCGAAGAACGCGGCGAGCGACAGCAGGTAGGCGTTGACCACCCACTGCATGCCGACGGCCGACAGGCCCAGTTCGCGGATGATGTCGGGCGCGGCGATCGAGACGATCGTCTGGTCGATGAAGGTCATCGAGACCGCGAACAGCATGGCCGCCAGGGTCAGCGACTGGCTGGCCGCGACGGGCTCGGCGCCCTCCGGGGTGCGATCGGGCCGCTGGCTTGCCATCCGTTCCGTCCTTCCGTCCTTCGGGCCTCCCGGTACCCGGGGCCTCGCACCTGGTGACCGGGCCGGGTCCGCTCGCGCCGCCCCCGTCGTCCGACCGGGCCCGCCGGGGGTTCCCCGGTCCACCCGTCGACCCTGCCCGGGCCGTGCCACGGCGCGGCGCAACGCCGCGAACCGGTGATGGGATGTCATCCGTCCGGCGGATCGGCCGAACGCTCACGTCGTGGGCGGCGACCCGCCCGGTTCGGGGGCCGGGACGGGGTCCAGCCGCGTGAGGTCGTGGGCCAGGCCTTCGAGCCAGGCCGCCACGTCGTACAGGACCGGCCGGCGCCCGGGCGGCGGCTCCGGCGGGCCGAACCGCGCGACCGCCCCCGGCAGTGGCCCGCGGACATCCGCCAGCTGCGCCGCCACCGCCGCGTACGCCCCGGCGAGCTGCGCGCCGGACCGCAGCAGCCACTCCCGCTCGACCGGGTCCAGCCGGGGCGGCGGCCGGTCCAGCAGCCGGGCGCTGCCGCGTCTGGCATGGTGGCCCGCGATCAGCGCCGCCTGCCAGTCCTCCCCGGGCAGGTCGGTCGCCGGTTGCGGCTCCTCCTGGAACTGCGCGTACGCCGACTCCACGACCGGCAGCGCACGGACCAGCGCCGCGGCCGGGGCCGCCGCCCCGGGTGGGCGCGGTTCGCCGTACGGCCCGGAGGCCGCGGGCCACGCGAGGGCCTCGGTGGTGGCCGACACCGTCCCCGCGACGGCGTCGAGCAGCATCGCCGCGTCCCGTCGCAACACCGTCCGCGCGCCGTGGGGCCAGGCGAACAGGCCGCACGCCAGGCCGATCAGGCTGCCGGTGAGGACGTCGAGCAGACGGATCTCCGCGAGCTGCCAGTCGGCCGGGGCGAGCTGGGCGAAGATCGTGGCCACCACCACCGTGAACAGCGCCTGCGCCCAGCCGACCCCGAGCAGCGGCCCGAGGGAGAAGGTGAGCGCCATCAGCGGCGGCAGCAGCACCGCGTACACCACGCCGTGGTGGCCGACCGCCTCCAGCAGGGCCGCCGCGGCGAAGGCCCCGACCAGAGTCCCGGTGAGCGCGCGGCGGACGGTCTGCCCGGTCTGCACGACCGTGGTCCGGGTCAGGCTGAGCGCGGCCAGCATCGCCCAGAACCCGTGCGGGAGCGAGACCGCGCCCGCGACCGCCCGGGCCACCGCCAGGGCCAGACTGATCCGCAGCGCGTTCTGGAAGTACACCGACCGGGGGCTGACATGGCCGACGATCCGCCGCCAGTACAGCCGGCTTCTGCTCAGCCCCGCGTAGTCGAACGCCGTCCCCCGGACCCACCCGGCCCTGACCGCGTCCCGGCCCCCCACGGCGAGGCGGGCCGCCGTCGACAGCACCACCGCCGCCTCGCCGGCCTCCGCGACCGCCGCGCGGCGGCGCAGCTCGGCGGTCACGGCGGCGGCCCCGGCCTGCCCGGCCAGGTCGGTCGGCGCGCTGCGGAACTCCCGGAGCAGTCCCTCCAGGCGCTGCGGGGCCGGCTCCTCGCCGGTGGCCAGCAGATGTGCCGTCCGCCCGGCGCTGTCGCCGATCTCCGTCAGCATCCGGGCCTCGGCCACCGGTACCGGTCCGTCGCCGGCCGGCCGCCGTGGCGCGGCCGTCAGCCTCGCCAGCAGGGCCCGAGCCGCCCAGCCGGCGTGGGCCTGCGCGCGGTCCCGCAGACCCGGGCCGGCCGGGCGCTCCGCCGCGGGGACCTTGCGGGCGCGCAGCGACTCGCCGGCCTCGGCGGCCGCCCCCTCCAGCGCATCGGGCACCGGCCCCGGGGTGCGGGCCAGCTCGGCCGCCGTGCGGGCTGCGGTGGCGGCGGCGTCCGCGGTGAGCAGCCGGTACGGCCGGGCCCGCGGGTCGGGCAGCAGCAGCGCCTCGGCGGCGATGAGCAGCACGAACCCGACGGCCGTCCCGGCCAGCCGGGCCGACAGGTCGTCCGGCGCGTACGGGGGGAAGCACGGGAGGATGTACATCAGCTGCAGACCGGGCGCGGCGCCACCGAGGCGCGGTCCGGCCACGGCGGCGAAGGCCAGGACGAAGCCGACCACCAGCATGCCCGCGACGGCCGTCCACGTCCGGACGGCGAGGGCCGTGCCGACGGCCACCAGCAGCCAGGCGGCCGGCAGCACCCGGGCCAGCACCGCGGCCCGCTGCCGACCGGTACCGGGGATCCGGGACAGCGCCGCCATCGCGACCGAGGAGAACAGCGCGTAGAGCGCGGCGACCTGCTGGTCGAGGCCGTAGAGGCAGACGAGGAAGCCGGTGGACGCGGCCAGCGTGACCCTCAGGGCCCGCCGTCCGGTGACGGCCGCCGTCCCGGCCCCGCCGCGCAGCCCGCCGGCGGCCAGCCGCAGCGCCTCGACCGGGCCGCGGGGTGGCGGCGCAGGCGGCGGGGCGGGCTCGGGCATCGGCTGTCTGCACCTCGCATCGACCGCGGGCGGCCCCCGTCCCTCCCATCCTGCCCACCTTCCCCGGCCGTCGCGAGGCCACGGCCGGGTGCCGGGGACGTCGTTGTCCCGAATCCGCCCTCGCGTTGGCCTCGCCGTGATTGTGTGGGCTTCCGTGTCCGAGTCAAGGGAGGCCGCCGTGTCCCGAACGCCGCAGGAGATCTTCCAGAGTTACGTCTACGCCGGTCCCTTCACCCGGAACGCCGATGCGCTTGCCGAGAACTTCACCGAGGACGGCGTCATCGAGCTGCCGCTCCTGCCCGCCGGCGCCGCCTTCCCCAGGCGGCTGGTGGGCCGGGAGGAGATCCGTGCGGTGATGGCGGCGCACTACGAGCGCCAGGCGGAGGGCAGCCGCACGCCGAACGCCGAGAAGTCCGCATACGTGCTGCACACCACCTCCGACCCCGACGTGTTCATCGCCGAGATCGACACGGTCTTCGACGGCGACGGGGACGGGGAGACCGTCTCGCTGGTGCAGATCTTCCGCGTCCGCGACGGCAGGATCGCCCGGCTGCGCGACTACTTCGCGCCCGACCTGATGAGCTGAGGAAGCCCGGGAGCGGTGCCGTGCCGGGCGGGCCCGACGGGTCAGGCGTCCAGCGGCTGCCAGGCCGGGCCGTCGCCGTCGCCGTCCGGCCGGACCTGTCCGAACACCACGTCGGCGAAGTGGACGCCGAACCCGATCGTGCCGGGCTCCGCCAGCTCGGCGACGAGGCGGCGGCGGTGCTCGGCGGTCCGGACCAGGTCGTGGTCGAAGGCCGAGGACCACTCGGGGTGGTCGATCTGGATCGGCGAGTGCACGGCGTCCCCGAAGGCGATCAGCCGCCGTCCGCCCCCGGAGACGACGTACTCGGCGTGCCCGACGGTGTGGCCGGGGGTGATCCGCACGTGCACACCGGGGAAGACCTCCTGCCCGTCCGTGACCGTGCGCACCCGCGGTGCGAGGGCCTCGACCTGCGCGGTCATGCCCTGCTCCAGCAGGATGTCGCGGCGGTCCCACTCCGGCTCGGAGACCAGGTAGTCGGCGTGGGCGAACGCGGGCCGGTCGCTCCCGGGGGCGGGATCGCAGGCCCAGCCGAGGTGGTCGGAGTGCAGGTGGGTGAAGGCCACGGCCTCGATGTCCTCGGGGCGGCGGCCGAGTTCGGCCAGGCTCCGCAGCAGCGCACCGCCGTGGATCACCCCGAGGGGGCCCTCCTCGGCCGCTAGCCTCTGCGGGCCGAAGCCCGCGTCGATCAGCAGCGCGCGGCCGCCGTGCTCCACCAGCAGACCGCCGACGCTCCCCACGAGGTGGCCCGTGGCGTCCAGGTACTCCGGGTGGGTAGCCCAGACCTCGTCGGTGGTGTCCTGGAGCAGCTGCAGCGGCCGGAGCCGGACGTCGCCGTCCGGGACGTACGACACCTTCGTGTCACCCAGCCGTATCGAGCGGATTCCCGCCGGGCGGCGCAGTCGTCCGTCCTGAGCAGCCGTCAAGTCAGCCATGGGTTCTCTCCTGTGAGTCGTCGTCCGGTCGTCGCCGGGTTCCTCGGCGACGACGCCAACCATAAGCATCAAGCTCGAATCATTCAAGCTGCAATTATTTCGCCTTGACGGATTTGTTAGGGTGATGGCATGACGACGCCCCCCGAGCCGCAGGTCATCGCCGAGCGACAGCTGTGCGGCCTGGTGAACGGGCTCGCCCAGCGGATCGCCGAGCACGTCCGGGAACGCGCCGCCTCCCTGGGCCTCACCGCACCCCAGGCGACCGCGCTGCGGGAGATGAGCGGGCCGATGACCATGCGGGAGCTCTCCGAGCGCATGAGCTGCGAGCCCTCCAACACCACCTTCGTCGTCGACCGGCTGGAGAAGCAGCGACTGGTCGAGCGCCACCCGCACCCGACCGACCGCCGCGCCAAGCACCTCGTCCTCACCCCCGAGGGGGCCGCCCTGCGCGAGCGCCTCCTCGAACTCCTCGCCCTGGGCTCCCCGCTGTCCGGCCTCACCCCGGAGGAGCAGCGCGTCCTTCGCGGCCTGCTGGAGCAGGCCGTCACCTCTCCGTGAGCCGGCGGGGCCCTCCGCCCGGGCACCCCCGAACATCACGCGCGCACCGCGTTCGCTAGGTTGGGGATCAACACGCACAACCGGGGTTCTGCAGAGGGGTTTTCACGATGGCCGAGCAGGCGGTCCACCAGCTGTTCTCCTACGGGACGCTGCAGCTTCCCGAGGTCCAGCTCGCCCGGTTCGGCCGGCTTCTGGAGGGGCGTCCCGACGCGCTCCCCGGCTTCCGCCTCACCCATGTCACGATCACCGACCCCGAGGTGATCGCGGCCAGCGGCACCGACCGCCACCCCCTGGTCGTCGCCTCCACCCAGGACGGCGACGCGGTGGAGGGCAGCGTCTTCGCCATCACCGACGCCGAGCTCGCCGCCGCGGACGACTACGAGGTCGACGACTACGCCCGAACCGCGGTCGTCCTGCGGACGGGCGCCAAGGCGTGGGCCTACCTCGCCGCGAACCCGCAGGAGAGCACGACCTCCTGACCGATCGGGCCGCCCTCACCCTCAGGACAAGGCTCCCGGCCCGGCCCCTGAGACAGCCGGGACACCGCGGTCAAGCCGGTAGAGCACATGCCGACGCAGGACATGCCGTGGCGCCGCGACGTGGGCGGCCCCGGCGAGTCGTCCGGCCGCGGTCCGGCCGAGATGCTCGTGGCGACGGCCCGCGCGCACGGCGTGGCCACCCCCGGCGACCTGCTGCTCGGAGGCGAGGCCCAGGACATCGGCCCCTACACGGTGACGGTCTACGGCCTGGGCATGGCCGTCGGCTGATCGGACCCGTCGCCTCGGCCAGGCCCACCGGGCGGGCACCCGCGGGTGCCCGCCCCGCTTCCTTCGCCTGGAGGCTACCTCCGTGCGCCGGAGCGCTCCTGCACGCGGGCGGACAGCAGCCGGCCCAGTGCCAGCACACTCAGACCGAACATCAGAACGCCCAGCGGGACGTGGAGCGCCGGCCGGTGGGTGACGCCGAGCACGACCTGGATCGAGGCGAGTACGAGGAAGCCGGACGCGTACAGGATGGAGCGGGGCGACCCGCCGCCCGGCCGCCACGCCAGGACCGCGGCGAGCAGGTACACCATCGACGCGGCGTACATCACGCGCGCTCCCACGCTGTGCAGCACCTCTCCGTAGGAGGAGGACAGCAGCAGCCCGGCGGTGGTCGCCTGGAAGAAGATGGCCAGGGTCTGCAGGGCTACCGCCACCTGCAGGAACGTGGGCCTGCTCGGAATCGCCGTCGTCTGTGTGGCCATGGCGCGGTCCCCTCTTCTGCCTCGCGGCAGTGATCGATAGTGTCTCGGTAGTCCGACGACGCAGGCCCTCGAAATGTGAGGCGAAGCGCCGACCCAGAGTCCGCCGGGGTGTCTCGTCGGCTGGTCGAGAGCGGAAGCGGACAAGAGCAACCAGGAGCGGTCGCACCATGAACACCCCGTCCGTGGCAGGCCACGACCGGTCCGAACCGGATCTGAGCGCGATCGTCGGAGAGCGGCGGCAACTGGTCAATCTGGCCTACCGGCTGCTCGGTTCGCTGGCCGAGGCCGAGGACGCCGTACAGGAGACCTACACCCGCTGGTACGCGATGTCGCGACAGCAGCAGGCGGCCGTCGAGTCGCCCGGTGCCTGGCTGACGACGGTGGCCGGCCGCATCTGCCTGGACCTGCTCGGCTCGGCGCGGGTCCGCCGCGAGCGCTACGTCGGCGCGTGGATACCCGAGCCGCTGCCCGACCGCAGGGAGTGGTCCAGCGGCCTGGTGGGCGGCGGCCGGACGGTGCCGGTCGACCCCGCCGACCGGGTCACCCTGGACGAGTCGGTGAGCATGGCGTTCCTCGTCGTGCTGGAGTCGATGACGCCTGCCGAGCGGGTGGCGTTCGTCCTGCACGACGTCTTCCGGTACCCCTTCGCCGAGGTCGCCGAGATCGTCGGCCGCACTCCGGCGGCGTGCCGGCAGCTGGCCTCCTCCGCCCGTCGGCGGGTCCGCGACGCGCAGGCCCTGTCGGCCCCGCCGGCCGGACAGGCCGCTCTGGTACGGCACTTCAAGCAGGCGTGGGAGGCCGGGGACGTGAAGGCCCTCGTCGACCTCCTCGACCCCGATGCCACGATGACCGCCGACGGCGGCGGGCTGGTCGGCGCCGTCCTCCGCCCGGTCGAGGGCAGTGAGCGCATCGCCCAGTACCTGATCCACATCGCCGGAAAGGCCCCCGGGCTGACGCTTCTGGAGCGGACGGTCAACGGCCGGCCCGGCCTGGTCGCCCAGCACGCCGGCGTCACCGTGACCGTGGCGGCGTTCAGCCTCGCCGACGGCCGCATCACCCGCATCTGGGCGGTCCGCAACCCGGAGAAACTCCGACCGTGGACCGAGTGCGGACAGGACTGACCCGCACCGGGGCGGCGCCTCGGGCCCGGCCGGCCCGGGGAGGGAGCCGGGCCTGTCAGTGCCCGAGCGCCGCCTTGGCGGCCACGATGACCAGGCCGAGGAGTAGGTTGGCCAGCCCCTCGACCGCCGCCTGGCCGCGGGTCGCGCCGGCCCGGACCGCTCCCCCGACCGCCCAGGCGACCTGCTGGGCCACGGCGACGCTCAGCGCCAGCCACGCCGTCCCGGACAGGCCCAGCCCCAGGACCGGGCTGATCAGGACCGCCGCCGTGGGCAGCAGCGCCGCCTCCGCGATGGACCACTCGTGCCGCGCGACGGCCCGGACCACCCGCCGGCTGATCGGTTGGCCGACCAGCCGCTCACCGGCGAGCCGCGCGTACACATGGGCGCCCCAGAACACCAGGCCGGTGACGATCAGCAGGACGGCGAGCTGGAGGCGCGGATAGTCGCCGACGGCGCCCGCCGTCGCCACCACCGAGGCGGCGAGCAGCGAGCCGTAGACCGCGCCCGCGTAGTCCGTGCGCTCCGCCGCGGGCGGTGCGCCGCGGTCCCCTCCCCGGGGCGGGACGGCTGGACTGTTCATCCGCCGAAGATAAGCGGCGCGGGCGGGGTTTTCCGGTGAGGCGGGCCCGGCCGCCGGCGGACCGGTCCGCCGGATGGCACCGGATGGCCGCCGAACCGCCACCGGGCCCGCCCGGGCGGCTCGCGCCCGGGGCTCGCTCGCGCGTCCGCCCCCGATTGCTCCTACCGTGGACAGGGAAAGCGCACCGGTGTCCCTCCGCCTGCTCCTCCAGCGGCTCCCCGGCGCCGGTGCCGAAGCACCAGGAGGCCCTCCACCATGTCCACCACATCGGAAACCCCCGTCCTGGACACCCTCGCCGCGATGACCGTCGACTCGATCGAGCGGTGCGGCCTGCCCCCGGACACGCTCATCCTCACCCGGATCGCCGCGCTCGCGGCCTGCGACGCGCCCCCGATCTCGTACCTGGCCCACGTCGATCCCGCGCTGCGATCGGGTCTGACCGCCGCCCAGCTCCAGGACGTCCTGGTGGCGATCGCCCCCATCGTTGGCACCGCCCGCGTCATGACGGCCGCCGGCAACATCGCCGCGGCCCTCGGTATCGCGATCGCCGTCGCCGACGCGGAGATCGAGGCGGAGATCGACGCCGCGAGCTGATCCCGGCCGCCCGGCCGCGGTCTGCGGCGCCCGGAGCAGCACCGGCCGATCCACCCGGGGCCGACGGCACCGCGGACCGGGCCTGCGGCAACCGAATCCGCCCGACAGAATCCGCCCGGCCGGACTGCGGCCCGACGGGGCAACAGCCCGACGTGGCAGCAGCAGGACCGGGAATCAGCCCGGCCGGGCAGAAGGCGGTGGAACCGATGAGCGACGTCACCGCGGCCCCAGGATCACCCGCCGCCGCACGGCGGATCCTCGCCCCGCTCGCCCTCGCCCAGTTCATCTGCAGCTTCGCCGGCTCCAACATGAACGTGATGATCAACGACATCAGCGAGGACCTCGGCACCACCGTGCAGGGCGTGCAGGTCGCGATCACGATCTTCCTGCTGGTGATGGCCGCCCTGATGATCCCCGGCGGCAAGCTGACCGACCGCTACGGCCGCAAGCGGTGCCTGCTCGCCGGCCTCCTGGTGTACGGCCTCGGCGCGCTGCTGAGCGCCGCCGCTCCGGGCCTGGGCGTCCTCATCCTGGGCAACTCGATCCTCGAAGGCGTCGGGACGGCCCTGCTCATCCCGCCCGTCTACATCCTCACCACGCTGCTCTTCACGGAGACGGCCTCGCGGGCCCGCGCGTTCGGGACGATCATGGCGCTCGGGGGCGTCGGCGCGGCGGCCGGTCCGCTGATCGGCGGGCTCATCACGTCCGCGCTCAGCTGGCGGGCGGCGTTCGTGTTCCAGGCCCTGGTGATCGTCGTGATCATCGTCCTCATCCGCCGGATCGAGGACCCTCTCCCGCCGGATCCGACCCGCCCCTTCGACACCGTCGGCACCGTCCTGTCCGCCGTCGGACTCGTCCTCGTCGTCACCGGCATCCTGGCCGCCGACGACAACGGCTGGCTGATGCTCGCCCTGCTCGTCCTCGGTGCGCTCTTCCTGGCCGGGTTCTTCCGGTGGGTCCGCGCCAGGGAGCGGGCGGGCAAGGAGCCGCTGCTCTCCACCAGCCTGTTCCGCAGCCGCACCTCCAACCTCGGGCTCGTCACCCAGAACACCCAGTGGCTGCTCCTGATGGGCGTGTCCTTCACCGTCGCGTCCTACCTACAGGTCGTCCGCGGCTACGACGCGATCCAGACCGGCGTGATCTTCACCGCGGCCACCCTCGGGATCCTGGTGTCCTCCCTGGCCGCCGAACGCCTCGCCAGGCGGCACGCCCAGCGCACCCTCATCCTGACCGGGTTCATCGGCACGATCACCGGCATCGTCGTCCTGATCCTCGTGGTGCACGGCTCCCCCGGCGCCTGGGCCTTCGCCCCCGGGCTGCTCCTGATCGGCCTCGGCCTCGGCGTGATGCTCACGCCCTCCGTCAACATCGTCCAGTCGAGCTTCACCGAGGAGCGGCAGGGTGAGATCTCGGGCCTGTCCCGCAGCGTCTCGAACCTCGGCTCCTCCCTCGGCACCGCCATCGCCGGCACCATCCTGGTCGCCGGCCTCACCAGCCACGCCTACGCCGCCGCGATGGTCACCCTGGCAGCCGTCGGACTCGTCGGCCTCGCCGCCGCCACCCTCCTGCCGCACACCCCGGCCCCGGCCCCCTCGTCCGCGCCCGCCTCCTCCGGACGGGAGGGCGGACCCGGGCCGACGCCGGGTGGCTAGGACCCCGGAGAGGTGTTTGCAAAGTCGTGTCGGGACTTTGCAAACACCTCTCGGGCCCTCCGCGGACGTCCGGCGCGCCGGCAGGCGGGCGCTCAGCCCGCGACGAGCGCGTCCCACTGGTCGCGGGTCGGGCCGTCGGGCCGGGGCGAGTAGTCCGGGCGGGCGGCCAGCCAGGCGGTGACGTGCCCCTCGACCTCGTCGCTGCCGTACGCCTCGTCGGCCGGTAGCACGAGATGGCGCACCTGGGCCCGGGCCCTCATGACGACGGGGTCGTCGAAGGCACAGGCGGCCCGGGCGGCGGCCCGCCGATCCGAGGGGGGTGCGCTCTCGGCGAGGTTCCGCTCGTTGGCGCGGTCGGCCGCGACCTGCGCGTCGAACAACGGGCGGAGGTCCTGCGCCGTCCAGGCGTGGTAGCCGGTCGGGTCCTCGGCGATCCGGTCGACGTGGGTGGCGAGGTGCTGTGCGGCGCGCATGCCGAGGGCCACGCCGTGGCCCAGGGTGGGGTTGGTGTGGATGAGGCTGTCCCCGGCGTTGACCAGGCCGGTGACGACCGGACCGTCACCGTCGGCGAGGGAGGTCCAGCGGTTGTCCAGGCCGGCCATCGCCAGGACGGCCGACTGCGGTTCGGGGGCCAGGTCCAGCCAGGCCGCGGCGGCGGGGAAGCGGCGGGCGACAGCCTCGAACACGGCGGGGTCGGTGAGCGCCCCGCGGGTCGGATCAGCGGTGGAGACCACCAGGTTCACCGCGAAGATGCCGTTGTCGGAGGGGAAGACGCCGGCCAGCGCGAACGGTGCGGCCGAGCCGTTCTGCACCCGCCCGGGGCCACCCGGGCCGTCGGCCCGCAGCCGGTACCAGCGGCACAGATAGGCGATCCCGGCACGGTGGCTCTCGACCACGGGCGGGCGGCAGCCGGCCTCGACCAGCCAGGCGGGAACGGGCGAGCGACGACCGGACGCATCGACGACGAGGTCCGCCCGGTGCAGGTCCGCACCCGCCTGCACGCCGGTGACCCGGGCCGGGCGGCCCTCCCCGAAGGTGAGGCCGCGTACCCGGCAGCCGCGCCGCACGTCGACGGTGCGTTCCCGCCGCACGGCCGCCGTCAGGGCGGCCTCCAGCACGATGCGGCGGGTGCGCAGGGTCACCAGCTCCTCGTCGCCGGCCCGGTGCGGCGGATGCTCGCCGAACCAGTCGAAGTCGTGGTACTCGGTGGCTCCGCGCGCCAGCAGGTCCGCGTGGACATCGGGGGCCTCGGTGAGCAGCACGCTGCGGACCGGTGCGAGGAACGAGTGGGGCTGGACGGCCTGCGGGACCTTGGGCCTGCGCCAGTCGAAGAAGTCCTGGTCCAGGTCCTCTCCGGCCTGCCGCGTGTCCTGTTCGAACAGGGTGACCGGGTGGCCCCGCCGACCGAGCATGAGCGCCGTCGCCAGCCCGCTGATTCCTCCACCGATCACTGCAACCCGCGCCACAGAGCTCCCCTTCGCGTCGTGTTGCGGACGGAGCCTACTGTTTGGCGATCTTGGACCGGCCGCCGGGGTGGTCCGCCGCGACCCGGATCCGGTCACCGGGCGTGACGGCGCAGCCCATCGGAGCCGCCCGGCTAGATCCGGCCAGCCGCCCGAGGGGAGGCCGGCGCCGGCGACCGCGACCAACCGCACGGGGCCGGCGACACCCCTCCGACCTGTGGGAACAGCAATCGACGGGTCGCTCGCTCCCGATCGCCGGCGCGAGCTCTTATGCTCGACGGATGTCCCTGCTTGCCCCCGTAACCGCTCCAGAACCCGTCACGGCCGATCCGGCACGGTCCGTGCGCGGTTCGCTGCTCACCCAGTCGTGGCTCGATCTCACCTTCCTGCACTGGGCGGCGGACCCGGCGGACGTGGCGCCGCTGCTCCCGCCCGGCACCCGCCCGGACACCCTCGACGGCGTGACGTACGTGGGGCTGGTGGCGTTCCGGATGCACCGGGTGGGGTGGTTCCGGCTGCCGGGGGTGCCGTATCTCGGGACGTTCCCGGAGACCAACGTGCGGCTCTACTCGGTGGACGAGCACGGTCGGCGCGGCGTGGTGTTCCGCTCGCTCGAGGCGTCCCGCCTCGTGCCGGTGGCGACGGCCCGCCTGGGGTTCCGGCTGCCGTACGTCTGGGCGCGGATGAGCATCGACCGACAGGACGACACCGTCACCTACACCAGCGCCCGGCGCTGGCCCGGGCCGCGCGGCGCGCACAGCCGGATCTCCGTACGGATCGGCGAGCAGATACAGGAGCCGACCGGGCTGGAGCACTTCCTGACCGCCCGCTGGGGGATGCACAGCGAGTTCTTCGGCCGGCAGATGTACCTTCCGAACACCCATCCGCGCTGGCCGCTGCACCGCGCCGAGCTGACCGAGTGCGACGAGAGCCTGGTGGTCGCCGCCGGGTTGCCGAAGCCCGTCAGGGCGCCGGTCAGCGTGCTGTACTCGCCGGGTGTGCCGGTCCGGTTCGGCGGGCCGCTGCGCCCGGCCGGCATCCCGACGCCCTGATCGATCGTTTCGGAACGAGGTTCCGGGTCGGCGCAGGCGGATGGTGCCGCAGGCGGGTTGGAGCAGGCCCAGGTGGAGGTCGGCGGGCCCGGGTGGCGGCCCGGACCCGCCGACGTGCGGTGGTCAGGCGCTTGCTGCGCGCCCGCCGTTACGACTCATCGGGCTTGGTGTCCGAACCGGCCTTCGTGTCCGAACCGGACTTGGTGTCCGAACCGGACTTGCCGCCCTGGTTCAGCAGGCCGCCGAGGGCGCTCAGGTTGCCGAGGGCGCTCAGGTTGCCGGCGCCGCCGGTGACGAGCGGCGCCGCCTTGCCGGCGGCGTCGACCGCGATCTGGGTCATCTTCTGCAGGTGTTCGGTGGCGGTCTTCAGGGCCGCCTGGGCGCGGTCGCCGGCGTCCTTGTCGTTGGCGGCGGCGGCTTCGATGCCCTTGGTGAGCACCTGGCTCATGTTGGTGATGCCGCTCATGTCGCGGAACAGGTTCGCGGTGGTCATGGCCTGCACCGCTTGCAGGGCGGTCGGGTCGGGCATGGCCGCCAACGGCGTGAACCTCGCCTGGGTGGCACCCAGGGCGGCCACCGTGGTGTCGAGGTTCTGCGCGCGCGATGCGGTGGACACCGGCGCGATGTCGGCCGGCGTGATCTGGATGGGCGAGTCCTTCCAGTTCCAGAACCGGGTGAGGTCGATCTTCTCGGCCGAGTTGGCCCGGCCGAGGACGGCCTCGGCGAAGACGCCCTTGGTGGCGATGGCGATCGTGTTGGTCACCGGCGCCCCGAACGTGTTGTCGCCGGCCTTGCGGGCCTTGGTCCAGTCGTCGCGTTCCTGTTCGTTGCTGAAGTTCCACCGGAAGCCCAGGTAGTTGCCGGTGGCGGCGATCGGCCTCGGGTCCAGCAGGGTGCCGAGCAGGACCGGCGCGGCGCTCGAGCCCGCCGGCGTGTACGAGTAGTTGGCGAGGATGCGGCTGAGCGTCAGCTCGTCGGCGTTGGCCCAGACGGCCTGGCTGTAGTGGCGGCGGTTGTCGTTCAGGTGGTCCAGTACCACCTGCGAGACGTTCCCGCCGCGCACGTAGAAACCGAGCGACGCGACGTAGGTGCGGCTGCCGGACTTCACCGTCGAACCGAACAGCCCACAGACGGCCGAGGCGCCGCCGGCGTCCTCGGTCAGGTCGGGCGCGGAGGTGGTGGTCGCGGCGATCCCGAAGTTCGCCACGCCCGAGGTCATCGTCAGGCGCAGCCCGGCGAGGCTGCCGCGGGCGGCCGTGCCGGACCAGGCGTCAACGGAGATCAGCTTGTCGGCGCCGCCGAACGTGTAGGTGGCGCGCTGCTGCACGCCGGAGCCGCCGGTGTCGCCACAGCGGAAGGTCTGGCCCGGGAAGACCACCTGGATGCTGCGGATTCCGGCGTCGTCGTACCAGACGTCGATCTTGGACGCGTAGGGGGAGTCGGCCTTCGGCGGGACGTCGAAGGCCACCGGCGCCTCCCGCACGGAGTTGAGGATCCGGAGCATCGCCCCGCTGTTGCGGAGTACCCAGTACTCCCCGCTGACGGACGAGGCGATCCTCACTACGGCGTTCGGCGTGGGAGCGCTGTCGCTGGGAGTGTTCCAGGTCGTTCCGCCGGGCATCAGCGTGACGCTCCTGCCGTCGGAGGTGAAGGCCCAGAGCATGCCGTCCGCATTGGTGGACAGGCGCTGCACGGTCAAGGCTTGCGGACTCAGGTCCTGCCAGCCGGTGGCAGTGCGCACGTAGGTCCGCCCCTGTCGGCAGTACCAGACCTTGTCCTTGCCGACGACGGCGACGTCGTCGGCCTCGACGTTCAGGGGCTGCCACGGGCCGTTCTGGGGGCGCTGCCAGAGCGTGCTGTCCCCGCCGACGACGTAGAGCGTGCCGTCCGTGCCGCAGGCGAGGCTCAGCCCCTTGAAGCCCTGCGAGTCACTTCGCCAGGCCGTCCCGTCGAACTGCACGACCGTCTTGTCGGCCCTGAGCCCCCAGACCGTGCCCTTGCCCGGCATGATGCGGTTCAGGCCGCCGTCCAGCCCGGTGGTCGGCAGCGGGTTCCACTGCCGGGCCACCGGATCGAACCGGACCGGGCTGCTGTCGTACCTGCGCACCCCGTACACGCCCATGGGCCCGCCGGCGATGTCCGACAGGTCCACCCCGTCGAACTCCTGGGTCGTCGGCGACTCCGGCGCCGTGCACTGGTCGAGCTTGCGTACGGTGGTGTCGAACGGGTTGGCCGCCCGAATCCTCGCCGCCCACTCGGCGGGCGCCACCGACGCGAGCACCTCCTTGTACCGCTGCAGGCTGGAGTAGGTGAAGGTGAGCTCCTGCAGCGGGATGAACAGGCAGCGTTCCAGCTTGGTCGGCCTGGTCGTCACGTTGTAGACCTGGACGACCTCGTAGTACTGCACCGACATCGCGTGCATGTGGTTGTAGTTGGTGACGACCCGGGTGAGGACCTGGTCCTTCTCGGCCTGCGACGTCTCGCGCACGACCGTCATGTTCCGGCTGCGGGCCGCGGTCGCCAGCTGCTGGGTCCGCGCGCTGATCCGCTGGGTCGCCTCGGCCGCGACGGACTTCACGCCGGTGGAGCGCGACACGGCGGTCGCGAATCCCGAGTTCGACGACTCGCCCCAGTTGCCGCCGCCGCCCATGCCGAAGATCGCGACACCGATGCTGCCGCCGGAGCTGGACGACCTGCTCGACTGGGACATCTGGGAGTTGCCGGACTGCTCCTCGCGGGCGATCGCGTTCGCGACCTCGCTGATCGAGCGGCTCTGGTCGGTGGTGCCGGACAGCGTGTCGGACTCGGCAGTGGTCTCGGTGCCGGTGGCCTTGGTGGTGCGCTGCCAGTCGACGACCGCGACCTTGGTGCTCTCGCCGGGCGCGAGCGCGAGGCTGTGCAGCAGCCGGCCGAGCGTGACGCCCTGGGCCGACCAGCTCTGCTCGGTCGTGACGATCATGCCCTCGGCCGGGCGGTCGTAGAACGGCAGGTGCTCCTCACCGAGGTCGATGGCGCCGGTCAGCTTCCGCGAGGGCTTCGCTCCGGGGATGTCGGTGAGCACCACCGAGCGGTACCGGACGATCTCCGTCGGGTAGTTGCCGGTGGTCGGAAGGAGGTCCTTCGGCGTCGGGCCGTCGAGTGCCGACCTGTCCACCTCGATCTTGGGCGACGTACTCGCCGGGGTGGTCGCCGGCGTGGTGGCAGATGTTCCGGTGCTCGGGGTGGTCATCACGATTCCCGTCTGCGAAGAGGGCGAGGGAGACTCCGGTACGGCCGCCAGGACGTGGAGCGCCCGACCAGGGGCGAGGCCCTGCCCGGTCGATCTTGCAGGGCAAGATCGACCGGACGGGACTCACTGGCGCCTTCCGGGTCGCTCGAAGCTACACAGAACGATCACAGCTACGGCACACTTTGCCGAACTTGGCCAGAATCAGTGCCCGAACCAGCGGCCCTCCCGCGGCGCCCTCCTCGGGCGGCCGTCCGCCCGCTCCCCGGGGCGCCGGCAGCAGCGGCCTTCGGAAACTCCGGATCTCCCACCGAAACGATCAGCGGGAGACGCGCCCGCCGCCGACCCGGGCCCTCCACAGATGTGTCCGGGTTGTGAAAACTCGCGCGTTCTGACCCCTTGTCAGGTCGATCATTCCTCCCTACCTTCGGGGGTCAGGACTCCGGGCCCCATCGGGCCTGGCGGTCAGCGGCGGCCGCAACCCGCGCCGTCGCCGGACGCACAACAAGACCTGGAGGCGTCACATGCCCGTACTCATGATCGAAGAGATCCGCGACGCGGGTCCGCTGGTGGTCGACGACGAGGCCATCGTGTTCGAGGACGACGACCGCAACGACCATGACGCCACGGCGTGTCTCGCCGACCCGTGGGTGACCGCCACCACCCGTTTCGCCTGCGACTTCAACTCCTAAGCGGTGACCGATTCCATCGCCGGCCTCAGCGGGTGGTCCGATGACACGTGGTCGTACCTGAACGATCCGCGGATGCCGGCGGTGGAACACGGTTGGAAGCTGCACGTCTCGGCCCGGCCCGGCGACCTCGGCACCGTGACCGGCCTCGTCCTGCCGGTGCTCTCGCGCCACGTCTGCCACGCGAAGTGGGCCAGGAGTCCGGAGACCCTGCGCGCGATCAACTCCGGCGCGTCGAGTGCGGGCGCCGTCGGGAAGGCCATCACGGTCTACCCGGCACCCGGCACCGCCGTCCGGATCGCCGACGAACTCGTCGCCGTACTGCGCGGCCGGGAGGGCCCGCAGATCGTCAGCGATCGACGGGTCGATCCGAACTCCCCCGTCTACTACCGATACGGGCCGTTCACGGGCGACTACCGGACCGGCCGGAGCGGACGGCTCGAGTCGGTGATGACCGGCCCGGACGGCCGGGTCTTCGACGGCCTGGCCGGCGGCGCGTACCGGTGCCCGCCCTGGGCCGAGGACCCCTTCGAGAACCGGCCCGGGCAGCGCGCCCGGCCGCGCTCCTCCACCGGATTCGGCGGCGAACGCTACCGGATCACCGGCGGCATCGCGCGCAAACCGCAGGGCAACCTCTACCGCGCGGTCGACACGGACACCGGGCTGGCGGTGGTCGTCAAGCAGGCGCGGGCCTTCGTGGCCGAGGAGGAGTCCGGTGCGGACACCCGCGACCGGCTGCGCAACGAGCGGACGGTCCTGGCCGCGCTCGACACCGTCGCAGGGGTGCCCCGCGCGCTCGACTACTTCCGGCACCGCTCGGACGAGTACCTGGTGATGACCGACTGCGGTGACCGGAACCTGCGGCGGGACGTCCAGGAGAACGGCCCGTACCAGGACGGCGAGGCCCGGTCGTCGCGCGCCCTCGCCGATCTGGCCGCCCGGCTCCTGCGCATCCTGGACGGCATCCACCTCTGGGGCGTGGTCGTGCGCGATCTCAAGCCCGACAACGTGGTGCTCGACGCCACGGGCCGCTGCCATGTGATCGACTTCGGGATCAGCGCGCTGGACGGCGCCGGTCCGGACGGCTCGACCCCCGGCTACAGCGGCCCGGTGCGACGCACGGCCGGACCGGCCGAGCCCGCCGACGACTACTACTCCCTGGGCGCGACCCTCTGCTTCGCCGCCACCGGCATGGATCCCGTGGTCGTCGACGCCGACGCCGCCGTCAACCGGGACCGCACCCTCGCCGGCCTGGCATGGGCCCTGCCCGGCGACGACCACCGGCTGATCCGGGCGACGATCACCGAGCTGTTGAGCCTCGATCCGGCCGTGCGGACCGCCGGCGCCGACCGGCTGCGCACCGGCTCGCCCGAAGGGCCCGAACCGTCTGCGGTGTCCAGGTCATCACGGGTATCGCGGGTATCGCGGGTATCGCGGGGGCCCGGTCGGCCCCGCTTCGACGACGGCCTGCTCGCGGAGATCATCGAGCACACCACCGCGTTCTGCGTCGACGAGGCCCGCAGGATCGCGGACCCGGTGCTCTCCGCACGCGAGACCATCCCGACGCCGGTCGACGTCTACGGCGGCAGCTCGGGGCTCGGCCTGGAACTCCTTCGCCATCTGCACCGGCCCGAGGTGCGCGAGGCCGTCGACGCCCTGGCGCAGTGGACGGCCGGCCAGTCCAGGAGCCTCTCACCCGGCTTCTACGCGGGGCGTACCGGCGTCGACCTCTTCCTCGCCGAGGCGGCGGTGGTCCCGGACGCCGGCGACGTGAGCGTGAATGCGGACGCGGCGGGCGCGGGAGAGGCCGCGGGCGCGGGAGGGGCGGAAGGCCACCCGGCCCTGCCGACCCGGGGACCGGACGGCGGCCTGCCGGAGGCGGACCTGATCGAGGGCGTCGCCGGAATCGGCATCGGCCGACTGCTGCTCGCCCGCCGCGCCTCCGCGGGCGGCAACGTCCCCCTCGCCGACCAGCTCCTCGCCGACCGACACCTTGCCGACCGACTCCTCGCCGACCGGCACCTCGCCGTCGCCGCCGAGTGCGCGCGGATGCTGGCGTCCGGACGGGCCCGGCTGACGCCCGCGGGAGCCGACACGACCGGCAGCGCCGCCCTGGGCCAAGGCCTGGCGCACGGCGAGGCGGGTGTCGCGTACTTCCTGCTGGAGTACGCCGACGCGACCGGGGATCCCGCCGCCGTCCTCCGGGCCGGGCAGGCGGCCGCGCACCTCGCCGCCATCACTCCGGGCATCATCGCGGCGGCGACCGGCCCGGGGGCGACCCGCCGCTACGGCTCGTGGTGCCGGGGCCTGGCCGGAATCGGGGCAGTGCTCGTCCGGGCCGCCGACCGCCTCGGCGAACCCGGGTACCTCCTCCTCGCCCAGCAGACCGCACGCACCTGCGCCGTGCTGGCACCGCGGATGCCCCTGGTCAACCAGTGCTGCGGGCTGTCCGGGGTCGGCGACCTGATGGTGGACGTCGCCAAGGCCTCCGGATCCGAGGAGTTCTGGGGCGCCGCCGAGACCATCGCCGCGATCATCCTGAGCCGCAGCGGCGGCACCTCGTCGCGCCCGGTCTTCCCGGACGCTGGCCTGACCAGGCCGAGCGCCACCTGGGCCGGCGGCTCCGCCGGGGTGCTCGCCTTCCTCCGGCGACTGCACGACCGGGGCGGGGAGCGGCTCGGCCTCCTCGGCTGACCCGCCCGGCGGCGGACGCGGGCGCATCAGCCGACCCGCCCGGCGGCGGACGCGGGCGCATCAGCCGACCCGCCCGGCGGCGGACGCGGGCGCCCGGCTCAGCTGCGGACCCGGCTGACCCGGCCCTCGTCCCACACCGGCTCGTCCGCCTCCACCACCCGGCCGTCCGCCCGGAAGACCAGGAACCGGCTGAACACCCGGGCGAACCACCGGTCGTGGGTGACCGCCACCACCGTTCCGGTGAAGGCGGCCAGGGCCTGTTCCAGGGCCTCGGCCGAGATGAGGTCGAGGTTGTCGGTCGGTTCGTCCAGCAGCAGCAGGGTCGCCCCGGCGAGCTCCAGCAGCAGGATCTGGAAGCGCGCCTGCTGCCCGCCCGACAGGGTCTCGAAGTTCTGGCGCCCGGCGCCGGCCAGTCCGTAGCGACTCAGGGCCGACATGGCGCGCTCCAGGTCCAGCCCCTCCCGGTCGCCCTCGCCGCCGCCGAGGATGTCGGCCGGGGTCCGGCCGGCCCACTCCGGGTGGCGGTGCGTCTGGGCGAACAGCCCGGGCCGGACGCGAGCGCCCAGCCTGCACTCACCGGTGTGCGCCACGGTCACGGCCGCGTCCCCGCCGGCTTCGTCCAACAGGCGCAGGAAGTGGCTCTTACCGGATCCGTTCGAGCCGAGCACGCAGACCCGGTCGCCGAAGAACACCTCCAGGTCGAACGGCCGCATCAGCCCGGTGAGCTCCAGCTCGCGGCAGGTGATCGCCCGGACGCCCGTCCGACCGCCGCGCAGGTCCGGCGCGACCCGCTGTCGGCGCGGCGGCGCGGGCGGCGGCCCGACCGCCTCGAACTTCGCCAGCCTGGTCTGGGCCGCGTGGTACCGCGAGGCCATCTCGTCACTGATGGAGGACTGTTGGCGCAGCGTCCTGACCAGCTCCTTGAGCTGCTCGTGCTTCTCGCTCCAGCGCTGCCGCAGCTCCGCCGCGCGCTGCCAGCGGGCCTCACGGGCTTCGCCCCAGGTGGCGAATCCACCGCCGTGGGTCCAGGCCGTGCCGCCTTCCAGCGTCACGACCTGGCCGGCCGTGCGGCTCAGCACCTCGCGGTCGTGGGTGATCAGCAGCACGCCCTGCCGGGTCTGCGCGAGCTGCTCCTCCAGCCAGCGCTTTCCCGGGACGTCCAGGTAGTTGTCCGGTTCGTCCAGCAGCAGCAGTTCGGCCGGGCCCCGGAGCAGGGCCTCCAGGACGAGCCGCTTCTGCTCGCCGCCGGACAGCGTCGCCACCTCCCGGTACTGCGCGGCCTGGAACGGGACGCCGAGCGCGGCGACCGTCACGGTGTCCCAGAGCACCTCGTAGTCGTACCCGCCGACCTCGCCCCAGTCCACCAGTGCCTGGGCGTAGCGGAGTTGGGTGGGCTCGTCGTCGGCCTCCATCATGGCGAGCTCGGCCGCGTCGAGGGCCGCGGCGGCGGCCCGCAGCGGCGGCGGGGCGACGGTGAGCAGGAGGTCCCGGACGGTGCGGTCGTCGCGCAGGCTGCCGATGAACTGCGGCATGACGGCGAAGGCGCCCTGGGAGCGGAACGATCCCTGCTGGGTCGGGATCTCACCGGCGAGGGTGCGCAGCAGAGTCGTCTTGCCCGCGCCGTTGTCGCCGATGAGCGCGACCGTTTCGCCTCCCGGCACCCGGAAGGAGACGTCGTGGAAAAGCTCGCGACCGTCGGCGAGAACGTGACCGAGGCCGGTGGCTTCGAGGTAGCCCATGGAAGCGAATCGTAGCCGCCGAGCGCTCGGTGGGCGATTCGATTTCGGCGGCCCATCCCATGGCGCTCCACTCGGGTGACCAACCATCAATTCACTTTCATCAGATCATAGTTAGTCGCGTGATCGAGCTATTCACTCGCTGGGCTGAATGCACGTCAAAATCCCTTGCACCGATTCCAACGCATACGGAACGGTTGCACCCGAAGGAAGCTTCGGGGCGGGGCTGGAAGCTCTCACCGGAGTGCAGTTCTGCGCCTGCGTTTCACGGATGTGTGCGCGTTCACGGATGTGTGCGCGGTACTCCCCTTGATCCCCCGTTGATCCCGAGCCTGCCACCCCACCACGGAATGCGAGAGACAACCGATGCCGTCCGATGTCACCACGCACTCCGCGGACTTCGTCCCGCGGTCAGGCCTCGTCACCGTCGCCCTCGTCGGGGCGGAATTCGGCTGGGGCAGCTCGGGGAAGCTCAGCGCGGTGCTCTCCGCGTTGCGGGAGCGGTCCGCGCCTCGCCTGCGGTTCGTCGGGCTGGCGTCGGGGCTGGGCCGCCCGCTGCTCGCAGAGCACACCGTGGACGACTGGTACGACCTGCCGGACGATCCCGGCCTGCTGGCCCCCGCGGTCCGGGAGCTCGTTCGGTCGCAGGGGGTGCAGGCCGCCGTGGTCGTCCTGGACGGCGCGGCAGCGACGGCGTTGCTGGCCGCCGGCGTGCCCACGGTGTTCGTCGACAGCCTGCCCTTCCTCTGGTCCGAGGGCGACCGGGCGGCGCTGCCGCTGGATGCGACGGTGTACTGCGCTCAGCGGAGCGTCGAGCTGCCACCCGAGTGCCTGGACGTCCTGGCCGACGCCCAGGGGTTGCGCTGGGTCGAGGCGGTCATCGCCCGGCCCCGCGCTTCGGGGTCGTCGGGGCCGAAGTCCTCGGGGTCGGGGTCGTCGGGGTCGGGGTCCTCGGGGTCGGAGCGTGGCGTCGGGCGGAGCGCCAGGCGCCCCTACCGCAGGGCGCTGGTCAGCCTGGGCGGTCTGCAGGCGCCGAGGCTCGGCGATCCGTCGCACTACCCGCGCCTGGTCGTCCCGGCCGCTCTGGAGGCCCTCTCCGCCTACGGGGTCGAGGAGGTGCACATCGCCGGCAACCTGCCCGGCGACCTCGCGGGTCGGCTCATCGACGCGTCGATCGCACCGCCCAGGACGACCACCGGCCCACTCGGGCACCGCGCGTTCCTGGAGCAGTTGGCCGACTGCGACGTCCTGCTCACCTCGCCCGGTCTGACCACCCTGCTGGAGGCTGGCGGGCTGGCGGTCCCCACCGTCTGCCTGCCCCCGCAGAACCTCAGCCAGATCTTCAACGGCCGCTTCCACAGTCAGGCGCTCGGCGCCCGGCTGCGGGTGCCCTGGCCCAAGGCCGTGTTCGCCGAGGACGAGGCGCTGGCGCTTCGCGCCGAGGGCGAGGACCGCGCCTTGGAGCTGATCTACGGCGCGATCGGGGCGGCGGCCCAGGGGCTTGACCGCCAGGCCGTCGGCCACGCCCTGCGCAACGACGTCCTGGAGGCCCTGCGCCGGTCCACCCGGGTCGACGACTGGGGCGCGCTGACCACCGCGGTCGGCACCGACGGCGCGGCCCAGGTGGCCGATGCCCTGCTTGAGGTCCTCGGCCCCACGGATCCGCTGTCCTGACCCGCCCGCCCGCGTCCTACCCGTACTACCCCGTCCTACCCGTCCGGCGAGTCGTCTGGAAGGTCGTCCACCCGTGTCCACACGTGAGCGCTACCTCTTCATCAGGATCCTGGAAGCCTGCAACGCCGACTGCTTCATGTGCGAGTTCGCCCTCTCCCGTGACACGTTCCGCTTCTCCCGGGAGGACTTCGACGACCTGGTGCCCAAGGCCAGGGACGCCGGTGTGAGGTACATCCGGTTCACCGGCGGCGAGCCGCTGATGCACCCGGACGTGGTGGAGCTGGTGCGTTCGGGGACGGCCGGCGGGATGAGGATGTCCCTGATCACCAACGGCTCACTGCTGCCCAGGATGGCCGCCCCGCTGGCCGCGGCCGGCCTGGCCCAGGTGATCGTCAGCCTGGACGGCTCCTCGGGTGCCACCCACGACGTCTACCGGCGCTCCCCCGGCATGTTCGACAGCGGGCTGCAGGGCCTGCGCGACGCCGCCGCGCTCGGCGTCCTGCCCAGGGTCAACACCGTGGTCGGACCGCACAACTACATCGAGATGCCACGGCTGCAGCAGGTCCTGACCGAAGCGGGGGTCCGGCAGTGGGAGCTGTCCGCGCTCAAGCTCGACCGCACCATCACCTATCCCGACGCCGATCACGTCCGCAGTGTCTGCGATCCGGTCTACGAGGCCGACCCGGCCGACCTGCTGGTCCCGATGGGCAAGCGCTTCTACGGCGACACCCCGCAGGAGCAGGAGCGGTACTTCACCCGGTCCATCACGCCGCGCGCCGCCGAACCGCTGTGCCACGTCGCCGACGACGTCATCTACGTCGACGGCAAGTACGGGCGGATGTTCGCATGCAGCTGCATCCCGCACCGGGAGGGCGACGACGGGCCCGGTGGTGCACCACTGCGGGAGCAGGGGGTGATCCGACTGGACACCCCGGTCTTCCGGGCCCATGCCGACCACTTCCGCGAGCGCGGCCCCGAGGTGTGCAGCGGGTGCTCCACCACCGCCGCCGGATACAGCGACGACGTGGCCAGGCTCGGGGCGGTGGGACCATGGCACTACTGACCTCCGCCCAGGAGTCGTCGGCCGCACCGGACGGCCGTGCCGCGCACCGCCCGCGAGTGCTGCTGAGCGCCCGCGAGGACCAGTTGGACTCGGTGCTCGCGCTGCGCCGGGTCGGCGCCCACCTCGGCGGCCTCCGTCCGACCGGCCGGTCCGACCTCGACCCGCCACCGGTCGCAGCGCTGGTCTGTGACGACGGGCCGGCCACCGAGCGGCTGCTTGACCTGGGCGTGCCGGTGGTGCACCTGGACTCGGGCCATCCGGGCCCGGCCGACGCCGAGGCGCCACCGGGGCGTGCACTCGGGCGGATCCACCGGCCCGGGTGGCTGCCGCAGTCCGCTCCCCTCCCGCGCGGCACACGGCCCACCGGGGTCCTCGCACCGCAGCGCACCGGCAGGAGCAGGTCCCGTTCGGGCACCCTCCTGCTGCTGTCCCTGTGGTCCGTACCCGACCCGGAGACGGAGGCCTTCGCCACCGGCGCGCTGCGGGAGTTGGTCGGTGCCGCGCTGCACCGCACCGGGAGCTGCACGGTGGTCGCCGACACCGGGCTCGCGCTCCTGCGGTCCGCGCTGGGCGCTCTCCTGGAGCAGCCGGGCGTCCGGGTGCACCGGGCCGCCGACGTCGACACGGACGCGATCCATGCCGAGGCGGCCGTGTTCCTGGCCTCGCCGGTGCTCGGGGCGCTCGCCCTCGCCCAGGCGCGGCGCGCGCCGCTGGCCCTACTGCCACCACTCGGGGCCACCCAACGGGACTTGGCCGGACAGGTCTCCGCGGTCCTGCCGCTGCCCTCGGCCGACGATCCCGACGACCCGGGCCTGTGGGCCCTCTCCGCAGCCGCCGCGGCCGCCGGACCGTGGCACCTCCTCGATCCGGCCCTGGACGACCTGCGGGGCGCGCAGCGGGTCGCCCGCACGCTGCGCCAACTCGCACTCGCCCCGCTGTGATCCCTGCGGACGCCGCGCTACCGGCTCTGCCCCGACTCGTCAGTCCGTTGAGTCGGTCCGATGAGTCGGCCCGCCGATTCGGCCGCGCCGTTTCCGCACCCCCCTCGCCCACCTCGTCCCCGTCGTGCTGGAGCCGCCATGTCCGACACCCTTCGTGAACCCACGGCTGCCACCCGCCCCGAACTGATCCGCCCCAGGGTCCCGGAGACCGACTGGGACGACTGGCGCTGGCACATGCGCCGACGCATCACCACCGTCGAGAAGGCCCGGCAGTGGATCAACCTCAGCACCGACGAGGAGCAGGCCATCGCGGGGGTGGCGGGCAAGTACCGCTGGAGCGTCACTCCGTACTACGCGTCGCTGATGGATCCGGACGACCCCGGGTGTCCGGTCCGGCAGCAGGCGGTGCCGGCCCTCGGCGAGCTGATGGAGTTCCCCGGCGCCGAGGTCGACCCGGTCGGGGACACCTACTACCGCAAGACCAACCGGGTGGTGCACAAGTACCCGGACCGGGTGATCATGCTGATCACCGAGGCGTGCCCGGTCTACTGCCGCCACTGCACCCGCAAGTTCCACACGACCGACGTCGAGGGCACCTACTTCCGCGACGACGAGGGCGGCTCCTACGACGAGGACCTGCGCTACATCGCCGAACACCCCGAGATCCGGGACGTCCTGCTGACCGGCGGTGACCCGCTCTCCTACCAGGACGGCAAGCTGGAGGAGATTATCGCCGGGCTCCGGGCGATCCCCAGCGTGGAGATCATCCGGATCGGCAGCAGGTTCCCCGTGCTGCTGCCGCAGCGGATCACCGAAGACCTCTGCTCGATGCTCGCCCGCTACCACCCGGTCTGGTTGAACACCCATTTCAACCACCCGAAGGAGATCACCCCGGATGCCGCGGCGGCCGTCGACCGCCTGCTGCGGCACGGGATCCCGGTCGGGAACCAGACGGTGCTGCTGCGCGGGATCAACGACGACGTCGCCACCATGCGCACCCTGATGACCGAGCTGCTGCGGATCCGGGTCCGGCCGTACTACCTCTACCACTGCGACAACGTCACCGGGGTCTCGCACTTCATGACGTCCGTGGAGAAGGGCTGGGAGATCATGGCCGGCCTGCAGGGCCACATCACCGGGTTCGGCGTCCCCCAGTACGTGCTGACCACGAAGATCGGCAAGATCCCGATCGCCCAGCCCTCCTTCACCCCCACCCCCGACGGCCTGCTGCTCCGCAACTACCGAGGCCAGGAGATGGTCGTCGGCGGTGAGGCGCAGCCGATCACGGAGTCCGACACACCATGAGCTCACTCGACAAGCGGCTCGGGCAGCGCTTCCTGCCCTACGGAGCGAACTACCTCGACTGGTCCGACATGTCGGAGCTGCGGAAGGTGATCGAGCACCAGGTCCTGTTCCGGTACCAGACCGAGACCGAGAGCATGGCCTCCCTTCTGGAGCGGACGGTGGCCGAACGGCTGGGTGCCGGGCACGCCCTGGCCGTGCACAACTGCACTGAGGCGCTGCGGCTGGCGCTGATCTCCACCCGCCCCGCCATCGGCGACCTGGTCCACATCCCGGCGGTGACGTTCGTCGCGGTGGCCGGCGCGGTGCTGTCCTGCGGCCTGGTCCCGGTGCTGGTCGACGCCGACGACTCGCTCTCCATGGATCCGACGCTGGTGCCGCCCGACGCGCAGCGGGTGATCACGGCCCACATGGAGGGCACGGTGGCGCCGCTGCCGACGGGTGTGCCGTATCTCGTCGAGGACTGCGCGCAGTCCCTCGGCGCGCGCTTCCCCGACGGCCGGTACGTGGGGACGGCCGGCTACGCCGGGACGTTCAGCTTCCACCACAACAAGGTCCTCACCTCGGGCGAGGGCGGGCTGGTGGTCACCAACGGTGACGAGGCCTGGGCGACCATGCGCCGCTACCACGACCACGGCTCGGCGCGGGTGCCGGGCCACTACCCGACGTGGAACCAGGACGCCCACTTCGGGGAGAACTTCGTGACCAGCGAGCAGGTCGCGGCCGTCCAGTGCCAGCAGTTCCGGCACCTCGACGAACTGCTCGCCGGTCTGGAGCGGATGTACGCCATCGCCATGGCCGAGCTGCCCGACCGGCCCGATCTGGAGGTCCGGCCCCGGGCCGTCGGTGATGTCAAGGTCAGCCTGAGGTTCCGCTGCGAGAGCAAGGAGTTGCGGGACTCCGCGGTGGCCGCGCTCACCGCGGCCGGCATCGCCAACTGGACGCTCGGGAAGTACCTGCTGCCGGACCATCCGGTGCTCACCGGCCGTCGTTCGCTCTACCGCGACGGCTTTCCGTGGAACCACGCCCCCGAGGGCCCGCTCGCGCTCAGCCGCGACGGCTTCGCCCGGACCAGGGACCTGCTGGACCGCACCCTGTGCGTGCCGCTCTCCCCGGAGCTGCCCGAGGAGGAGCAGGCCCTCGCGGCCAAGACCGTCCGCCAGGTGCTGGAGGCGGTGTGACCGACGCCGAGGTGCTGTTGATGGTGGACGACCGGCCGTCGTCCTTCACCCGCTACGCTGTCCGGGAGTTGGCCGACCGGCTGGTCCTGCTGCGGTTCGCCGAGACACGTCTGGACCTGCCGGAGGACTACCTCCTGGAGACCGCGCACCTGCCCGCCTTCTGGGTGCGCGAGGGCGTGGCGGCGGAGGAGGAGGCGAGGCGGTACCGGGAGTGGGCGGCCGGGCTGCCGGTGCCGCCGACCCGGTTCTGCAATCCCTCGGAGCCCCGGCAGGCCGCGGCCCAGCGGTTCGCGGCGCTCGCCGGCCTGCCGCATCTGACCGAGCGGCAGGTGACCCTGGTCCGGGACAAGGCCGCCATGAAGGCGTGCTTCCGGGACCTGGGCCTGCGGACGGCGGAGTTCGCGCGGGTGCGGTCGGCCGACGGGATCGGGCGGTTCGCCGACCGGCACGGCTGGCCGGTGGTGCTCAAACCGGTGGACTCCTTCGCCTGCGTGGACACCCACCGGCTCACCGGGCCGGACGACCTCGCCGGGATCGGTCCCGGCGGGATCGACCTCGGCGCGCGGGACTGGATGGTCGAGGAGCACCTCGGAGGTACCGAGTGGGAGGTGTGTGCGCTCATCCTCGACGGAGAGGTCCTGGACGCCTGGCCGAGCGCGATGCCCTGCCGCCCGCTGGACATCGTCGACGGCGCGATGAACGCCAACATCAGCGTCGGCACCGGCGAGGGCCCGCCGGTCGACCTGCGGGCCCTGGTCCAGCGCATCGTCACCGGGATGGGCGTGGACCACGGTTACGCGCACATGGAGTTCTTCCTGATCGGCGGGGAGGTGTACGCGGGTGAGATCGGCGTGCGGCTCGCGGGCTGCGAGATTCCCGCCAACCACGGCCACGCGTACGGCTTCGACGTGTTCGGCGCCACCCTGGCGGTCTACCTCGGTCGGCGCCCGGAGCTCGACTACCGCGAGCGCCGCTGTGCGGGCGACCTGCTGCTGCCGCTGCCCGGGTCAGGGGAGGTCCGGCGGATCACGTCCAGGGAGGAGATCCTGGGGATGCCCGGGGTCGTCGACGCCGTCCTCAAGGTCGGTACCGGTGATTTGGTGACGGCCCGTCGGGCCTCGCACAACGCCTCGGGGTACGCCCATGTGGTGGGAGGGTCGCTCGCCGAGGTGGAGGCCCGTATGCGCGCGGTGCTCGACCGGTTCACGATCGAGGTGGTGCCGGGCGAGGTGGTGCCGGGCGAGGCGACGCCCGCCGAGGTGGTGTCGGCGCAGGAGGCCGATGTCGTCCCCACCTGACCCCCACCCGCGCCACCCGCGCCGCCCGCGCCGCCCATGCGAGCGACGGCGCGGCACCCGACTCCGCCGCCTCCGGGCGGCCACGGAACGGAGACCGACCACGTGACCAGCGGCCTGCCCCGTCGCTTCCTCGACCTGCTCACACGCCCCCGGGTGGCCGGGGCGGCCTGGTGGAGCGTCGTCTCCAGGCTGCCGGTCTACCTGATGTCGCTGGCCATCGTGCTGACGGTCCGTGAGCAGGGCGGCAGTTATGCCCAGGCCGGCCTGGTCGCCGCGCTGTACACACTGGGGATGGCCCTCGGCAGCCCGCTGATCGCCCGCCGCCTCGACCGCAACGGGCGCTCGGCGGTGCTGACCGCCACCGCCGTCGCCTACCCGGTGGCACTCGCCGTCCTGGTGTGGGCGACCCACCCGGGCGGGTGGGCGCAACCCGCGGCGGCGGTCGTCGCCGGGGTGGTACTGCCGCCCGCCAACGCCTGTATGCGCTCGCTCTGGGCACGGCTGCCGCTCCAGGAGGAGGAGCGCGAGACGGCCTACCTGTGGGAGGCGCTGCTCACCGAGGTCCTGGTGATCGGTGCACCACTGATGCTGGCGGCGCTGATGCTGGTCGGCTCGGCCGGTCTGGCGCTGACGGCGGTCGCGGTGGTGGGCGGCCTGGGCACGCTCGGACTCGCACACACCCGGCTGCCGACCGGCACCACCGAGGGAATCGCCGCAACGGCCGCCGACAGCACCGAAGGCACCGGAGGCATCGAAGGCACCGCGGTGGCCGCTCCGCAGGGCCGGCGCCACCTGCTGGGCCCGCTTCGGGAGCCGGCCCTGCTGGCGCTGACCGGCATCATGGCCGTCTCCGCGGTGCCCATCGGTCTGCTGACCCTGGCGATCCCGGCCTTCGTCGCCCGGCACGGGGCTCCGGGCGGCGCGGGCGTGGTGTACGCCTGCTGGGGGGTCGGCAGTGCGCTGGGCGCCCTGTGGCTGGGGCGGTCCCAGTCCCAGGTGGCCCCCCATGTGCGCTTCCCCCGTCTGCTGCTGGCCTACGCCATCGGGACGGGCCTGACACTGCTCGCCGGCTCCCAACTGGGCCTGGCACTGGCACTCGCGGTGGGCAGCGCGCCCATCGCCCTGGTCTCCGCCAGTGAGATGACCCTGGTGAGCGGTATCGCCGACGGGCGGTCCATGGCGGAGGCGTTCACCTGGGCTTCGCTGGCCACCGTCCTGGGCGACGCCCTCGGCCAACAGGTCGGCGGGCTGCTGATGGACCCGTTCGGGCCGCGGACGGTGTTCGCGGTGGCGACCGGAGCCGCCCTGGCCGCCGCCGCGCTGGCCTTCGGCTGCCGGGGTCTGCTGACCCGGCAGTCGGCGCCGTCGGTGGAGTGTGCCGTGTGACGGCCGCACCCGAAACCCGAGGCCCCCAGCGCCCGCTCGCCCTTCCCCTCCTTCTCCCCCACTCGCCCTTCCCGCGCGCCCTCCCGGTGCGGACGACACAAGGTGGTCCACGATGAATGCCGCCCTCACCGACCAGCGGCCCGAGCGGCCGTCCGGACCGGCCCCGCTGTTCCGGCCGGTCACCCGACAGGCGTTACCGCAGGCCGTCCGGGAGTTCCTGGACTCCCCGGAGCCGCTGGCCGTACCGGTCCCGACCGAGGACCGCGCCGACCTGGAGAGGAGCGTCGAGCTCGCCGGCCGGCTGTACGGCGGCCTGCGACGGCCCAGCCCGCTGGACGTCGGAATCCTCCTCGGCGAGGCAGACCTGCCCGAAGGACTCGCCGAGCTGGCCCGCCCGCTCGCCCGTACCTGGGTGGGCGAGGAGGAGCTGACGGACGTTGCGGCGTTCCAGGCCCGGCACAGCGGTTCGCTGCTGGTCGTCGGCTGCTACGACCGGCTCACCCTCGACCCCGTCCGAGCCCTGCTGATGGCGACCTACCGCGGCCCGCGCCACGGACTCACCCTGCTGAGCGGCCGGGACGGCGCCTCGGTCGTCTGGAACGTCGCCAAGCAGTACGCGGAGCCCGCCCTCGACATCGACGCACTGGGCCTCTTCACCGACACCGACCGGCCGCCCCGGCTGCCCGGCGTCCAGGTCTTCGACGACCGCGACTTCGAGCGTTCGGACATCCAGGCGGAGATCCTGGGCACCCGCTGGCGGCGGGTGGCCTTCCAGGGCCACGGCAAGGACGACAGCGTCAACCTCGGCGAGTTCACCATCTGCGGCCTCAACGGCTCGGTCCCGGCCAGCCCCGGGCTGCTCGGCCCGCGGTGCGCGTACGGACTGCCCTGCTACAAGCCGGAGGACAAGCTCGTCCCCCTCAACCGGGTGGAGGCCGTGGAGCTGGTGCTCAGCGCGTGCAACAGCGGCCCGCTCGCGGACCTCGCCCTGTACGACCCGAAGTACCAGCTGCTGCTGAACGCGCTCGACGGTCCGGCCCGCACGGTGGTCTCGGCCGTGTCGGTGCACGACTCCGACCGGCCGGAGAACGTCGCCTGGATGCACGGCGCACTCACCGGCGCCGACTCCGTCGACACCCTCAACGCCAGTCTGGCGGGCTCGCACCCCTACCCGGCGTTCATGCGCTTCGGACTGCCGGGGACACCGGAGGACACGCCCGCCCCGCCGGCCCCGACGGACCACCGCCCCGACCCGCTGCTGCTCACCGTGGGCGGCCGGCTCACCGCCTACCTCGCCTCGGGCCTGCTCCCGCACAACCACCCGCTGCGGCCCCGGCTGACCAAACTGGCCCGGAAGGTCGACCTCTGGGTGGCCAGGCCCACCCATCTCGCCGACCAGTCGCCCGAGCAGATCGACGCCTCGCTCACGGCGGACCTGCAGTCCCTCGACCACGTGATCACCGAGCAGGTCGCGGCCAACCCCGAGACCGAGCTCATGAACTACCCGGCGCACTTCGGCGACCGCAGCAGCCTGGACCGGCAGGTCCGCGAGGTCACCTGCCACTGCGGGCGCCCCGCACAGGAGTTCACCCGGCGGGGCCTGCTCCCGCACGTCCTGGACACCACCTGCGCCGTCTGCATGCGGTGCGGCGATGTCACCTTCCGGATCCCCGACGCCCCCGCCCTGCTCGCCCACGCGCCGGACGAGGTCGAGCAGGGCGGGGTGCTGGAGGTCCGGGCCACGGTCACCCCCGCCAGGCCCGGCCCCGTCCGGCTGGGCCTCTTCGTCCCGAGCTACCTGCGCGAGGACACCACCGTGGAGCCGGCCACCACCCGGGTCCGGTTCACCGGCGGCCAGGCCGAGGACGTCGCCTTCCGGGTGCGGTTCGCCCCCGACACGGCGCCGCAGGCCTACTACTTCACGGTCTTCGCGGTCCAGGATCTCGCCGTCTCGACGGCCCGGCGCCACTTCGGGGTGGTCCCCCGACGCAGCTGACCCGGGCACCCCGCCTGACCCCCGACCACACCTACCGACCACACCCACCGCACCCACCGCACCGACCGCACCCGCACCCGCACCCGCACCCGCATCCGTAGGGAGAACCATGGAAAGCCAGAGCGTCGCGGAGCCGCGCACCACGCCCAAGGCCAGGGACAAGGCCACGGACAAGACCAAGGACAAGCCGGCGATCGAACTGATCGAGCAGAACGGCGAGGTGACCCTCAGCATCGGCGGCGAGCAGGCCATGCAGGCCTGGGAGCGGGACCTGATGTGGGCCAGCGCCGACATGCTCTGCGAGTACGGCCAGGACTTCTACGAGGTGGGGCTCGGGCTCGGCCTGTCCGCGCTGCGCATCGCCAACAACCCGGCGACCCGCAGCCACACCGTGCTGGAGCTCTTCGACGAGGTCGAGGACCTCTTCCGGGACCGGCACCCGCAGGTGCCCGACAACCTGACCGTCGAGCGCGGCGACTTCTTCAAACGGGTCTTCGAGCTGCCGTCCGAGAGCATCGACGGGATGTTCTTCGACCCGGCCCTCGACATGGAGGTCTGGACGGACGCCGAGCTGTGGGCCAGGACCATGCCGGAGGTCGTCCGGGTGCTGCGGCCCGGCGGCGTGTTCATCCCGTTCTTCAGCACCAAGCCGGAGCTGCGCTGGCAGTACCTCCAGCACTTCCGCCAGATCCGGGTCGAGCGTCACCGGTTCGTCGCGTACGACACCACCGAGTACACCCACGGCGGCACCACCGGCGACGCCTTCATCCAGTGCTTCCTCAAGGACTGACCCGGCACGCCGCCCTCAGCCCATGACCGCCCGCCGGTCGGCTCACCCGACACCGATCGCCCGACACCGATCGCCCGACGCCGATCGCCCGACGCCGCTCACCCGACACCGCTCACCGGCGCTGCTCCGGAGGTATCCCCATGGCCATCACGCTGCCCCATGACTCCCGCGACTTCCATGACTCCCGTGACTCGCGCGACTCCTACGACTCCCGCGACTCGCGCCCTGACCTGGGCATTCGCTCGGTGTTCCTCGCCGGCCCGTTCATCCAGCTCCTGGACCCGGAGACCGGGGAGATGCCGGATGACGCCCGGGCCCCGTTCGACGTCCTGATCAAGCACTTCGAGGCGCAGGGCCTCTCCGTGCACAACGCCCACCGCCGCGAGGCGTGGGGAGCGGAGCTGATGCGGCCGGAACAGTGCACCCGGCTCGACCAGGACGAGATCCGCAAGGCCGACGTCTTCGTCGCCCTGCCTGGTTATCCGGCCTCCCCGGGGACCCACATCGAGATCGGCTGGGCCAGCGCCTTCGACAAGCCGATCGTCCTGCTGCTGGAACGCGGCAGGGAGTACACCTTCCTGGTCCAGGGCCTGCACACGGTGGCGTCGGTGGAGTGCGTGGTCCACACCGACATCGCCGCCTGTCTGCCGGCCGTCGACCGGGCGGTGGACCTGGCGGTGCTGCGGCAGCGGGAGGGCGCCGGCCGTCGGTGAGCGGCCCGACCGCCGGTGAGCCGTGAGCGCCCGGGCTCCGGCCGCACCGGGGCCCGGCCGCCTGCCCACAGCCCCTCCACCCACCCCCGAGGACCACGAATGAGCAGGTCCGCCCGACTCCTGGCAGCCCTCCTCACCTGCTTCGCGCTGGTCGCCACCGCCACGGGCGCCGCTCCGGCAGGGCACGATCGGCGCGCCGAGCCGGCCCGGACGCCGGACGCGGCCGCCTACACGGTCGAGCTGACCAGCGGGTCCTCGGGAGACCACGCGGGAGGCAACGCGGGAAGTAACGCGGGCGCCGACTGGTCCGGGCACGAACGCGTGAGCTTCGGGAACGTCTCGGCGGAGCCGCTCCACGAGGTCTACCTGCGGCTGTGGGGCAACGCCCACGGAGGCTGCTCGGCGCCGTCCGTCACCGTGACGCACCTGGTCGGCGCCACCGAGGACGGCCTCTCGGTCGGGTGCACCGCGCTGCGGATCGCCCTTCCGGCCCCGCTCGGCCCCGGCGGACGCCACACCATCGGCTTCGACCTCATCATCCGGGCCCCCGAACGCGCGGACGGCGCCGACCGGTTCGGGCGGCACGGGGCGTACAGCCACTTCGGCAACGCCCTGCCGGTGCTCGCGGTGCGGGACGCCGTCGGCTGGCACCTCGACCCGTTCACCGACACCGGGGAGTCCTTCTACAGCCTGGCCGCCGACTTCACCGTCGTGCTCGACCATCCGTCCGCCCTGGGGGTACCCGCCACCGGAAGCTCCTCCGACGCCCCGGGCTCCGCCGGACGGACCGTCACCACGGCGACCGCCCGACACGTACGCGACTTCGCCTGGGCCGCAGGGCCGTTCGACCCCGTCTCCGGAGTCTCCGCCGACGGGGTCAAGGTCAACGTCCACTCGACGGCCGGCGTCGCGGCGGCGGACGCGCGGTCGATACTGGCCACCGCCGAGTCCGCGCTGGACGCGCACAGCCGCGCGCTCGGCGCGTACCCGTACCCGGAGCTGGACGTCGTCCTGGACAACGACCTCTGGTTCAGCGGCATGGAGTACCCGGGCTTCGTCCTGGACCGGGTGAAGACCACCGCGCTCGTCCACGAGGTCGCTCACCAGTGGTGGTACGGCATCGTCGGCGACGACCAGTACCACCAGCCCTGGCTGGACGAGTCGTTCGCCGAGTACGCCACCGACCTCGCCCTCGGCCGGGACGGGGCGGGCTGCTGGAGCACCGTCGCATGGTCGTCGCCCCGGGAACGGATCACCAACGGCATGGCGTACTGGGACGGGAACCCGGCACGGTACGAGGACGTCGTCTACGACTACGGCGCATGCGCGCTGCACGACCTGCGGCGGCTGATCGGCGCCGAGGCGATGGCCCGGCTGCTCCGCGGCTACACCCGCGAACACTGGTACCGCGTGAGCAGCACCCCCGCCTTCAAGGCCGCCGCACAGAGCGCCACCGCGGAGGACCTGACTCCGTTCTGGGCCACCCACCGGATCGACGGCTGACCGGTCGCCGTCGGGTGGCGCCGGAACCGCCTCCGGGCGTCCGCTTCAGAATGTTTTCGACCGTTTCACACCCGGCCCACGACGTCGACACCTCGTCAGCTCCGGCGCCCCGAAAGCCTCCCCGGACCTCCCCAGGTCTCTTTGGACACCCGGCCACCCCGATATCGGCGGCGACCACGTGCCCGCATGCCGCAGACTCGGACTGAGCACGTTTCAGAGTGGAGGATGGTTTTCATGGTTGACCGACCCTTGACGATGATGGCGGTACACGCCCACCCCGACGACGAGGCCACCGGAACGGGGGGTGTCCTCGCGCGCTACGCGGCGGAGGGCGTTCGCACGGTCCTCGTCACGTGTACCGACGGCGGTTGCGGTGACGGACCGGGGGGTGTCAAGCCCGGCGAGCCCGGGCACGATCCGGCGGCCGTCGCGGCGATGCGGCGTCAGGAGCTGGAGGCGAGCTGCGAGGTGCTGAACGTCGGCCACCTGGAGATGTTGGAGTACGCCGACTCCGGAATGATGGGCTGGGCGACCAACGACGCGCCCGGATCCTTCTGGCGGACGCCCGTCGAGGAGGGCGCCACCCGCCTCGCCGAGCTGTTCCGGCGCTACCAGCCCGATGTGGTCGTGACGTACGACGAGAACGGCTTCTACGGCCACCCCGACCACATCCAGGCGAACCGCATCACGATGGCGGCCCTGGAGATGGCCGGGATCACGCCGAAGGTGTACTGGACCACCGCGCCGCGCTCGATGATGAAGCGGTTCGGCGAGGTCCTGCGCGAGTCCGGCGCGGACTGGCAGGAGCCGAGCCCGGAGGAGGCCGCCGCGATGGCCGAGATAGGGCTCCCCGACGAGGAGATCACCACCTGGGTGGACACCACCGAGTTCGGCGGTCAGAAGTTCGACGCGCTGGCCGCGCACGCCAGCCAGGGCGAGAACATCTTCTTCCTGAAGATGGGCAAGGAGAGGTTCACCGAGCTGATGGGCGTGGAGACCTTCCTGCGGGTCCAGGACACCACCGGCGCGGCCGTGCCCGAGAACGACCTCTTCGCCGGACTGCGCTGATCCCCGACGCGGCCCGGGCCGTCGCCGTGACCGGACCTGGATGACCAGGTCCGGTCACGCCGACGGCGTACGACCGGGGTTCAGGCCAGGCAGCCGACATGGGCGAGCGCCCGCTTGAGCAGGGCCCCCTGCCCGCCGGGCATGTCCTGCTGCACCAGCGGCGACGCGGCCTCCTCCGGGCTGAACCAGACGAGGTCGAGCGCATCCTGGCGCGGCCTGCAGTCGCCGGCCACCGGGATGATGTAGGCCAGGGACACCGCGTGCTGCCGAGGGTCGTGGAACTCGGTGATGCCCAGGGTCGGGAAGTACTCGGCGACGGTGAACGGCTGCAGCGAGGCCGGGATCCGCGGCAGCGCCACCGGGCCGAGGTCCTTCTCCAGGTGCCTCAGCAGCGCGTCGCGGATCCGCTCGTGGTACAGCACCCGGCCGGAGACCAGCGTGCGGCTGACCGTCCCGTCCGGCCCGATCCGCAGCAGGAGCCCGATCTGGGTGACCTCGCCCGCGGCGTCGACGCGCACCGGGACGGCCTCGACGTACAGGATCGGTATCCGGGCCCTCGTGGTCTCAAGTTCCTCGGGGGCGAGCCAGCCTGGCTTGGTTTCCGTCATGTCAGACATTGGCTGATCGTACGTTCCCCCGCTCCCCGCTGTCCGACGCCCTGCGCGACGGCCTGCCCGACGCCCTGCGCCACCGCCTGCCCGACGGCCCGGCTCACCCGAGCCGTGCATCGAACCGCAGAGCCTCGACCAGCTCGCCGACGCGCTGCTCCGGCAGGCCCCGGGACACGAACCAGGCTCCGACGTTGCGCACATCCCGTTCCAGGAACGAACTCCCGCGCGGATTGGCGACGATGTCCACGATCTGCGGCACATCGATGATCACCAACCGCCCGTCGTGGACCAGGATGTTGTACGCGGACAGGTCCCCGTGGGCATAACCGTCACCGGCCAGCACCGACAGACTGCGGCCGAGTTGGTCCCACAGATCCTCGACGTCCGCCTCCTCGGCGCGCAGCTGCGCGAGCCGCGGTGCGGCGGTGCCGTTCTCGTCGCCGACGAACTCCATCAGGATCTCGGTGCCCGTGATCTGCACCGGGTACGGGACGGCGACGCCGGCCGACCAGAGTCGGCACAGGGCCGTGAACTCGGCTGCGGCCCACTGTCCGGCGATGGCCTCCTTGCCGAACGCGGTGCGCTTGGCCATCGCCCTGGCGACCCGCGACTCCTTGTGGCGGCGGCCCTCCAGGTAGCCGGAGTCGCGGTGGAACATCCGGTGCTGGGCGTCGCGGTAGCGCTTGGCCGCCATCAGCGTGCGCCGACCGGTACCGGGCACTCCGCGTTCCAGCAGGAAGACGTCGGCCTCCTTGCCGGTCTTCACCAGGCCGAGTTCGGTGTCGACGGCCGCGAGCTCGGTCACCACCCAGGCAGGGCGCGGCTCGGGCCCCTTCTCGGTGGGCGTGGACTGGTCCCAGGTCGACCAGCGGTCGCCCTCGGCCGGGCCGTCGGCGACCGGAACCGACTCATCTGCGGCGTGCCGCTCGTCGTGGGTGTCGTAGTCGAAGCTGCCGGCGTTGCCGGCCTCGTCAGTGTTGTCGGTGTAGTCCGCGCTGTCATAGCCGTCGAAGCCGGCGAACCCGGACCCGAAGGCATCGCGGTACACGAGCTCGGGCTCGTGGTCGTCGAACCGCTCGGACCGGCGGCCGCGACGAGGGGCGCCCTTGGGACGGACGCGGGAAAAGGAATCGCTGTCGGAAAAGCGCTCACGCACTGTGGTGGCTCCTGGGGAACAGCCCACCGTGCGCCGGTTACAAGGCGTCGTCAGCCGGTGGGCGAAAGACGAGAGGAAGAGGCGTATGGCGCGCACACGAGAGCGCGCCGCGAGACGGCGGCAACCACCGGTACACACCTCCTCTGCTTCTCCACGTCGGTCCTCACGCCACAGCACGGAACGCAGCGGCACGGCCACGGCTGCACCGCGGCGAGAACGATGGAAGTCTAGCCACTCCCAAGATCAACGCAACCGAATTTCCAGCCGCCCCCTCCCGACCGGGACGGACGCCCTTCGCAGGCCTCCCTGGTACGGCCGAGGAGCAGCGCACACCATCGGCCGAGGAACGGGGCAGGGGCCGGCGCTCAGCCGATCGGCTGAGCGCCACCCGCCACCCTCCGGCCGACGGCGCGGCGGGTTGCCGTCGTCCACCGGAGGACGGACATTCATGGTGGTGCCGTCGGCGGAGTCTCCGCCTCGGGAGGTCGTCCACCGGCAGAGGTCGGCAGACGTCGGCATCGTGTCCGGACGGCGTGGAGGTGGGTGTAGCGATGAGCAAGGTGCAGGAGTCGATCGACGTGGACGTTCCGGTCCGCGTCGTCTATGACCAGTGGACGAGCTTCGAGCGCTTCCCGGAGTTCATGGAGGGCGTGGAGGAGGTCAGGCAGCTGGACGACCTGCACGCCCACTGGAAGACGAAGATCGCCGGCCTGTCCCGTGAGTTCGAGACCGAGTTCACCGAACGGATCCCCGACGAACGCGTCTCCTGGCGCACCACCACCGAGGACGTGAAGCACACCGGCATGGTCTCCCTGGAGCCGATCGATGCGACCCACACGCGCGTCAGTATGACCATGGACTTCCAGCCCACCGGCTTCGCCGAGAAGGCCGCCGACAAGCTGGGTGTGCTCGAACGAATGGTGAGAGGTGACCTGCGCCGCTTCAAGCACTTCGTCGAGGAGCACGGCGTCGACCCCGGCACCCGGGGCGACGGCCCGGGCACCGGCGCGTAGGGGGAGCGCCTGCGCGTAAGCGGGCAGCGGGCAGCGGGCAGCGGGCAGCGGGCAGCGGAGCGTAAGGGGCGCCGGAGGGCTGGGCGGTGAGCCCTGCCGCTGACACACGCGGTGTCAGTGGCAGGGCCTAGTTTGGGTCATGTCGCCGGGCACCGCCCGGCACGCCCGCACCCGCCGCCCGAAAGGGGCCCCGCCATGCCGATTGCCGTCGAAGAGCAGGTCACGTACCTGGAGCTCTCCGAGGATGCGGGCAGCGCCCACAAGTTCTACGAGGTGAAGGTCTCCGGCCTGGCCGTGACCATCCGTTACGGCCGGATCGGGGAGCCGGGCCAGGCGCGCACGACCTCGTACCCGACGCCGGAGAAGGCGGCCTCGGCCGCGGCGAAGAAGCTGGGCGAGAAGGTCCGCAAGGGCTACGCCCCGGCGGTGGCCGGGGTCCGGCAGCCGCGCGCGGTGACCCGCCGGGCGATCGTCAGCAGCGGCTCGACCGCCCGCCAGGCCCCGGTGCTGTGGCGGTTCCGCTCCGGCGCGGCGGCGTTCGGGATCTTCGTCGGCGAGGAGCACGCCTGGGTGGGCAACGAGCGCGGGGACGTCTACACGCTCACCCACGACGGCCAGGTCACCGGCCGCTACGGGCTGCCCGACGGTGTGAAGTGCATCGTCGCCGACGACTGGTGGATCTACGCGGGCTGCGACGACGGCAAGGTCTACGACCTGGGCGGGAAGGTGCCCCGGGTGGCGTACGAGATCGCCGAGGACGTCGACATCTACTGGCTGGACATCCACGACGGCGTGCTCGGGGTGGCCGACGCGCGCGGCGGCATCACCACGGTCGACCACGAGGACGAGTTCCAGTGGCGGCGCAGCGCCACCGGGACAGACGGCTGGATGGTCCGCTGCGACACCGACGCCGTCTACCACGGCCACTCGAAGGGCGTCGCCCGCTACAACGCGCGCGGCGGCGAGCCGGTCTGGCAGGTGCCGACCACCGGCTCGGTGCTCTTCGGCTGGCAGGAGCGTGACGAGGTGTTCGCCGGCACCTCGCGCGGCTGGGTGCACCGCCTGCGCAAGTCGGACGGCTCCGAGGCCGCCAGTTACCGCTGTGACGCGTCGGTGTTCTCCTGCGCGTCCTCGCCCGACGGCCGGTACGTCTTCGCCGGCGACAACCACTCGTCGGTGTACTGCTTCGCGGCGGACGGCACCCGGCTGTGGAAGCTCGGCACGGGCTGCGGCTCGGCGTACAGCATGCAGTACCGCGACGGCCGACTCTACATCGTGACCACGGACGGGTCGCTGGCCTGCCTCGACGCGAGCGAGCAGGCGGTCCTGGCGGCGGAGCAGGGGCAGCTGCCGCAGGCCGCCGAGGTGGACGGGAAGGGCTGGACGGCGGCGGTGGCGGGCGCCGAGGTGGAGACGGTGGCCGCCGGGTCGGCGGGCGCGACCGGGATCGAGGTCGAGTGCGTGCAGGACGGCAGCCGGCTGCGGGTGCGGGTCGTGGCGCCCGGCTTCGACCCCGAGCGCCGGGTGCAGTTCCCGAAGGACATCCGGGTGGCGGGCGCCCGCTACCTGGTCGCGGAGGTCCGGGAGTCCGGCGACGGCGGCTTCTACCGGGCCCGCGGCGACATCAAGCGCCTGCTGTAGCGGCGGGCGTGGGCTGAAGTCGGGCGGCCTGAGCGTTGCCGACCCACTCCCCCGCCGACGGGCGAATCCGCCAGTACCGCGACCTGACCTCCGGCGAGTGGGCCCACCGCGGGATGCCTCACAGAGTCGCTCTCCGTCGATTTCCATGACGACGGCCGAGACTGCGCCGCCGACCCGGTGGAGCTCCCCCGGGGGCTTCCACTGGCGTCGTGATGAGAAGTGACGGACTGGATCCACGGGCCGGTGGGCGGAAGGGAGTTCGATGGCGCTCATCTATTGATAGGAAACTTTACTTTCTACTACTCTGTCCGCTGGCGGCTCGGCGCGGCGCCCGGTTCTGATGGGGCGTGACGCGCTCAGTGAGAGCTCTGACCCGGCCGCCGCGGTGGTGCGGTCACCGCTTGTCCGGTGGGTTCACGTTTGGCGTGCGCCGGTGTCCAGCTCTCGCCATTCTCAAGGTCAGGGAGTCCAGGGATGCGTCTGGGAGTCTCAGCAAGGCCTGTTCGTGTCGGAGTGTTCGCCGCTGTGCTCGCGTTGCTCGGCGGCCTGTTGCTCGGGTGGCCCGGGCAGGCGGGGGCGGCGGTCGATCCGCTGATCTCGCAGGGGAAGGCCGCGACGGCCTCGTCCACGGAGGGGTCGTCGTACGCGGCGGGGAAGGCGTTCGACGGAAGCACCACCACGCGGTGGGCGAGTGCCGAGGGGAAGGATCCGCAGTGGCTGCGGGTGGACCTCGGGACGAACGCCACCATCTCGCGGGTGAAGCTCAGTTGGGAGGCCGCGTACGCGAAGGCGTACCGGCTGGAGGTGTCCGCGGACGGGGTGACCTGGACGGCGGTGGCGGAGGAGAAGGCCGGGAACGGCGGGACGGACGACTGGGCGGGGCTGGCCGGCAAGGGCCGCTACGTCCGGATGTACGGGACGGCCCGCGGGACGTCCTACGGGTATTCGCTGTTCGAGATGGAGGTGTACGGGGTCCTGGACGGCGGCCCGCCGCCGGGCGGGGCGTTCACCGTGGTGGCGGCGGGTGACATCGCCGCCCAGTGCACCGCCTCCGACAGCGGCTGCGCGCACCCGAAGACCGCCGCGCTGGCCCAGCAGATCAACCCGAAGTTCTACCTGACGATGGGTGACAACCAGTACGACGACGCCCGGCTGGCGGACTTCCGGAACTACTACGACAAGACCTGGGGTGCGTTCAAGGCGAAGACCCATCCGGTGCCGGGCAACCACGAGACCTACGACCCGGCCGGGTCGCTCGCCGGGTACAAGTCGTACTTCGGCAGCATCGCCTACCCGCAGGGCAAGAGCTGGTACAGCTTCGACGAGGGCAACTGGCACTTCGTCGCGCTGGACTCCAACGCCTTCGACCAGAGTGCCCAGATCGACTGGCTGAAGGCCGATCTGGCGGCCAACGCGAAGAAGTGCGTCGCCGCCTACTGGCACCACCCGCTGTACTCCTCGGGCGGGCACGGCAACGACCCGGTCTCCCGGCCGGTGTGGAAGATCCTCTACGGCGCCAAGGCCGACCTGGTGCTGAACGGGCACGACCACCACTACGAGCGGTTCGCCCCGCAGGACTCGGACGGGAAGGCCACCGCGGACGGGATCGTCGAGATCGTCGGCGGGATGGGTGGCGCCGAGCCCTACCCGATCGAGCAGGTCCAGCCGAACAGCCAGAAGCGGATCAGCGGTGACTACGGCGTGCTGAAGCTGGACTTCACCGACTCCGGGTACGGCTGGACCTACGTCGGAACGGACGGCCAGGTCAAGGACACCAGCCCGAAGTACAGCTGCCACTGATGATGTACCTGGCCACCACCGGCCGCCGTCCGGACGCGGCGCCCCCCCCCCCCCGGCCCGGGGGGGGCGGCCCCCGCCCCGGCCACCCGCCCGGCCCGGGGCCCCCGGGCCCCCCCCGCGCCCCCGCGGTGGGGGGCCCCGGGCGGGCCGCTCACCCCCCCCCCCCCCCCCGCCCCCCCCCCGGCGGGCGCCCCCCCCCCCCCCCCGGCCGGGGGGCGGCCCCCCCCCCCCCCCCCCCCGGGGGGGGGGCGCCGCGTCCCCGGCACGGTCATCGCGCTCGGCGCGGTCAGCCTGGTCACCGACGTCTCCTCGGAGATGGTCACCGCCGTGCTGCCGCTCTACCTGGTGCTGGGGCTCGGCCTCTCACCACTCCAGTTCGGTTTCCTCGACGGCCTGTTCAACGGCGCCACGGCGCTGGTCCGGCTGCTCGGCGGCCGGCTCGCCGACCGGGGCGGCGGCCGGCACCGGACGGTCGCCGGGGTCGGCTACCTGCTCTCGGCGCTCTCCCGGCTCGGGCTGCTGCTGGCCGGCGGGGCGGCCGGCGGGATCGCCGCCGCGCTGGCCGCCGACCGGCTCGGCAAGGGGGTGCGGACGGCGCCGCGGGATGCCCTGATCACGCTCAGCGCACCGCCGGAGGCACTCGGCCGGGCGTTCGGCGTGCACCGGGCGATGGACACCACGGGGGCGCTGATCGGACCGCTGGTCGCGTTCGCGGTGCTGTGGGCGACGGCGGACGCCTACGACGCGGTGTTCGTGGTCAGCTTCGCCACCGGGCTGCTCGGCGTGCTGGTCCTGGTGCTGTTCGTCCCGGCCGGGGCGCCGGTGCAAGGCGGGGCGCCCGTGTCGGCCAAGACGGTGCCGGCCAAGACGCCCGTGTCGGCCAAGACGGTGCCGCCGCGGAGGAAGACCAAGGCCCTCGCCGACCCGGTGTTCCGGCGGGTGGTCACGGCCGCCGCGCTGCTGGGCGCCGCGACGATCGGCGACTCCTTCCTCTACCTGCTGCTCCAACGCGGCCTGGACCTGTCGCCCGCACTCTTCCCGCTGCTGCCGCTCGGCGCGGCCGCGTGCTACCTGCTGCTGGCCGTACCGGTGGGCCGGATCGCGGACCGGACCGGACGGCGCATCCCGTTCCTCTGCGGGCACGGTGCGCTGCTCGCGGCCTACCTCACCCTGGCGGCTCCGACGGGGTGGCCGAGCGCCGTGCTCACCCTGGTGCTGCTGGGAGTCTTCTACGCCGCCACGGACGGCGTGCTGATGGCGCTCGCCGGACCGGTGCTGCCGCCGGACGGCCGGGCCGGCGGGCTCGCCGTGCTGCAGACCGGCCAGGCACTGGCCCGGCTGGTCGGAGCGGCCGGGTTCGGTGCGGCCTGGACGTGCTGGGGTCCGCGCCCGGCCCTGGCGGCGGCCGCACTCGCGCTGGCCGCCGCACTCGCCGCCGCATGGCGGATCCTGCCGGGACGGGAGGTCTCATGAAGGTGCGTTCGACGGTGCTGGTCATCGCCGTCCTGGTCCTGCTGGGCGGTTCGCTCGGGTACGTGCTGCACGCCAGGCAGCGCGGCGGCCAGCACCAACTCGTCGCAGCGGAGAGCTCGTTCACCCTGAACGCGCCCGGACTCTACTACCGGGACACCGCCACCGGGCGGGTCGCCCGCAGCCAGGGGGCACCGGACGGGCCGTCCTGCGACCGGTTCTACGCGGCCGGCGAGCGGGCGCTGTGCCTGCGGGCCCTTCCCGGCATCCCGGCCCGTACCCAGGCGGTGGTCTACGACCGGCGGTTCACCGAGCTCCAGACGGTGACGGTACCCGGCATCCCGAACCGGGCCCGGGTGTCGGCCTCCGGGCAGCTGCTCTCCTGGACGACGTTCGCGGTGGGCGACTCGTACGCGGCCAGCGGCTTCTCCACCCGGACGTCGATCCTGGACCTGCGTACCGGCTACCTGGTCAAGTCGATCGAGTCGATCCCGCTGACCGTCGGCGACACCCGATACCACGCCGCCGACGTCAACTACTGGGGCGTCAACTTCGCCGCCGACGACAACCGCTTCTACGCCACCGTCTCGACCGGTGGCCAGACCCACCTGGTCGAGGGCGACCTCCGGGCGTGGTCGGCCCGGACACTGCGGGAGAACGTCGAGTGCCCCTCGCTCTCGCCGGACGGCACCCGGATCGCCTTCAAGAAGAAGGTCTCGGCCGACCCGGCCGCGCCCTGGCGGCTCTACGTCCTGGAGCTGGCCGGCCTGCGCGAGCACCCGCTGGCCGAGGCGCGCAGCGTGGACGACCAGGCGGCCTGGCTCGACGGGGAGACGGTCGGCTACGCGCTGCCCGGCCGGGACGGGAAGGGCAGCGACATCTGGACCGTCCCGGCGGACGGTGGCGGGGCGCCACAGCTGCTGGTACCCGGCGGCTCGTCGCCGGTGACCGTGCCGGCGGCGACGGGGACGACGGCGACGGCGACGGCGACGGCGACTGCGAGCTGACCCGACGGGTCGACGTCGCGCCGACCCGACGGCTCACGTCGCGCCACCCAGGCGAGGCGCCCCCGGCAACCGTCGGGGGCGTCGGCGTCTCCGGCTCAGCGGTGGAACGCCACCGCGACGACCAGCAGCAGCAGCGCGATCACGGCCAGCGGCAGGCAGCCGCAGCCGAGGCCGGCGTCCCGGCTGCGCCCGACCTCGACGTCGCCGCCGGGCGGGGTGCCGGGGTGCCACTTCGTGTAGTGGTCGATCTGCTGCCGCTCCCCCTCGGACCTGCCGAGCCACGGCGTCCTGAACCCGCACTCACCACACCAGTAGCGGAATGCCACGTCGTCTCCTCGTGTCCTGCCGTGCGACGGGTCCGTAAGAGCAGTGATTGTGGCGTTGGTCATGCTCAGCCGACAGGCCAAGCCACCGGCCATACCTGACCGGGCGTCACAGGTAGGCTCGCCGCCGAACCCTACCGGCGAGTAGAGAGGTACCTCGGTGGCAGAACAGCTCGGCATGCTGTTGCGCCGGCTGCGCGGTCAGGCGGGCCTGACGCAGGAGCAGGTGGCCGAACGGTCCGGAGTGAGCGTTCGCACGATTCGCCGACTGGAGAGCGGAAGATCCACCGACCACCGGCTGGGCACGGTGAACCTGCTGGCCGACGCCCTCGGCATCAGCCAGGAGGAGCGCCGGGGCCTGGCGCTCGCCCTCGCGACCTCGCGGGAGGGGACGGCCGACGAGCGCCCCGCCACCGCCGACGGGCACCTCGCAACGGCCGCCGCGCCACCCGTACCCGCCCTACCTGCCGAACTCGCCGCACCCGCCGTCCCCACCGTCCCCACCGTCCCCGCGGTGCCCGCCGTGCTGGCCGACGCCGCACAGGAGTTGGCGGCGGAGGTCAGGCGTCGCTGGCGGCGCGAGGAGGCGCAGCGCCGCGTCCACGATCCGTTTCCGCTGCCGGTCCGCTGGCGGCCCGCGCCCGCGGGCCTCACGGACCGTTCGGAGAACATCCAGCGGCTCGGGCCGGGTGCCGTGCCCCGCCCGCTGGACCTCAGCGGTGACCTGCGGAGCGTCGCGGAGGTCTACCGGCGGATCGGCTCCGGGCGGCTGGTGATCCTCGGGCAGGCCGGCTCCGGCAAGTCGATCCTCGCGATCAGGTTCCTCCTGGACCACCTGGAGGCGGCCCCGGCGGTCGCCGGCCGGGTGCCGGTCGTCCTCGGCCTCGGATCCTGGGACCCGACGACCACCGCGCTGCGGGACTGGCTGATCGGACGGCTGCTGCGCGACCACCCGCATCTGGCCCGCCGGGGCCCCCGTGGTTCGACGCTGGCCGCCGCGCTGGTCGACGCCGATCTGATCCTCCCGGTGCTCGACGGGTTCGACGAGATCGCGGAGGGTCTGCGGCGGGAGGCCCTCGACGTGCTCAACGCCAGCTCGCTGCCGCTCGTGCTCACCAGTCGGCGCGGCGAGTTCGCCGAGGCGGTACGGGAGGCGCACGCCCCGCTGCTGTGGGCCGCCGGCATCGAGCTCACCGATCTCACCCCGGACGACCTGGTCGACTACCTGCCACGGACCGCCCGCACGATCACCGGCGGCACCGGCGGCACCGGCGGCGAGTCCACAGGTGGCGGGTGGGAGGCCGTCCTCGAGGAGCTGCGGGCCGGGGAGACCCCGGCCGCGGTGAACCTCGCCACCGCGCTCACCACCCCGCTCGTGGTCATCCTGGCGCGCACCATCTACAGCGAGACGCCCGGCCGCGATCCCGCCGAACTGCTCGACACCGCCCGGTTCCCCACGGCGAGGGCCCTGGAGGAGCACCTGCTGTCGGGTTTCGTCCCCGCGGTCTACCGGCACCGCGCGCCCGAGCGGGACACCCCGGGCCACCAGCTCCGGTCGCCGGGCTGGGAGCCGGAGCGGGCACAGCACTGGCTCGGCCATCTCGCCCACCACCTGGCGCGGTTCGAGCACGACAGGCAGGACCTCGCCTGGTGGCAGCTGGGCGATTCGCTGCCGCGCTCCACCCGCATCACGGCCGTGGTGGCGGCGACCTCCTTGAGCGTCGCCCTGTCCGACTGGCTCGCCTGCCTGCTCGTCAGCCCGCTGCTCGGCACCCCGCTGGGGATCGGCGAGATCCTCCTCCAGGGGAGCCTCGTGGGCCCGGTCGCCGGTCTCGCCTTCGGGTCCGTCTACGCGATCCTGCTCACGCTCGGCGGCGGGAGGGCGTTCGAGCCGGCCCGCGTACGGCTGCGGTTTCGGCTTCGGCTTCCCGGCACGCGCGGCAGCCTCGGCCGCCGGCCCGTCCGCACCTTCGTCACCCGGTTCGGGAACGGCCTGTTCGGAGGGTCCGTCATGGGGGTCGGGTACGCGTGCGCCCTCGCGCTGGAGCGCTCGCTCTACGCCGGGCCCCCGCTCACCGATGCGGACGTGATCGAGGGCACCCTGATCAACATGGTGTGCTTCGGGCTGACCTTCGGATCGGCCGCCGGGCTGGTCTTCGGCCTCTCGGCCGCGTTGGAGGCGCCCGTCGACGTGTCCTCCGCGGCGACCCCGGCCGGCCTGCTGTCCTCGAACCGCGCGACGGTCGGGCGGCAGTTCCTCGTCCTGGCACCCGCGCTCACCCTCGCCATCGCCTTCTGCGGACGCCTGGTGGTCGACCTGTTCCAGGACCTGCTGGGGCCGCTGAGCTGGGGGCTGGCGGACGGCCTCTTCATCGGCGCGGTCGGCGGGGTCGGCGGGACGGCCGCCTACCTCCTCGCCTTCACCGCGTGGGGGCAGTGGGTCCTGCTGTCCCACGTCCTGCTGCCGCTGACCGGCCGACTGCCCTGGCGGCCGGCGGCGTTCCTGGAGGACGCGTACGGCCGCGGGGTGCTTCGGCAGACCGGCGCGGTCTACCAGTTCCGGCACGTGCGGTTGCAGCACCACCTCGGCCACACGTTCCGTCATCGGCACACCGGCTTCGCCCCGGCCACCTTCCCGCCGGGGCCCTCGGCCCCGCCTGCTGGACCGCCCGCCGACCCCGCGCCGACCGGACCTGTTGCAGCGCCCTGACCACGGCAGCCCCCGCGGGCGGCAGGGCCGGCCGGTCATATGTGGCCGGTGCCGTGGCCTGTCCGGCGGGGCCGCCCGGCCAGCAACATCGGAGGGACCCGGTCGGCGCGGCGCCGGCGTGGCGGAGGTTCCCGAGGCCTCCGCGGCGCCCCCGGCAACCGCGGCACATCGCGGGCGCAGCGCGCCGCCGTGGACCACCCTCAGCCCAAGGAGTCCGATGAAGCCCCTACGTCTGATCGCCGCCGGTGCGGCGCTGACACTCGCCGCCCTGGCCGGCGCCGGCCCGGCGAGCGCCGACACCCCGACCGCCGCCGGCATCCTCCAGGCCGGCGCGCAGCAGGGCGTCGCCGACGGGTACCCCGGTGTGATCGGCCTGGTCCGCCAGGGCGACACCACCCAGTACGTGCACGCGGGCGTCGGCAACCTGTCCACCCGGGTGCCCGCCGACCCGACGGCGAAGTTCCGCATCGGCAGCAACACCAAGGCGTTCACCGCCACCGTGCTCCTCCAACTGGAGGGAGAGCAGCGCCTGTCGCTCGACGACAGCGTCGCCAGGTGGCTGCCCGGAGCCGTGAACGCGAACGGCTACGACGGCTCGCGGATCACCATCCGCCAGCTCCTCAACCACACCTCCGACCTGCCGGACTACGCCAAGGACGCGGGGTTCTCGCTGACCTACGCACTGAACGCCCGGCCCGACCAGGCCTGGCCGGCGCAGTCCCTGGTCGACCTCGGCCTCGCGCAGCGCAAGCCCACCGGCGCGCCGGGGCAGAAGTGGAGCTACTCCAACACCAACTACGTCCTGGCGGGCATGGTGATCAAGGCCGTCACCGGCAACGACACGGCCACCGAGGTCCAGCACCGCATCATCGAACCGCTCGGCCTGCACGACACCGGCTTCCCCACCGCCGACCCGTCGCTCTCCGGCAACCACCTGCACGGGTACGAGTACCCGGTGATCAGCATCGGCATCAGGGACGTCACCGCGTCGAACGTCCAGGCGTTCGGGCCCGCCGGGGCGATCGTGTCGACCCTCGACGACCTGACCGCCTTCTCCCGGGCCCTGGTGACCGGGCGGCTGCTGGCTCCCGCGCAGCAGGCCGAGCTCAAGACCACCGTCCCGGTGACGGCCGACGGCACGGTGGGCTACGGCCTGGGCATCCTCCACGTGCAGCTGCCGTGCGGACAGTGGGCCTGGAGCCACAACGGCGCCGTGCTGGGCTACTTCAGCGACTGGTACACCAGCGACGACGGCGCCAGGCAGGTCGCGCGCGCCAACAACGAGTTCCACATGCTGGCCGGGACGAAGGGTCAGCAGGACACCGGCAAGGCGACGGTCGACGCCTACTGCGCGCTGTAGCGCCTGCCCCTCCCCTCCCCGCCCCTGATCCCTCCCGCACCGTGCCCGCTCCCACCCGAGAGGACCGCTGATGACCTCGCTCCCGCCCTCCTGGCGCCGCCGTGTGAAGGCGACCGTCGCAGCCGCCGCGATGGCCGTCACCGCGCTGCTCACCGCCGCGCCCGCCCACGCGGACGACACCGCCCCGCCGCCCTTCACCGACGGGTTCGGCCTGACCCGGATCGGCGCCCCCGAGGTGCATTCGAGCACCGACTTCACGCTCACCGTGGCCACCGCCCAGCTGTCCGGCACCCACAGGATCCGCGTCCTCCTCCCCCGGGGCTACGCCGAGGACCCGGGCCGGCGGTGGCCGGTGGCCTACTTCCTGCACGGCGGGGCGGGCACCGTGGACGACGCCGCGGCCGCCCCCGCGCTGCACTCGGACTCGATGATCACCGTCGTCCCCGACGGCGGCCTCAAGGGCTGGTACGCCGACTGGCTGATGCAGAACACCGCCCTCGGCGCGGCCAACTGGCAGACCTTCCACACCCGGCAGGTCGTCCCCTTCATCGACGCGAACCTGCGCACCCTCGCCGACAGGTCCCACCGGGCCGTGGTCGGCCTGTCGATGGGCGGCTACGGCGCGCTGCACTACGCCGAGTTGCGCCCCGACCTGTTCGGCCACGTCGCCTCCCTGTCCGGCGGCATCGACCTCGGCATGGCGGAGATCCGCGGGACGGTCGTGGCCACGGAGCTCAACCTCCCGGGCGCGTGGTGCGCCGTGAGCACCTCCGGCACGGGTCAGTGCACCGGTTACGGGACGTACGTGGACAGCGACGCGATCTTCGGCTCGCCGTACCCGGTCTTCAACGCCGACCACGTCTGGAACGAGGTCAACCCCGCGGCGTCCGCCAACCTGGCCAAACTGTCCGGGACGGCGGTCACCCTCTACACCGGCGACCAGGGGCCGATCGACCACTTCACCGCGATCGCCACCCACACCGTCCAGACCCGTCTGGACAGGCTCGGGATCCCCACCCGCCTGGTCGACTACGGCAACGGGTCGAGCCTGTCGCCCACCTGCAACGGGGGGCACAACTACGGCTGCTGGGCCCCCGCGCTCGCCGACTACGTCCCCCGGCTCGCGGCCTCGTTCACCGCTGCGGGCTGAGCCCTCACCGGCCGGGGCGGTGGGGGGCGGGGGGGGGGGCCCCCGGGGGCCCCCCCCCCCCCCCCCCCCCGCCCGGCGCGCCCCCCCCCCCCCCCCCCCCCCCCCCCCCCCCCCCCCGGGGGGGGGGGGCCGCCAGCCGGGCGCAGG